>JACQPG010000056.1 GCA_016207665.1 Elusimicrobiota bacterium | reverse complement strand
GTCCTTGTTCGTTCCCATGACCGTGGGCGGCGGCGTGCGCGGCCTTTCGGATATCGAGCAATTGCTGCGCGCGGGAGCGGACAAGGTGGCGGTCAACACCGCCGCGACCAAGGATCCCGATTTCATCAGCCAGGCGGCGCGCCGCTTCGGCTCTCAATGCGTTGTGCTTTCCATCGAGGCCAAGCGCCAAGGAGCCGGGCATTGGGAGGCCTATACCGACAACGGAAGGGAGAAGACGGGTTTGGACGCCGTGCAGTGGGCCTTCAAGGGCGTCGAGCTGGGGGCCGGCGAGGTGCTGATCACCTCGGTCGACCAGGAAGGCACGGGCAAGGGCTATGATCTGGAGCTTATCGAACGGCTGGCGGGCTTGCCGGTGCCGCTGATCGCCTGCGGCGGAGCGGGCAAGCCCGAGGACGCCGAGCGCGCCTTGCGCGCGGGCGCGGACGCCGTTTCCATGGCCGGCCTATTGCATTACGGCCGCCACTCCTTGGAGGCGATCAAGAGCCATTTGAGCCGAAGCGGCATTCCCGTCCGCCAAGGCGAGGCCATGGCACCGCGATGAGGCCGGTATTGATCGTCGATTACGGCTTGGGAAATCTCTTTTCCGTGGCCCGGGCTTTCAAGGCCGCCGGGGCTCAGCCCGCGATCAGTTCCGATCCGCGCCATATCCCCGAGGCGTCTCTGCTGGTGCTGCCCGGCGTGGGCGCCTTCGGCGACGGCATGAAGGGCCTTGAGGAGCGTGGATTGGCGGGACCGATCAAGGATTACGCGAGCAGCGGCAGGCCCCTGCTCGGCATATGCCTGGGCATGCAATTGCTCATGAGCGAAGGCTTCGAGTTCGGGGGCCGGCCCGGCCTGGGCCTGATCCCGGGCAAGGTGGTGCAGCTCCAGCCCAAGGACGGCGCCGGAAAGCCCTTGAAGCTGCCGCATGTGGGTTGGAACAAGATACTCAGGGGCCAGGGAGAAGGGAAGCAATACTATTTCGTGCATTCCTTCATCCCCGTCCCGGATCAAGGCGAACATGTGCTGGCCGAGTGCCGCTACGGAGATACCACCTTTTGCGCCGCGATCAGGCGCGGCGCCATCACCGGCTATCAGTTCCACCCGGAAAAAAGCGGGCCCGCCGGGATCCAGCTGCTGTCCCGCTTCATCGAGGGAAGGGACCCGTGAAAATCCTGGGCTTGATACCGGCGCGCGGAGGCTCCAAGGGCATCCCGGGCAAGAACATCAAGCCCTTGGGCGGCAAGCCCCTGCTGGCCTACACCCTAGAGGCCGCTCGCCTATGCGGCCGCTTGGACAGGCTGCTGCTGAGCACCGATTCCCCCGAGATCGCCAAGACGGCCGAGGCCCTGGGCCTGCCCGTCCCGTGGCTGCGTCCCGCGGAGCTGGCTTCGGACTCGTCTCATTCCATGGACCTGGTACTTCACGCGCTCAAGCGCCTCGACGAGGAAGGCTATCGGCCGGACGCGGTGCTGTTGTTGCAGCCGACCTCGCCCTTCCGTTCGGCAGACACCCTGAGAAAGGCGATTGACATGCTCGAGAGCCTGCGCTGCCCGGCGGTGGTGAGCTTCTCGCCGGCGCGAGAGCGTCCCCATCACTTTTACACGTTGTCTCCGGACGGGGCCATCTCGCCCCTGTTGGCCCAGAGCGAGCCCACCGGGCCCAGGCAGGCGCTGCCCGTGTTCTACAAGATCGACGGCTCGATTTTCCTCAACACCACCGAGTCGCTGCTGCGCGACAAGGTATTCGTCCCCCCGGGGACCCGGGCCCTGATCAGCCCGGAAAGCGAGCGGGTGGACCTCGACACCATGGACGACTGGAGACTGGCGGAATCGCTTCTCCAGGGCTGCCGCTCATGAGCGCCCAGACCGAGGCGCAACGGACGGCCTGCCCCCCGCTTCCCTCCCTGGCCGAACGGACGGCCTTCATCCCCACGGCCCAGGAGTTCGCGCAGGCCTATCGGGGCATGGCCGCTTTCCGCTTTCTCAAGGCTTTCTTGCGCTGCTCTGAGCCCGAGCTCGAGCGCGTGATGGCCAAGATCTATTGCGACAGCCTGCCCGAGAATTACGGGAACAACGAGTCCTACGCCGAGTCCTTGCTCAAGGCCCTGGGGCATCCCTGGAGATACTTGATAGGGACTTCATTCCTGTGGAGAAAAACCCGCCCGGTCCATATCGACCTTGAGATCACGGACAGGAACTATTTCGAGGAGCGCTATCGCCGGGTCTTCGATCGATTGCCCGGCCCCAAGCGCCTGACGCCTTTGGACCGGGGCTCTTTCTCCGGCTCGGGCGTCGAATTGGCGAGCTGGATCAATGATTCGGTCTCGCCGCGCTGCCTGTTTTGGCTGTTCTTGGCCCCGCTCTTCGCCCCGTCCCTGTGGCTGCTCTCGCGGCGTTTGGGCCAGAACGTGCTCGCCTATTACCGCAAGTCGCTCGGCATTTACGCGAGCTTCGACGGGCATTTCTGCCGCCATCCCTGCCGCCATTTCATCACCTACGCCGATGAGAGCAACCACCCCTGCCGGCTCATCGCCTTCCGGCAAAACTGCGCGGGCAAGCTCTTCGTCGTGCAGAACGGGGAAAGGACGCATCATCCGGTCTACGCCTTCGGGGCGGTCGACGTTTATCTTTCCTTCGGCCCCTACATGGATAATCTTTGCCGGGAGTTGCGCATCGAGGGCCGCGTGATCCCGGTCGGGGCCTTGAATCTGGATCGCTTCTTCAAGCTGCATCAGGGCCTGGCCCCCGAGAAGCCGATCTACGATCTGCTTTTCATCGATCAGAGCATCTGGCCCTATAATGACTTCGACGCGGCCACCGGCCGCTCCCTGGACCTGCTCTTCCAGCGCGTGGGCGAGCTCAAGCGGCGCAATCCCGGCTGGCGGGTCGCCTATCAAATGCGCAATTATCGCGATCCCGCCCGCACCCGCGAGATCGTGGACCATGTCCGGCGGCTGATGGGGCCCGAGATCGAGATACTGCCCAACACGGGCAAGGGCGAGAGCTATCTCAATATCCACCGATCGCGGCTCGTCATCAGCTTCAACTCGACCCTGGCTTACGAGGCCTTTTTCTTCGGCAAGGGCGTCAAGGCGCTCTTCGTCAATTTCGCGCGCAATCCCTACGAGATCTACAGCGACGACGCGCGATTCCAGCATTACGACCCCTCGGGAGATTACGACCGCCTCAAGGCCAAGGTCTGGGAATTATTGGCTCTCGAGCTCGGGCAGCCGCCGGAGGCCGCCCGCCAGAGGCATCTGGACTTCGACGGCCGAGTCCAAGATCGCCTGGCCCAGGCGATCTTGGGGGAGATCAGCGCATGAATCCGGCCGGCTGGCGCCGCGAGATCCCGAAGATCATCCGTTTCCTCGGCCCCAGGCCTCTCTGCCTGCTGGCCCTGGGAGTGGCGGCGGGATTGGCCCTGTTCGCGCTCGAAAGCGCCTTCGCCTACGTGCTTCAGCTCTTTCTCGCCCTTATCGGCGTGCTTCCCGGCTCGGCCATAGCCAAGCCCGATTGGATCCCGGAGCTCGGCAAGGCCGGGATATTCGGCGCCATGATCACCGTGGGCGCCCTGAAGGGCGCGCTCTCCGGCTTGCAGCTCTACATGCAGGGCGCCTGCGACGAGGAGATACGGCACGTGCAGAGACAGCGCGTGCTGCGCCAGGCCTTTTTCTCGGAATCGGCGAGCTCCTCGGAGATCGTGACGCTGTTCAAGACCCGCATGGACACGGCGGGCACCGCCGTCGGCAATCTCCAGGTCTTGGTCATCCAACTCACCTTGGCCTTGCTGCTGGGAGCCACTCTCTTCTGGCTTTCCCCGGGGCTGACCGCCATGGTCGCCTTGACCATGCTCTCCCTGGCTTTCCCCATCCGCTGGGCCGATCACCGGATCAAGAGGGCGGGAGAAGGCGTGATCTCGGAGTCGGACAGGATCATGGACCGGCTTCTCATGAGCATCAAGAACCTTCTCCTGCTCCAGATCTACGGTACCCAGATCGAGGAGGAAGCCAAGGCCGAGGCCAATCTCGAGGCCTATCGCAAGCATGTGCTGGTCTATTACGCGGCCACGGGACTGAAGGCGGCCCTGCCCCCCATGGTGGGCATATTGCTGATCTGCGTGATCGCTCAAGTGTCCGGCTCCGGGCCGTCGCTTTCCTCGGGGCTGCTGGTGTCTTATTTCTATCTGGTGCTGCGCTTTCTCCAGGTTTTCGCCTCGGTCAACAACTCGGCCTCCGCGCTCATACTCTACGGGCCGCAATTGCGGCATCTCTACCAGTGGTGGCAGGACTTCGAATCCTCCCCCAGGCCCTATGAGCCCGGCCGCAGCGGCCCGGCCCAGAAGCCGCTCGAGAGCCTGGTCGGCTGGGAGCTCGACCGGCTCTCGTTCCATTACCCGGGGCAGGAGTTCCCCGTGCTTTCCGGCTTGAGCATGGTGATAGAGCCCGGACAGACCTGCGTGATCCGGGGCCCCTCGGGCTCGGGCAAGTCGACGTTGTTGGGCTTGCTCCTGGGCGGACTCAGGCCGCAGTCCGGCAACATACGCCTGCTGCTCGAGGGGGGCGAAAAATTCGCCCTCGCCGACAGGCGCGCGGAGCTGCTGGCCAGCGTGGGCTACGTGGGGCCGGAAAGCTTCCTGGTCGAGGGCAGCCTGCGCCAGAACCTTCTCTATGGGCTGCGCGAGAGCCCCCCTGAAAGGGAGCTGCTCGAGGCCTTGGAGAAGGCGGAATGCGGCTTCGTCCACGGGCTCGCCCAAGGGCTGGATCACCGCATCACCGAGCAGGGACAAGGGCTTTCCGCCGGCCAGAAGCAGCGCCTGTCGCTGGCCCGCGCGCTTTTGCACCGGCCCAAGGTGCTCATCCTGGATGAGGCCACCTCGAATCTGGATTCCGAGACGGAATCGCGCGTCGTAGACACCCTGTCCCGGCTCAAGGCCGGCATGACCATCGTCGCGGTCACTCATAGGCGCGAGCTGTTGCGCATCGCCGACAAGGAGATATGGGTCGGCCCTCCGGCGGAGCCGGACGCCTCGGGAGCAGACTTGGTAAAATCGGCGCAAGGAGAAGCCGCATGAGCGCGAAGAAAAGCACGTTTTCCATCGCGGGAAGAGCCATTGGCCCGGATCACCCTCCCTTGGTGATCGCCGAGGTGGGCATCAACCACGAGGGCAGCCTCGACAAGGCGATACAGCTGGTCGACGCGGCCAAGGACGCGGGCGCGGAAGTGGTCAAGTTCCAGTGCCACATCACCGAGAAGGAGATGATCCCCACCGACATGAAGCCGGGCAAGATCTCCGACGAGCGGCTCTGGGACATCATCAAGCGCTGCGAGCTCAACGCGGACGAGGAGCGGAAGGTGCAAGGCTATTGCAAGGCCAAGGGCATCCTCTATCTGTCCACGCCCTTTTCTCGCGAGGCCTCGGACAGGCTGGAGGCCATGGGCGTGCCCGCCTTCAAGATCGGCTCGGGCGAGTGCAACAATTACCCCTTGCTCGATCACATCGCCAAGAAAGGCAAGCCCATCATCCTGTCCACGGGGATGAACGATCTCAAGTCGATCAAGAAGGCCGTGGCCACGATACGCCGGCGCAAGGCCCCTTTGGCGCTCATGCATTGCACCAGCATGTACCCCACGCCCTATGAGAAGGTGCGGCTCGGCGCCATCGCCGACCTGCGGAAAGCCTTCGCGGGCGTCCCGATCGGCCTCTCCGATCATTCGATGGGCATATGGACCTGCTTGGGCGCCGTGGCCTTGGGCGCCTGCCTGCTGGAGAAGCATTTCACCATCCTGCGCTCCTGGCCCGGCCCGGACACCAAGATCTCCATAGAGCCGGGCGAGCTCAAGGACTTGATCCAGGGCTCGCGCGCGATCTGGCAGGCGCGCGGCGGGCGCAAGACCATCTTGCCGGATGAAAAGCCCGTGATCGATTTCGCCTATGCCACCGTGGTCTCCATCGCGCCCATACGAAAGGGAGAGCGCTTCACCCGGGACAACATCTGGGTCAAGAGGCCCGGCACCGGACCGCTCAAGGCCGAGCGGCTGTCGACCGTTCTCGGCAAGCGCGCGGGACGAGACATTCCTCCGGATTCGCACATACTTCCGGAGGACGTGGTCGGGCTCAAGGCTTGAGAAACATCGTCGTCACCGGGGCCTCGGGTTTCATAGGAAAGGCCCTGTGCCAGCGGCTTGGAACGGAAAAGGAATTGCGAATCATCGCCGCCGATCGCAAGGGACTGCCCGCGGTCCCCGGCGCGATATGCGTGCACCTGGCCGGCGAGAGCGACGCGGCAAAGGTGGCCGGCGACTTCGACCGCCAGCTCCAGGACTCACTGGAATTGGCCCGCCGGCTGCTCGGCATGGGCTATGCCCGCATCGTCTTCGCCTCGAGCGCCCTGGTCTACGGCGATCGCCGCTCCCGACCCCATGCCGAGAGCTCGCCGCTGGAGCCCAACACCGCTTACGGCCGGCTCAAGAAGGAGCTCGAGACTTTTTTCCTCAAACCGCCCCACGCCGTGGCCAGGCTCTCCAACGTCTACGGCCCGGGCATGTCGCCCAATAACGTGTTTTCGCATATACTGGGCCAATTTCGCTCGGGCGGCGGCAAGGTGCTCATGAAGAACCTGAATTCGGTCCGGGATTATCTTTTCATCTCCGACGCCGTCCAGGCGATCGCCGGCCTGGCCCTCTCCGATCATTGCGGGCCGTTCAACATATCCACGGGCCGTGGCGCGACCCCGGCCCAGCTCATCGAGCTGCTCTCCCGTCTTTGCGGCCGGTCCGGGCTCGCCGTGGAGGCGCGGGAAAATCCCGATCCGCCCTCGCGCCTGGTGTTGGATCCCTCGCGCATCGAGGCGGCCCTCCATTGGCGGGCGCAAGTCCCGCTCGAGCAAGGGTTGCGGGCCCTCCTGTGATGAGACGAAAGCGCGTGGTCGCCGTGTTCACGGGCAATCGAGCCGAATACGGCCTGCAATTCCCGATACTCAAGGCTATCGCCGCCCATCCCGCGCTGGACTATCGGCTGATCGTGTCCGGAGCTCATCTAGACCCGAATTTCGGGCGCACCCTGGAAGAGATAGAGAAGGATGGCTTCCGGGTGCATGCCGAGGTCAAGATAGACATGAAGGGCGATACCTTGCTTTCGACCGCCAACGCCATAGGCACGGGCATAGTGTCCATGAGCCGGGCGCTGCAAAGGATCAGGCCGGACATGCTCGTGGTCTACGCGGACCGATTCGAGGGTTTCGCGGCCCTGATCGCGGGCACACAGATGCGCCTGCCCACCGCCCATGTCGAGGGAGGAGACGTCACCGAAGGCGGCGCCCTCGACGACTCCGTGCGCCATGCCATGACCAAGCTGGCCCATCTCCATTTCACCACCAACGCCGACGCCAAAAGGCGCATCCTGGCCATGGGCGAGGCCGCCTGGCGCGTGCACAACGTGGGCTTTCCCGCCATAGACCTGATCTCGGCGGGCCTCTATGCCAAGCCCCCCGAGATCGCCCGGCTTTATGGAATATTCCCGGGCAAGCCGGTGGTCCTTTTCACCCAGCACTCGGTGACCACCCGATTCGACCAGGCCGTCGCCCAGGTGCGGCCCTCCCTGCGGGCCTTGGAGAAGCTCGCTCGCCGCGGCGTCCAGGTGATCGCGACCTATCCCAACAACGACGCGGGCGGCCAAGCCATCGCCGCCGAGATAAGGCGCTGGTTCGGGCGCGGCATCGCGAACGTGCGGGTCCACAAGAACCTGGGACGTTACAATTATCATGGGCTGCTCCATTTCATCGGGGCGCTCAGCGGCGGCGCCTGCATGGGCAACTCCTCGAGCGGTATCAAGGAGACGCCCGCCTTCCGCTGCCCCGCCATCAATATCGGCTCGCGCCAGGACGGCCGGCTGCGCGCGCGCAACGTGCTGGACGTCGATTACGACGAGCGCGCCATACTGCGGGCCTTTCAACGCTGCGTGGGCGACCGCCGATTCTTGAGGACCGTGCGCGGCTGCGCCAATCCCTATGGACGCGGCGACGCCGGCCGGCGCATAGCGCAAATCCTGGCCTCCGTGCCCTTAGGAGCCAAGCTCATCACCAAGGAGACCACGATCTGATGGCAGACCACTTCTGGAAGGGCGTTAAAGCCGCCGTCACCGGAGCCGGCGGCTTCATAGGCAGCCAGCTCGCCGAGGAGCTCGCGCGCCAGGGGGCGCGGGTAAGGGCTCTGGTGCGCTATAACTCCAAGTCTCAATGGGGCTTTCTTGACCGGACCCCGGCCGAGCTCTCCCGCCGCATCGACGTCTGGCCCGGGGACCTGGCCGATCCCTACTTCGTCGACGAGTTCGCCAAGGGCCAAGAGGTGATTTTCCATTTGGGCGCCTTGATCGCCATCCCCTACTCCTATAAGGCGCCGGCCCAATACGTGGAGACCAATCTGCACGGCACACTGAACGTGCTCGAGGCGGCCCTGCGGCGCAAGGTCGGCAAGCTCGTGCATACCTCGACCTCCGAGGTGTTCGGCACGGCCCTTTACGTCCCGATCGACGAGAAGCATCCTCGGCAAGGCCAATCCCCTTACTCGGCCACCAAGATAGGCGCCGATGCCCTGGTCGAGAGCTTCCATCGCTCCTTCGGCCTGCCGGCCGCCATCGCCCGACCCTTCAACACCTACGGTCCCCGCCAATCAGCCCGGGCCGTGATCCCGGCCGTGATCACGCAATTGCTTTCCGGGGCCGAGCGCCTGTCGATCGGCGCGCTGGCGCCGGTGCGAGACTTCAATTTCGTGGGCGACACCGTGCAGGGTTTCCTGGCCGTGGCGCGCTCGCCCAAGTCCGCCGGAGAGGACTTTAATCTCGGCTCAGGCCGCGGCGTCACCGTCGAGGAAACCGCCCGGCTGCTCATGCGCCTGGTCGGGCGAAACGTGCCTTTCGCGACGGATAAGGCGCGGCTGCGGCCCTCCAAGAGCGAGGTGCTGCGCCTGATCTGCGATAATGGCAAGGCCCGCAAGATGCTGGGGTGGCGTCCGCGCTGGACTCTGCAGGAAGGGCTGGCCGCCACGATCGGCTATGTCCGCGAGAATCTTCAGGACTACAAGAGCGGCCTCTACAACGTCTAGCGGAGAACGGACTCCGGGACCGTCTCGCCCGACCCTTATACGACCCGGACAACCTCGTCGAGCGTGGTCAGGCCCCGAGCGGCCTTGAGCAGGGCATCTGTCAGAAGCGAGCGGACGCCGGCCTTGGAGGCGGCTTGCTTGAGCTCGCCCGGATCAGCCTTGCTGGAGACCAGGCCGCGCATTAAATCGTCCATGATGAGCAGCTCGAACACCCCGATCCTTCCCTTATAACCCGTGTTGCGGCAGGCCTGGCAGCCGCGTCCCTTCTTGAAGCCTCCGGCCTTGGCCGCGGCCTCGATCGTCGCGCGATTCTCCGCTTCGACGGGCTTGAGAAGACGCTCGAACGCCTGAGACTCTACGGGCTGGGGCTCGACGCAACCGGCGCAGACCTTGCGCACGAGCCGCTGCGCGAGCGACCCGATCAGGGACGCCGTGATCATGTAGGGCTCGATCCCCATCGAGATGAGACGATGCACCACGCCGACCGCCGTGGTGGCGTGGATGGTGGTGAAGATCAAATGGCCGGTCAGCGCGGCGCGCATGGCGATCTCGGCGGTCTCCAGGTCGCGCACCTCTCCGACCATGATGATATTGGGATCCTGGCGCAAGATCGAGCGCAAGCCGTCGGCGAAGGAGAATCCCGCCTTGGGATTGATCTGCGAATGGTTGACGCGGGGCAGCTCGTATTCGACCGGGTCCTCGAGCGTCATCACATTGACCTCGGGCCGGCTCAAGGCCCTCAGGATCGAGCAAAGAGTGGTGGACTTGCCGCTTCCCGTGAGCCCCGAAAGGAAGAATATTCCCGATGGGGATCGGATCGCGCGATCGAGCTGTTCCCGGACGGCCGGCTCGAAACCCAGGTCCTCGAAACGCTCGACCTCGAGCCCCATGTTGAGGACTCGCAAAACGAGCTTGTCCCCCTGGCTGACGGGAAAGGCCGAGGCGCGGAACTGCACCACCTTGCCCTCCGGCGTGGAGATATCGAATCGGCCGTCCTCCGGGGTATAGACCGACGCGGCCTTGGGCGAGAAGTTCGCCAGCACGCGAAGCCGCGAGGTGATCGGGAAGCGCTCCCGCTCATAGGCCACGAGATCCACGAGCTGGCCGTCGATGCGCAGACGGACCTGCATGTTGATTCCATGGGGATCGAAGTGTATGTCGCTGGCCTTGACCTTGATCGCGTGCAGAAGGATCAACGAGGCCAGGCGCGTGCCGATCTCGTTGGCGTCCGAAACATTGGGCTGTTTGGTGAGCAGCTCCCACGCCTGGGGAAACGGCGTCTCGGGCGTCACAACGGGCTTGGCAGCTGGAGCCGGGGGCTTGGCCTCGAACATCGGCGCCATTATAGCCCCCGAACCCGAACTTTACCAGTCCGGCCGACGTAGCGAGGAATAAAGCGCGCGATAGCGCTCGACCGCCGGCCCCGCCGCGAATTTCTCCGCGAAAGCCCTGGCCGCGGCCTCCCCCAGCCTACGCCTGAGCGCCGGATCCCGCTCGAGCGAAGCGAGAGCCGCCGCCAGCGCAGAGGTGTCCGAGGGATCGACCAGCAGGCCCGTGCGCCCATCCTCGAGCTGCTCGGAGGAGGAATGGACGCTGGCCAAGACGGCCAGGCCCTGGCTCATGGCTTCGGCCACGATGTTGGGCGCGGGAGAAAACCCCAGGGAGCTTTCGACCAAGATATCGGCGGCGCCAAGCAGGTCGAATATATTGCGCTCGCGTCCGATGAAACGGACATCCGACGACAAACCCAGCTCCTCCAATAAAGCCTCCAAATTCGACTTCTCCGGGCCCTCGCCCTCGATCACGAGCAGAGGCCGGCGCTCGAGCCTGGCCAGGGCGCGCAGCAAGAGCGCATGCCCCTTCCTTCGCTCCAGCAAGGCGATGGAGGCGGCCACGACACGCTGCTCGGGCAAGCCCAGGCGGCGACGCGTCTGCTCGCGAGTCTCCTCATGGGGTCTGGGAGCGATGCCGTTGGGCAGTATGCTTACGCTCTCGGCCGGCAGCGAAAGAATTTCCCGCAGTCGCAGGGCGGGCGCGCGGGAGGCGACTACGAAACGATCGACCGCGGCCGCCACCGCGCGGTCCAGACTCCGCTCGGCCCAGCGCCTCCAGCCATAGCCTATGGCCATGTTGTTGACGACGTAGACGACGGCCGGCACTTTCGCCCGTTGAGCGGCCAAGGCCGCCGCCTGGCAGGTGTAACCCCCGGGCCAATTGCCGTTGTTGATATGCAGCACTTGCGGGGAGAGCTCCCTAAAGAGTCTCTCGAGCCGCCAGGCGTTCCAAAGCGCCAGCCAGACGCGCAAGGCGAAAAGGCGCGCCAAGAGCTTGAATATCGGCCGGAGCAGGGAGGGCAAACGACCGGCCCAGACATCCGCGTCCGGCAATTCCAGGGCAAAGAGCTCCGGAAGCTCCGGCACTCTCCAGCGCAGCCCGGCATCGTAAGCCTCGCTGCGCTGATAGCTGAAGCTGATCCGGTACTCGCGGCGCAAGGACTCGTCGGCGAAGAAGTTGACGAGCATGTTCTCGCAGCCGGCGAAGAATTCGGCGTCGGAGTGGAAATGGAGCCGCGGCTTCATGAGCCGAGGCAGCGCCTGAGTCCCTCGGGCAGGCCGACCGTCGGCTTCCAGCCGGGCACCAAGGGCCCGTTCCAAGGCCGCATCACCTCGCGAGCCCTGTAGGGACGGCCTCCCCAACGCACCGGGACCGGCCCGGCCACCTTTTCATAGGAGGCGACGAGCGATCGGACCGAGATCGGTTTGAGGCCGCGCACGGCCCAGGTGGAGCCCGATAGGGCCGGCTTGCTTTCGAGCGCCCGCGCGGCCTTGATAAAGGCCTCGACCGCGTCGTCGATATAGACCATATGCAACTTCTGGCGCCCCGGGCTCAGGTCCAGCCGGCGGCCTTGGCGGCGGGCCTGCTCGAGCTGGGACAAGAGCTTTGCTCGCGGATCGGACGGCCCGTACACGTCGTATACGGTCAAGGTCGCCACGCGCATGTCCGTGGCGCGCGCGTAAAAACACAGCGCGTCCTCGCAGGCCTGTTTGAGGGCCGCGTACAAATTGACGGGATCATAGGCGCGGCCGCCTCGCCTCTGCCAAAAACTGCCCGTGTTGATGAAGACGCGAGTCCCCCGGCGCCAGCTCGCCTCGGCCAACCGGCATCCCAAGGCGAAATCGGCGTCGAGAAGCTCGTCGATCTGCCCTGGCTCATGCGCGATGGGCGCCAGCGCGGCCAAATGGAGAACAAGCTCGGGCTTGGCCTCTTCCAAAGCGGTCTCGACGGCGCCATACCTTCCGTCATAGTCATGCACGCGGACCCGTCCAGCCAGGTCCTCGAGCGAGCCGGAGCGGCCCGGGCGGGCCAAGGCGTGCAGCTCATAGCCGTCTCCGAGCAGGCGCCGGGCCAAGGCCCGGCCGAGGAAGCCGGTCACTCCGGTGATCAAGGCCCGCCTCATACCCGGGTCGCGGAGGCGACGAAGGACTCGACCTGGGAGGCGGCATAGTCGAGCATGGGCTCGGAGAGCCCGGGATAGACGCCCAGCCAAAAGGTGCGGGCCATCACGAAATCGGTGTTGGCGAGCTCGCCCGCCACGCGGCGGGGACGGTCCTTGAAATAAGGCTGCCTCAATATGTTGCCGGAAAAGAGCAGGCGGGTCCCCACCTTGCGCGAATCGAGATGGCGCAGCAGCTCCTCGCGGGAAAATGGGGCGCTTTCGCGCACCGAAAGCGGAAAGCCGAACCAGGCCGGATCAGATCCGGGCGTGGGCTCGGGAAGTATGAAGAACTCTTCCATGCGCTTGAAACGCTCGCGCAGATAACGGAAGTTGGACCTCCTCCTCTCTATGAAGCCGGGCAAGCGGTCGAGTTGCGCCAGGCCGACCGAGGCCTGCATATCCGTGATCTTGAGGTTGTAGCCGGCGTGCGAGTAGACGTACTTGTGATCGTAGCCCTCGGGAAGGTCGCCCAATTTCCAGCCGAAACGCTGCCCGCAGGTGTTGTCCTTTCCGGGAGCGCACCAGCAATCCCGGCCCCAGTCGCGAAAGGACTCGGCCAGGCGGCGCAGCTGCCCGCTCTGGGTAAGCACCGCTCCCCCCTCGCCCATGGTGATGTGATGAGCGGGATAGAAGCTCAATGTCGCGATATCGCCGAAACCGCCTACGAGCCGGCCGCCGTAGGACGAGCCCAGCGCGTCGCAACAGTCCTCGATCACCCAGAGCTTGTGCTTTCGCGCCAGCGCCAATACCGGCTCCAGGTCGAAGGGATTGCCGAGCGTGTGGGCGAGCATGATGGCGCGGGTGCGGGGGCCCATCGCCCGCTCGATGAGAGCCGGATCGGCGTTATAAGTGCCCAGGCGCAAATCCACGAACACCGGCACCAGGCCATAAAGGAGTTGGGGATTGACCGTGGTCGGGAAGCAAGCCGCCACCCCTATCACCTCGTCGCCGGGCTTGAGGGCTCGCTCCCCCAGCTTGGGCGAGGTGAGGGCCGCCACGGCCAGAAGATTGGCCGAGGAGCCGGAATTGACGGTCAGGGCATGGCGCACCCCTGCGAACCGGGCCAACTCCCTCTCGAAAGCCTCGTTGAAGCGGCCTGAAGTCAGCCAAAAATCGAGGGCCGAATCGGCGAGGGCGGCCATCTCCTCTCCGCCGTAGACCCGCCCGCTGACGGGAACGGGGGTCTGGCCGGCGACGAAGGGCTTTGGCGCATGGGCCTCATCCGCGTAACGGCGGACCAGGGTCAATATCTGTTCGCGAAGAGAGTTTGACACCGGAGGAATAAGAACGATGGCACAGTATATCAAATCCCGCGCTCCGGCCCCGGGCCCTCGACGATAAGCTATAATTGCTGTTCGCATGAAGATAGCGATCTGCACCTCGCCCATACGCCCCGTCCCGACGAGCTATCCCCCCTTCGGCTCCATGGCCGTGATCCGCTCGCTGCAGGAGGCCGGCTATGATCCGCTCTTTTTCGATATAGTCGGGCTACGGCCCTCTTGGCGGGAGGTCGAGGACTTTTTCCAGAGAGAGCGCCCCGACGTCGTGGGCATCAGCGCGGTGGTCTCCACGGCCTATGCCCACACCAAGAGGCTGGTGTCCATGCTTCGCCGCGTCCTTCCCAAGGCCCGCATCGTGCTGGGGGGCAACCTGGCGGCCAGCGCCGAGATACTTCATCGCCTGGCGGGCGTCGACGTCTGCGTGATCGGCGAGGGCGAGATAGTGTCGGTCAATCTCATACGGGCGCTCGAATCCATGGGAGAGCGCTGGAAGCCCGAGCTTCTGGAGGGCGTCAAGGGGCTCACCTTCCTCGGATCCGACGGGCAGATGCGCTTCACGGGCTATGAGACGCGCCTGCCCGCCGAGGAGGTGTTCGACCCGGACTTCGCCCTGCTCGAGCGCTTCTCCAAGATCGACAATTTCATCACCGATCCCATGACCCGGGCGGATTTCATACAGGACCCTCGCTCGAGCCAGCCCCATCGCCGGGGCAAGAAGATGGCGACGCTGGTCACGGCCAAGGGCTGCGTGGCGCGCTGCACCTTCTGCCATCGCTGGGACAAGGGCTATCGCGCCATCCCGGTCGAGCAGATCATGGCCAAATTGCGCTGGCTCATCGAGCGCTACAACGTCGGCTTCGTCATGTTCACCGATGAGAACTTCGGCTCGGATCGCAGGCATACGCGCGAGCTCATCCGCCAGCTCGCCCCGCTGGACATATTATGGAACGTGGGCGGGGTGCGCGTGCGCTCGGCCGAACCGCAGCTTCTTCGCGACATGAAGGCCGCGGGCTGCGTGGCCGTGTTCTATGGGATGGAAACCGGCAGCCCGGATATACTCAACGTCATGGAAAAGAAGGCCTCGCTCCAGGACAATCTCAACGCGGCGCGTTGGACCAAGGAAGCGGGCCTGTTCACCATCTATCAGATGATACTGGGCATGCCTGGAGAGACGCCTCGGACCGTGCGCCAGACCACCGAGTTCCTCAAGACCGTGACCCAGGATTCCTACGAGTCCCCGCGCTCGCGCATGAGCATCAACTACATCCAGGCGCTGCCGGGGACCCCCGTCTACGAGTACGCCCGGCTCAAGGGACTCATCGGCCGCAGCCTGGAAGACGAGGAGCGCTATCTGCTCTCCATCTCGGATATCGACGCGGCCGACGACACGAAGATGCTCAATTTCACGGATTCGGACTATCTGACGGTGCGGTCTTGGCGGCGCCGGATCGTGCTCGAGGTGATGCGCCACTATCACCGCCATAACAAGACGCCGATCCCGCCGCTGGCGACATTCCTGGCCCGGCTGCTCAGCCGCAAGCTCGGCAAGGCCACCACGCACTACGAAGCGGACATGGACAAGCTCAAGCAAGGCTTGATCGAGGAATACAGCAAGGGCGGTTACTTCAATCTCTCCCGCGATCTGGGCTACGACGTGATCGTGGCCTACTTTTACCCGCTCAGGCATCTCATACTCGCGGTCTGGCTGCTCCAAGACGAGCTCAAACGCCTTCCCTGGCCGGAGTTCCTGGGCCATCTCTGGGAATGGACCCGGCATAGGCTCAGCCTTCGCAAGCGAATGACGGGCCCAGCCGTGTCCCTGCGCGAGCTCGTGGCCTCTCTGACCCCCTCCCCCCTCACGCTCACCGAGCAGTCCATGCAGCTGCTGCGCGAAGGCCGCTAAGCGCGGTAGCGCTTGTACTGGCGCGGATCAGGAATTGCGTCAGCGCCACGTACTAATCGCGGCTAGTAAAAACTGAGCTGTACCCGGGTACAGCTCCCCGAAGTCCGGGGATATGGCGCCGGGCCTTCCATGCTTATTCATTTTGCTATCATTATATGTTCAAAAATTGAACAGATCATGAGGGACATCTCCAAACTTCTTATCCGGACCGACAAGACCCTTCGCGAGGTGATACGCCTCATCGACTCGGGAGATAAGGGCGCCGCCCTGGTGGTCGACGAGCGGCGCCGGCTTCTCTTCGTCATCACCGACGGCGACATGAGGCGGGCCATGCTCCATGGAATGGGCTTGGAGACCACCATCGAGCAATGGGCCCAGCAGAAAGGGGAGCGCGGCAATCGCAACCCCCTGACCATGCCCCTGGGCTCGAGCCCCGAGGAACTGCTCAAGCTCATGCGCCTGCATTCTCTGCGCCATATCCCTCTGGTCGATCCTCAAGGACGGGTGCAGGAGCTGGCCCTTCTGGAGGAGTTCCTCCCGGAGCAGCCCAAGTTGAGCGCGGTGGTCATGGCCGGGGGCTTCGGCCAGCGGCTGCGCCCGCTCACCGACAAGCTGCCCAAGCCCATGCTTCCCATCGGCGACAAGCCCCTGATGGAGCATATCGTGGGCCAATTGCGCGAGGCCGGCATCAGACAGATGGTGATCACCACCCACTACAAGGCCGACGCCATCGTCGATCACTTCGGCGACGGCGAGAAATTCGGGGTGCGTATCGGCTATCTCAAGGAGGACAAGCCCCTTGGGACCGCCGGGGCCTTGGGCCTGATGGAGTCGCCCACCGCGACCCAGTTGGTCATCAACGGAGACGTGCTGACCCAGGTCAATTTCAAGTCCATGCTCGCCTTTCACCGCGAAAGCCAGGCGGTGATGACCGTGGGCGTGAGGGAATTCGACTTCCAGGTGCCCTACGGGGTGGTCGAGACGCAGGGCGTTTATATACAGCGCCTCAACGAGAAGCCCGTGCGCAAATTCCTGATCAACGCCGGCATCTATCTGCTCGAGCCCGCCGTCTACCGGCATATCGGGCGGGATCAAAAGCTCGACATGACCGAGCTCATCAACCGCCTGGTCAAGGACGGGCTGAAGGTGGCCAGCTTCCCGATCAGCGAATATTGGCTCGACATCGGCGATCCCGGATCCTATCAGAGGGCGCAGGACGGCCCCGCGCAAGGAAAATAGAATGAAAACCGCCCACAAGACTCTGCGCAGCTCCCAGATAGACAACGTGGAGCAGCTATTCGATTATCTGATGATAGAGGACACGGCGCTGCTCGCGCCGGCCTCGCGCTTGCACGAGGCCGCCGAAGCCCTGGGCTGCGGCGCGCACGCCGATCTGCTTCGCATGGACATCTGCCATCGCCTGCGCCTGGGCCAGGACGCCGCCTTCGCCTCGAGCTCGCATCCGGCCAAGGCCTATGGGACCTTGCTGGAAGCGGCCGCCGAATGCCTGGAAAAGCAACGGCGGCTTCCGCTTGAGAGGGATTCCGCGGCGGCGCGCGAGGAGTCGCTCTTCGAGGCGACCACGAAACACTACGGCAGCCTCTGGGGGGATTTCAGCCCGGCCCACTATTACGAGGAGGCCTTCGAGCTGCTGTCGACGCGGCTGCGGCGCAACGGCATCGACCTTGATTGGTTCAAGGGAAAGAGGGCCCTGGACTGCGGCTGCGGCGGAGGGCGTTATACCGTGGCCCTCAAGAAATTGGGGCTGGCCGAGGTGGTGGGTTGCGACGGAAGCTCCGAGGCGATCGCCGTCGCCAGACAAAGAGCCGCCGGAACGGCCGGGGTGAGCTACGTCGCGACCGACGTGCTCAAGCTGCCCTTCAAGGACGGAGAGTTCGACCTGGTGTTCAGCAACGGGGTGCTCCACCACACCGAGGACACGGCCCGGGGCCTGGCCGAGCTCGCTCGAGTGATGAAGCCCGCGGGCCGGGCCTGGATCTACCTTTACGCGCGACCGGGTGGCCTGGATCGGCTCACCCATTATCTGGCCCGCCTTCTGCTTCGCTCCGCGGACCGGCACGCCTGTCAGAGCTATTGCCGCAGCCTGGGGCTGCCCGGCCACAGGATATTCTTCCTGCTCGATCTATGGCTGACCCCGGTCGCCGAATGCTACACCCCGGAGGAGACCGAGGCCATGCTCTCTCAAGAATGGAGGACGTTCCGACGCCTGGAGCGCGGAAGCGACCAGGATCTCGTCGAGGCGATCCATGGCCGGCAACCCCACGCGCGAGCCAAGTTCGGGGTCGGGGAAAACCGTTATTGGGCGGAAGGCAGGAAGTCTTGAGCGGACGTCCGTTTCTCGTCACCACTCCCCTGGTCCGAGCCGAGTCGTCCTCGCCCGAGATACTTCTGGGGCCCTGGTGCCAGGCCTATCGCAACGGCAAGGCGGGCGTGGTCCAAGCCTCGGTGCTGCCTTCCCCTTGGGACGAGGCCGGGCAAAGAGAGTACGCGCTGCGCCTCTTCGATTCGGCTTACGAGCGCCTGCTCGCGTTCCTGGCCGAGAGCCTCAACGAGGCCCACGGCATGCGCGCCAGCCTCCGTTATTGGAGAGTGGCGGTCGGACCCTGGCTGCTCAATTTCGTCACGGCCTACTGCGATCGTTTCCTGCACGCCCAGGCGGCGCTGCGGCGCTCGCGCGAGCTCAGCACGGCCTTTTTGGACCGCCGCGATTTCCTGACCGTCCGCGACACCTGGGACTACACCACGGTGTTGAGCACCGATCGTTTCAACTGGCAGATATACTCGGAGATATTCGAGAGCCTGGGCATCGAGGCTCCCGCGCGACGGCTGCCGCCGGGCGCTCCGCCTCTGCCGCGGCGTTCGGCCTGGAAGAGGGCCGGTTGGGCCGCGGCCGAGACCGCGGCTTCGCTTCACAGGCGCTTGCTGGGCTGCTCGACCGCCTTCTCGGATCTCTATTTCGAGCGAAGCTCGATCGCCCGCCTGATGGCCTCGACCGGATTCAGGGTCTCGCCCGTATTGGGCGTGCTCCCCGACCATGACAAGGGACTTTCTCCGGAGCTCCGCGGCCTGCTCTCGCGGTTCAAGGCCACCAACGCCTTCGAGCAAGCCCTCGGCCGGTCGCTGCCCGGCCATGTGCCAAGCCTGTTCCTGGAAGGCTTCGGCCGCGCCCGGGCTCAAGTGCTTTCGGCCTGGCCGCGCCTGCCTCGCGCGCTGCTCACCTCGGTGGGTTGGTTCTATAACGAGTACTTCAAGCTGCTCGCGGCCGAATCGCTGGAGGCCGGGGCGAGGCTCACCATATGCCAGCACGGGGGCGCCTACGGCATGTTCGAACCCCTCCATAACGAGCGGCACGAGCGCCTCATCGCCGACGAATACTGGACCTGGGGCTGGAGCGACGAATCCGCGGGCGGAGCGCGGCTCAAGCCCATGCCCCATCCGCGCGTGTCCCGCCGGCCCGTCGCCCGCCGCTCGACCGGAGACTGGGTCTTGGCCGGGCATGCCGCTCCCCGTTACCCCTACAGCTTTTATTTCATGAACATGCCGGTGTGGCATCGTTACATGGACTATATCCGGGGCCAGCATCGTTTCATCGCGGCCCTTCCGGAGCGCGCGCGCCGGACCCTGCAGGTGCGCCTGCCGGGAGAGGATTTCGGCTGGGAGCTGCGGCGGCGGCTCAAGGATCTCTTCCCGGCGCTCTCGCTCGATCCAGGAGCAATCCCGTGGGAAAAACGCCTGCGCGGCCTGAAACTGGTCGTGGTCGACAATCCTCAAACCACCTATTTAGAGGCTCTCTCGGCGAATCTGCCCACGGTGCTGTTCTGGGACCCCGCGTTGTGGCAGATGCGCGACTCGGCCCTTCCCTGGCTCGACGAGCTTCGCCAGACCGGGATACTTCACGACGACGCGGAGGCCGCGGCCGCCCATGTCGGCAGGATATTCGACAATCCCTGGTCCTGGTGGTCCGCTTCGGCGGTGCAAGAGGCGCGGCGTCGTTTCTGCGGCCGCTACGCCGGCGGCCGGCCGGATTGGCATAAAATTTGGGCTTCGGAGATCTCTCGATGGCAATGAACAACCGCGCCAAGCTTCGCATGATCGCCGAGATCGGGATGAGCCACGACGGCTCCTTCGGCAACGCCTCGCGCTTGATCGACATGGCGGCCGAATGCGGGGCCGATCTCGTCAAATTCCAGCTGCATATCTCCGAGGCGGAGACCCTGCGCTCGGCCCCTCCTCCGCCCTATTTCTCCTCGGAGCCGCGATACGAGTATTTCGAACGCACGGCCTTCAGCGCCGAGCAATGGCAGAAGCTCAAGGCGCGCTGCGCCGAAAAGAAGGTCGGATTCCTCTGCTCGCCCTTCTCGGCCGAGGCCGTGGAAAGGCTCGAGCGCCTCGGCGTGTCGGCCTACAAGATCCCCTCGGGGGAGGTCACCAACCATCCCCTGCTCGAGCTCATCGCCTCCACGGGAAAGGAGGTCCTCCTTTCCTCGGGCATGAGCTCCTGGAAGGAGCTCGACGCCGCCGTCGAAATATTCAAGAAGCGGCGAAACAGGCTCACCGTGTTTCAATGCACCAGCGCCTATCCCTGCCCTTACGAGGAGGTCGGCTTGAACCTGCTGGGCGAGATGCGCAAGCGCTACGAGGTCGAAGTCGGCCTTTCGGATCACACCCTCGACGAGTTCGCCTCCCTGGCCGCCGCGGCCTTGGGCGCCTCGGCCATCGAGCGCCATGTGACCTTCAGCCGCAAGATGTACGGCAGCGATCCCGCCCATTCGCTCGAGCCCTCCGAGTTCGCCAGGCTCTGCGCCGGGGTGCGGGCCATCGAGACGATGCTCGCCAGCCCCGTGGACAAGGACCGGATGGCCGGGAAACTCGCCGGGATGAAGCGGACCTTTGAAAAGAGCGTGGTCTCGCTGGCCGACATTCCCAAGGGCGCCATCCTCACCCGGGAGCTGATCGGCGTCAAAAAACCGGGGGGCGGAATACCGGCCTCCCGTTATGGCGACCTGATGGGCCGCAGATCGCGCAAGGCGATACCGGCCGGAAAGGCGCTCAAGGAAGAGGACCTGGAGCGATAGCCTATGAGAAAAATCTGCGTGGTGGTGGGCTCCCGGGCCAATTACAGCAGCATCAAGAGCGCCCTGGCCGCGATCAAGGCCAGGCCGGATCTCGAATTGCAATTGGTCGTGGGCGCCTCGGCCTTGCTCGATCGCTACGGCAGCGTGGTCAACGTCATCAAGAAGGACGGGTTTTCGCCCAGCGCCTCGGTCTATATGCTGGTCGAGGGAGAGACGCCGACCACCATGGCCAAGTCCACGGGCCTGGGCCTCATGGAGCTGTCCTCGGTGTTCGACAACCTGAAGCCCGACATAGTCTTGACCGTGGGCGACCGGTTCGAGACCATGGCCACGACGCTGGCGGCCGCCTACATGAACATCCCTCTGGCCCACACCATGGGCGGAGAGGTCTCCGGCACCATCGACGAATCGATACGGCACGCGGTGACCAAGTTCTCGCATATCCACTTCCCGGCCTGCCAGGACGCGGCCGATCGCATCGTGCGAATGGGCGAGCGCCGCGAGGACGTGTTCCTGGTCGGCTGTCCCCGCATCGACCTGGTAGCCGAGATCGTCCGCAACGACGGGAAGGACCCGGGGCCGGAGCTCTTCAAGGAAGGCGTGGGCGGCACCTTCGACCTGGCCAAGCCCTTCGTGATCGTGTCCCAGCATCCCGTCACCACCGAATACGGCGAGGGAGAGCGGCAGATCAACGAGACGCTCAAGGCCGTGCAAGAGCTCGGCCTTCCGGCGATCGTCCTCTGGCCCAACGCGGACGCCGGTTCCGAGGACGTGGCGCGTGGCATACGCAAGTTCCGCGAGCACGAGGACGCCGCGCAATTCCACTATTTCAAGAACTTCCCCCTGGAGACCTACGTGCGCCTCATGGCCCGCGCCGCCTGCGTGATCGGAAATTCCAGCGCCTCCATCCGGGAAGGAGCCTATGTGGGAGTCCCCGCGGTCAACGTCGGCAGCCGCCAGCAGGGGCGGCAGCGCGGCAAGAACGTGATCGACGTGGACCACCAGCGCGGCGCCATCGCCGAGGCGGTCAACAAGCAGCTCGAGCATGGGCGCTATCCCCCCGAGCCGATCTATGGAGACGGCAAGGCCGGGGAGCGGATCGCGAAAGTGCTGGCCGAGTGCCGGCCGCAACTGCAGAAGAGGATCACTTATTGATGGAGGTTCTCGCCGTCATACCCGCCCGCGGAGGTTCCAAGGGGCTCCCCGGCAAGAATCTGGCCCGGCTTGGAGGCAAGACCCTGATCGAGAGGGCTTACGAGCAGGCCAGGGCCGCGAAGAGCCTGGCGCGGATACTGCTCGACACGGATGACGAGGGCATCGCCGGGCATGGAAGACAGCTCGGCCTGGAGGTCTCGATCCGGCCCCCGGCCCTGGCCCAAGATCACACGCCCATGATAGATGTCGTGATCCACCGGCTCGGGCAACTCCGAAAGGAGGGCTATGAGCCGGAGGCGGTAGCGATACTGCAGCCGACATCGCCTCTGCGAAGGGCTCGGCACATCGATGAAGCGGTCGCCGAGCTGGAAAGGAGCGGCGCGGACACGGTGGTAAGCGTCGTCGAGGTTCCCCATCGCTTCAGTCCCTATAACGTGCTCGAGCGGCAGGGCCATTGGCTTTCGGACTTTTGGAAGGGAAAGACGCCCTTCGATCGCCTTCGGCGCCAAGAATTGCCCAAACTCTACGCGCGCAACGGGCCGGTTGTGCTCGTATGCCGCGTCGGCCCCTTGCTCGCCCGGCGCTCCTTCTATTCCGGCAAGGTCGCCCCGTATCCGATGGGAGCCTGGGAGTCGATCGATATCGATACGGCCGAGGATCTGCGCTGGGCGGAACTGCTGCTGGCCCAGGAGGAGGCGGCGCGCTGATGTGCGGCATCTCGGGAGTGGCGGGCCCGACGGCCTCGGCCCATACGGCCAGGATCATGGCCCAGGCCCAAAGCCATCGCGGTCCGGACGGCGCGGGGACATGGTCCGAGCCGGGCATCGCCTTGAGCCATCGCCGCCTCAAGATCATCGATCTTTCGGACGCCGCGGCCCAGCCCATGTCGACTCCCGACGGACGCTACACCATCGTCTATAACGGCGAGGTCTACAATTACCAGGAGCTCAGGCGCGAGCTGAAGGCGGAGTTCAGGAGCCAGAGCGACAGCGAGGTGGTGCTGCAAGCCTACGCGGCCTGGGGCCCGGCCTGTCTCGAGCGTTTCGTCGGGATGTTCGCCTTCGCCATCTGGGACTCGCAGCGCCGCGTGCTTTTCTGCGCTCGAGACCGGCTGGGCATCAAGCCCTTTTATTACTCCCTCAAATCGGGGCATTTCCTCTTCGCCTCGGAGATCCGGGGCCTGCTCGAGGCGGGCGTCAAGGCGGCCCTCGAGCCCGGCGTGCTCTACGATTTCTTGGCGCGCGACCATTACGAGCATCTCGACCAGACCTTCTTCAAGGGCATACTCAAGCTGCCCGCAGGAAGCTGGCTGGAGGTCGGCAACGGCCGGCCCGGTCCCATACGGAGCTACTGGGACCTGGCGGCCGAATCCAGGGCCTTGGACATCCCCTCCGACCCTCGGGCACGCCAGGAGCGCCTGCTCGAGCTTTGCGGCGACGCGGTGGCCTCGAGCCTGCGCAGCGACGTCCCCGTCGGCATCATGTTGAGCGGGGGGCTCGACTCCGCGACCCTGCTCTCCTTGGTGGACCGCAAGCACGAGGCTCCCGAGCGCGTCGAGTCCTTCTCCTTCGTCTTCGACGAGGAACGCTACAGCGAGAGGCCCTATGTCGAGGCCATGGCCCGGCACACCGGGCGCAAGGCCCATTTTTCCTCGCTCTCGCCCCGAGAGTTCGCCGATAACGCGCAGGCCGACTGCGCCAGCCAAGAGGAGCCTTTCGCGGGGCTTCCCATCTCATCCTATGCCCGTTGCTTCAAGCTCGCTCGCGACAACGGCTTCATCGTGCTGATGGACGGGACGGGGCTCGACGAGGCTTTGGGCGGTTACGAGCGCTTCCGCCCCTCCTACTGGGCCGACCTGCGCGACTCGGGAGTGCCGGCCGATCAGGCCGCGGCGATGGCCGGCGTCGATGCGGAGCGCGCGGCGCTCGATGAGATCGGGCGGGGACAGGATCTGAGCGTCAGCGCCAGGCCGGAATGCCTCTCCGAGGATTTCTCGCGCGCCTGCGGCAAGCCGCCGGCGGCCTATGACTCGCCTTTCCCGGATCGGCTGCGCAACCTCATGCACCGGGAATTGCGCCACACCAAGCTCCCTCGGGCCCTTCGCTTCCGCGACAGGTTGAGCATGGCCGTGGGCTGCGAGCTGCGCCCGCCCTTTCTCGATCACAGGCTTTTGGCCTACGCCTTCGCGCTTCCCGCCTCGGATTTGATCCAAGGCAAGCAGAGCAAGGCGATACTCAGGCAAGCCAGCCGGCTTCTTCTGCCGGAAAACATCCGCCTGGCGCCCAAACGCTCGGTGCAGACGCCCCAGCGCGAATGGCTGCGCGGCCCGCTCCAGGACTGGGCGCGCCAGATCGTGGACTCTCCCGGCTTTTGGCAAAGGGGCTGGGTCGATCGGCAAAAGGGCCTGGCCGCCATGGAGGCCTTTTTCCGGGGCGAGTCCGACAACTCATTTTTCATCTGGCAGTGGATCAATCTCGAGCTCTGGGCGCGTATGCACTTGGACCGCAACGCGCCCGCTTCGACCGTGATACGATGAGACAAAGGACAGTGCTGGTCACCGGAGGCACCGGGCTCTTGGGCAAGGGCCTCGAGGAAACCGCCCCGGCCGGCGTGCGCCTGATCAGCATCCACCAGCGCGACTACAGGGTCAAGGGAAGCCGGGCCGAGCATCGGGTATTGGACGTGCGGGACGAGAAGGGCCTGCGCGAGCTTTTCTCGAGCGTCCGTTTCGACGCGGTGATACACGCGGCAGGGCTGGCGAGCGTCGATTACGTGGAGAAGCATCCGGAGGAGGCGCGGGGGTCGAACGTCACGGGCACCTCCCATATCGCCCGCCTTTGCCGAGAGCAGGGCGCCCATCTCATCTACGTCTCCACCAACGCGGTTTTCGACGGAAAGAAAGCCCCTTATCGGGAGACGGACCCGATCAATCCCGTCAACGCCTACGGACGGATCAAGGCCGAGTGCGAGGAAGTGGCCCGGCGGGACTCAGGCTCGTGGACCATCGCGCGGCCTATACTCATGTACGGCTGGAATCACGTCGTCACCCGGCCCAATACCGCCACGTGGATCTACGACAAGCTGCTCAAGGGAGAATCCCTCAAGCTCGTCGACGACGTCTACGAGAACCCGCTTTACAACATCCAATGCGCGCGCGCTCTTTGGGCCTGCGTGGAAAGGAAGCCGGGGGGGGTGTTCCATCTGGCGGGCAAGGACACTCTCAACCGCCATGAGTTCGGGCTCAAATTAGCGGGCGTATTCGGCCTCGACGCTTCGTTGATCGAAGCCGTGGACAGCTCCCATTTCCCCTCGATCGCGCCGCGCCCTCCCAACACCTCCTTCGTCACAGAGCGCATGGAGCGCGAGCTCGGGGTCAGCCCCATGACGGTCGAGCAAGGGCTTGCGGCGATGAAGGATTCCATGGAGATCGTCGCGTGAGCCCCATGCCCCGGGTATCGGTGGTGATCCCGGCCTACAACGCCTCGTCCTTCATAGAGAAGACGCTCGAAACCGTGGCCGCGCAGACCTATCGGGACTTCGAGGTCGTGGTGGTCGACGACGGCTCCAAGGACGACACCCAGGCGGTGGTCGAGCGCTTCTTGAAAAGCCGCGGCTTGGCGGGCGCCTGCATACGGCAAGCCAACAAGAAGATCGCGGGAGCCCGGAATACCGGCATCCACGCCAGCCGCGGGGAGTTCGTCTCCTTCCTGGACCATGATGATCTTTGGCTGCCCGAAAAGCTCCAGGCGGTGATGGATGAGTTCGCAGCCCATCCCGAGGCGGACCTGCTTTGCCACAACGAGGAGATCGTCGAGGAGGGCCGGGTGCTGCGCGTGACATGCAACGGCCCGGAGGGGCCGGATATGTACGAAAGGCTTCTTTTCCACGGCAACGCGCTTTCCCCCTCCGCGGTCACCGTGCGTCGCTCGAAGCTCCTGGAGGTGAACGGATTCCGGGAAAACCCGGAGTTCGACACGGTGGAGGACTACGATCTTTGGATGCGCCTGGCCCAGGTCTGCCGCTTCCGCTTCATAGACCGGGTGCTGGGCCGTTATGTCCTCGTCGAGACCCGGGCCTCCGCGCGCATCGTCTATCATTATTCCCATCTCGAGCGCCTTCTCCTCGATCATTTCGACCGCTATCCCCAGGACGGGCTCTCGCTCGCGCTCAAGAAGCGCAGGCGCCTGGCCGAGGTCTATCGAGCCGCCTCTCGAGGCCTCTCGGCGCAAGGGGACAGCGCCTCGGCATGGGACTACGCCTGCCGCGCCGTCGCCCAATACCCGTTGGCTGCGAAGAATCTCGCCGTATGGACATTATGCCTGCTGCGGAAATCGACTGGGCGCTGAGCGTCTATCATCCCCGCCCGGCGGACTCCCCCTGGCGGCTCGACGCGCTGTTTTCGCCGAGCCTGATGCGGCATTACAGCCTCGGCCGCTGGGCCCTGCTCGAGGCCCTCAAGATCGCCGGCGTCGGAGCCGGGGATGCCGTGCTCCTGCCCGGTTTCATCTGCCGCGAAGCGTTGTTTCCTCTGGACATCCTAGGCGCCAGGCCGCTCTTTTACGAGTTGGGCCCTGGGCTCGACCCGCGGATCGAGCCCGACCAGCTTCCTCCGGCCAAGGCCGTGATCGCGGTGAACTTCTTCGGCTTTCCCCAGGATCTTTCGCTCTTCGAGCGCTATTGCCGGCGCCATGGAGCGCTGCTCATCGAGGACAACGCGCACGGGCTTTTCAGCCGCGATGAGTCCGGCAGGCTCCTGGGGACTCGGGCTCCGCTCGGCGTGCTCAGCCCGCGCAAGACCCTGCCCTTGCCCGATGGCGGAGCCCTCCTGGTCAACGACGCTCGCCTGGCCGAACGCTCGCCGCGCGCGCTGCCCCCCGCCGCCGGCCGCGGCCCGAGCCGAAGATCGCTGCTCCGCCGCGCCGCGCCCTGGCTGGGGGCTCGCGCCATGGCCTATTGCCTCGGAGCGGCGAGAAGTTGGCGTGCCGCCGCCCGCGAAAGGACGCAACCCCCAGGCTCTCCCAACCCTTGTCCGGAGCTGCTTGCGCCGCTGAGCATGCCCTCGCCCGATTACGAGGCGCGACGCCGGCGGGCTCTCTATCTGCGCTGCGAGAGTCTCATCGGCCATTGGGTCAAACCGGTGTTCCCGGCCTTGCCCGCATCCGTCGTGCCCTATCTCTTCGCCTATCGCGCCGATCCCGAGCCGGCCCGGCGGGCCGAGTCCCTGCTGATGAGCGAGGGGCTTTGGAGCCTTCCCTGGCCCGGCCTGCCCGAGTCCGTGTCGTCGACGGCTCCCGGCCATTACCGGAACGTCAGGGGGGTGCACTTCCTATGGTAAACGGCCTGAGCTGGAAAGTGGTCTCGCGGGCCGAGGCCGAATCCCGCTGGGACGGCTGGCTGGCTCAATTCGAGGATCAGCATATACGCCAGAGCTTCGCTTGGGGCCTGCATAAGAGCCGATCATGGGAACCCGTCCATACCGGGCTTTTCGACGGCCCCACCCCGGTGGCGCTCGGACTGTGCCTGGAGAAACGCTTGCCCTTCGCTTCGACCCTATCCTGGATCAACGCGGGGCCGGTGTTTTTCAGGCCGCGCTCGGCCGCCGAGAATCTATCGGCCCTGTCCAAGTATCTCGAGGGTCTCAAGGATTATCTCGGCCGCCGCGGCCGGCCCATGCTCCGCATCTACCCATATTGCGCCATGGATCTGGAGGCGCAGGTGGAGCTGAGACGGTCCGGTTTTATCCGTCCCTTGACCCGCATCGGCTCGGGCTTGAGCTATGTGCTGGACTTGCGGGCCGACGCTGAAAGCCTTCAGTCCGGGCTGGAACGTCACTGGCGAAATCAACTGAGAGCCTCCAAAAAGGCCCAACCCTCTCTGGTCATAGGGACGGATCGCGTTCTCCTGGAAAAATATATCCCCCTTCACAATTCGTTGTGCGACAGGAAGCGGCTGCCGCATCAACGCATCGAGCTCGAGGAGCTCCAAGGCCTGGTCGACCGGCTGGGAGCCAACATCCGGCTTTTGTTGGCATCGGTCGATGGAGAGCACGCCTGCGGCATGGTCTTGTGGACGCTGGGTCGCCGGGCCTTTTTGGCCTACTCAGCCGCCAGCGAGCTCGGCTTGCGCCGCAATCTGCCGAATTTCCTGTATTGGCGCGCCGCCCTGCATCTCAAGGAACAGGGCGTGGAGCTATGGGATCTCATGGGCGTCGACCCGGCCGACAATTGGGGCGTGTTCAACTTCAAGCGGGGACTGGGCGGACGATTGATCGAATATCTCGGGGAATGGGACTGGTCCAATTCGCCTTGGATCCGGCGAGGGTTCAACGCGGCTCTTTGGTGGAGGCGCGACAGGCTCGGATGAAACTCAAACATTGGGTGTATCGGGGGATAGCCCGCGCCCGGTCGGCCGGGCCTAGGGCGGGCAATGGGCTGCGGGCGCTGCTTTATCATTCGGTGGGAGCCGACATCGGGGCCGATCCCTACGGCAATTCCATCGATCGCGGGCTTTTCGAGTCCCATATCCGGCGCATCGCCGCAGGCCCTTGGCGCTGCGTCGCCTTCGGTCCCCCGTCCGCGGGCAGGGAGCTCGCGATCACCTTCGATGACGGCTACCGAGATACCCTCGAGATCGCGGCCCCGCTTTTCCAGGCCCTCGGGCTTCCCATGACCGTGTTCGTGACGGCCGCCTTCATCCAGGATCCGGGAAAACTCTATCTCGACCGAGCGCGGCTCAAGGAGCTGGCGGCCCTGCCGGGCGTCGTCATAGGCTCCCACGGTCATACCCATGCCAAGCTCGATCTCCTGGAACCGGCGGCGCTCAGCCGCGAGCTGTCCGATAGCCGCTCTTTCCTGGAGGACCTGCTGGGCAAGCCCGTCAAATTCCTTTCTTACCCGCATGGACGCGTCGACAGGCGCGTCAGGGACGCGGCGGCGGCGGCCGGTTATGAAGCGGCCGGCTGCAGCCTTTACGGGCTCAACGAGCCGGGCCGCGACCCGCTCATGCTCTATCGCACCGAGATCACGCGCTGGGACTCCCTGCGGGACCTGGAGCTCAAGATCGAGGGCCATTGGGATTGGTTCCGCTGGAGGCAAGCCCTGGCATGAGCCCCCATCACGAAGGCAATGGAACCCTGGCCCAGAAGGAGCTGGCGCTCATCCAGGAGCTGGCCCGGCGCCCCGCCCACACCCAGAGAAGCCTTTCCCGCAGCCTCGGATTGGCCCTGGGAACGACCAATCTTCTCATCAAGCGGCTGGCCGGACTGGGGCTCATACGAGTCCAGCCCTTGGACTCGTCTAAAGCCCGATACCATCTGACCGTCAAGGGATCTCACGAGAGAAACCGGGCCGCGCGCCTCAACTGGCTGGCCACGGTGCGCAATTTCCGCCGGCTGCGCGATCATATCGGGGCGTCGTTGGAGCGCGAGTACGCGCGCGGGCGCCGAGAATTCTTCCTCGTGGTCGACGAGGAGCTGTTGGAGGTGGTCCAAGCCGCGGAGAGCTCCTTGCGCTGTCCTGGAGCCACTTTCACCTATCTCAGGCGCTTCTCCGAGCTGCCGCCGGAGGCCGGCTTGGCGCATGCCGCAACCTTGGAACCCGCTCCTCCCGGCCGCGAGATCTCTTGGCTCATCGATTACGACGGCGAGCGCCTGCCATGAACGTCTCTTTTCCCAGCCGGCAAGTGGTTTTTCTCAGCAGCGTGGATTGGGACGCGGCCTGGCAGAGGCATCACATCTTCGCCTCGCAATGGGCGGCCAAGGACCATGAGGTCTTTTTCCTCGAGAACACCGGATTCCGCGCCCCGGGCATGGCCGACCTGCCTCGCCTGCGCCGTCGCCTGGCTCGCCTGCTCTATCGGGGCCCCTCTCAGGCCGGGATGGCGCGGGCGCCCCAGGGCCTGCGCCTGGTCAGCCCGGCCGTGCTGCCGCCCATTCCGGGCCCCGGGCGCGCGCTCAACCGCTGGCTGCTCGTGCCCGCCCTGGTCCGGCGGCTGCGCGCCTTGGGCTTGCGCGCGCAGCCTTTGATCTTCGCTTATCTGCCCAGCCCGACGACGCTCGACATCCTCGACGAGCTGAAGGCCGGTTTCGTGGTCTACGACTGCGTGGACAATTTCCATGGATTGCCCTTCAAGCCGCAGGATCTCGGCCGTATCGAAAGCGGGCTGCTTTCGCGCAGCGATCTGGTGCTGACGACCTCGAGGACGCTTTGGGAAGACAAGGCGGACAAGCACTCCAACGTGCTCGAGCTGCATCATGGGGCCGGGCCGGGCTTCTTCCTGCCGCCGGGAAAGACGGACTATCGCCGATTCTGCTATTTCGGCACGGTCTGGAGCGCCTTGGATTATCAACCGATCAAGGCCTTGGCCGAGGCCGGATTCTCGATAGACCTGATCGGCCCCCAGAAAGAGCCTCCTCCCAGCCTTCCCGAACGCGTGCGCCTGCTCCCGCCGCTCCCCTATCATGAGCTTCCCGCCAAGCTATCGGAGTATGACGGGCTGCTGCTCCCCTACGCTTTCAACGAGTACAACAGGGGGGTCTTGCCCGCCAAATTCTATGATTGCCTGGCCACGGGCAAGCCCGTGCTGGCCAGCCGGCTGCCCGCGATCGAGCTCTTTTCCGAAGCCGTGTATCTGGCTCGGACCCCCGATGAATGGGTGCGCGCGGCCCGCGGCTTAGAGCAAAGCGAGACTCCTCGGCGCCGAGAGGCAAGAGTGGCCTTGGCCCGAGAGAACACGCATGAGAGGATGTTCTCCAAGCTGAGCTCGTGGATCGGCAATCTATGGCAGGCCAAGATCAAACGGGACTCCCGGGAGAGCCGACAATGAGCGCGCTGCTCGGAGCCGCGGTGTCCATATTCGCCTTCTCGCTTCCCTTGTCCATCGCGGCCATGAACGTGTCGGCCGGGCTGCTGAGCGCCCTGTGGTTTTTTTCAAGGAAAAGAAGGGGCGCGCCTCCTTGGTGGAGCTCGATCCATCCCGCGTCCTATTCCTTGGCGCTTTATCTTTGCGCGGGACTGGTCGCGTGCCTGTTCGGCATCGACCCGGATAACAGCTTCAAGAGCGTCTCCAAGGAATTCCACAAGCTCTGGATGCTGCTGTTGCTGCCGTTGGCTCTGCGCGGCTGCCGCTGGCAACCGGTGTTGTTCTTCCTGGGTCTCGGATTTTCCGCGGCCGCCGTGATCGGCATTCACCAGGCTCTTTTCGTCAAATCGGATTTCGTTTGGACGCGCGCCCACGCCTTCGTGCATCCGGTGACCTATGGGGAGCAGATGGCCGTCGCCTGCCTGGGGGCGTTCTGCCTGATGTCTTCGAGAAGCCTGCCCAAGAGCTGGAGAAGAATAGCCGCGGGACTTCTGCTCCTTCTCGGAACCGCCCTTTGGTTCTCCCAGACGCGCGGCGCCTTCCTGGGCCTGGGAGCCGGGCTCTTCGCCATCGGGCTCATGGATCGGCGCCTGCGGCGATGGGCTTTCGCCGGCTTGCTCGTCGCCCTGCTGCTGTGGCTGGGCTGGGAGCTTCTCGGAAAGGAGAGGTCCTTCTTCACCGCCTATAAGCAGTACGGCTTCGAGCTGGGCAATCAACAACTGCACCGGCTGGTCTTCTGGAAAGTGGCGCTCAACGCCTTCCTCGATCATCCGTGGACCGGGGTGGGACCTGGCAATTATCCGGCGGTTTTTCCGCGCTATTTCCAGGGCACTCTCCAGGGGCAATCGGTATGGGGTTCCGCGCACAACCTTTTCCTTCATCAAGCCGCGGAACGAGGCCTGCTCGGATTGGCGGCCCTGGTCGGCGTGCTGACCAGCCTCACGCTCTCGTCCTGGCGCGCGGCGCTTTCGCGCAGGCCGCTCGCCCTGTGGGCGTTCGGGGCCTTGTCCGCCTTCCTGGTGATGAATCTCAGCGAGGTGGCCTGGCAAACCGAGCAGGTGGCCACCCTGATCATCTTTGTCTGGGCCTTGGGCCAGAATGACAAGGCTTAGAGTACTGCAGGTTCTCGAATGCGGCGGTCCAGGGGGCACCGGCAATCAGGTGGCCGCCCTGTGCCGTTATCTCGACTCTATGGGTGTGGACGTGGACTTGGTCTTCGCGGTGCGGTCTGGAGCCGAGGCGGCCGAATACCGCTCGCGCATCCCGGGCGGCGTCCGAGCGCACCATGTGCCGGAGATGGTGCGCGAGATATCTCCACTGCGGGATATCAAGGCCCTCTTCAAGCTCTATCGCATCTTCAAGAACCGGCGTCCCGACGTCGTCCATGCTCATTCCTCGAAAGCGGGCTTCCTGGCTCGCGTGGCGGCCAAGCTCGCCGGCGTGCCCGCGATCTTTTATACCCCTCATGGCTACAGCTTCCTGCAGCTCGACCGCTCCGCCTTGAGCCGGTGTTTCTACCGGCTGCTGGAGCGATCGGTGTCCTGGATCGGAGAGATCATCGCGGTCTCCGACAGCGAAAGGGAATTCGCCCGGCTCCTTTCCTGGGGAAAGACAGTCCATCTCGTCCCGGACGTCTATCTAGGCCGAATGCCTCCGCCTCCCCTTCGAGAGCACCACGGCCTGGTGATCGGGACCTGCGGCCGCATCACGTCCGCGCGCTCCCCAAACGCCTTTCTCGAGCTATGCCGACGCTTGACCGCGGCTCGCCCGGACCTGCGTTGTCTCTGGATCGGGGGAGGGGAGGACGAGAGCTTCCTGCGCGATGAAATAGAACGGCTCGGGTTGAGCGCCAGGATCGAGATCACCGGATGGCTCGCGCCTGAGGAGGCCCGCGACCGGCTCCGGGACCTGGATATACTCGTTCATTACTCCCGCTGGGACGCCCTGCCCAACGCGGTGATCGAGGCCATGGCCCTCGGGCTGCCGGCGGTCGTCTCCGATATTCCAGGCTGCCGGGATTGCGTGGTGGATGGAGTCAACGGATTTAGAGCCCGGAACTTGGACGAGTTGGCCGCGCGCTGCCTGGAGCTGTCGGTTGATGCGCCCAAAAGGAAGGCCCTCGGAGCCAAGGGACAGGAGATGGTCCGCGCGCGTTTCGGCAACGGCAATCACGAGCGGCTTTTATCTCTCTATGACCCGGCCCGGACCAATGTCCAGCCTTGGTTCCATCCTGAAAGGCTCAAGCCCCAGGAAACCGCGGACATCGATAAGGTGGAAGCCGGCCTGGACGTCTCAAGAAGCGATTTCGGGGCCTATTACCGGCTGCTCAAGCACGGCCGGGCGGATTGGGTGCGCGATCATGCTCTCATGGACCAAGGCCAAGCCCGCAACTACGCGGTCCAGGTCCACGCGCTGCTGCGGCGCTTCCCCCTGCCACAGGCCCCCGTCATCCTGGACGCTGGCTGCGGGCCCGGCGCGATCACCGAGGCCTTGCGCCTGGAGCTCGGGGCCGCTGAGACCTTCGGGATCGATCTCTCGCAATCCGCCGTCGAATACGCGCGAAAGCGCTATCCCGGATGCCGATTCGACTGCCTGCCCATCGACGAGCGGGGCTCCCTGCCCCAAAATTACGACATCATCCATGCCCGCGAATTCTATCCTTTTACCCGGACCAAGGACGGCGAAACGCATCGGCGCTATCTCCGGCTCTTCGCCCGCCATCTCAGGCCCGGAGGAGTGATCGTCCTATCGCTGCTGGCCACCCGGGATTCGCTGGCGGCTACGGCGCCGACGTTGGGAAGAGATTTCCCTTTCCTCGAGTCCTCCTTGGCCAGCGACAAGCTGCCCCATAGCCTACCCCTAACCCTCGCCAATGCCTTGACCGCCGCCGCCAGGCTGATCTCAGGCAAGCCGGGCAGGCGCGTCTATCTCTTCGGTCCCTGGCCCAAATAACCGCCCCGTCGGGCCTCGCGGAGGAAATTAGTATAATGGACTCAGTCATGGCTCTCCAGTCGTTCGAGACCTCCGTCAGGCCGCGTTCCGCCGCCGTCCACGCGCCGCTCATGCCGCCTTGGCTGCGCCACGCCTTTCGCACCGTCCTCCACCTGGCCTGCGACGCCGTCGCGATCATCGCGGCCTATGCGCTGGCCTATTGGGTGAGATTCCATTGGGAATGGTGGATGGCCCATTTCCCGATCACCGGGGTTGTCCCTCCCTGGTCGGTCTATCAGAGGATACTCTATGCCGCGGTCCCGTTGTGGATCATGATCTTTTGGTATTCCTCGCGCCTCTACCACAATCACTGGATGACCACCAGCGACCGTTTTCTCCAGATACTCAAGGGCTGCGTCCTGGCCACCGCGGCGACCTTGGTAGCCACCTATATCTATTCGAGACTGGAGTACTCCCGCATGATGCTGATGCTGGCCATGCCGGCGGCCGCGGCCCTGGTGACGCTGAGCCACGCCCTGGTGCTGCGCTTCGACGCTTGGATGTCGCGCCATGAATCGGCCCTGCCGGTGCTGCTGGTCGGCGGCGGCCCGGTCGCCGATGAGATCAAGGCCCGCATCAGAGCCCGGCATCCGGAGGCGCGCATCCACGAGATCGCGGAGCTGCCTCCGGCGGAAAGGCTCGAGCGCTTATTGCACGAGCAACCCTATTTCGAGCTGATACTCCTGCGCTCGTCCCTGCCGCATCAGCAGGTGCTCGCCGCGGCGGAGGTCTGCGACGGGGCGGGAGTGGCCTTCAAGATGGTTCCCGACCTCCTGGAGCTGCGCCTGGGCGAGGTGCAGATGGATCACAGCCTGGGCCTGCCCGCCTATCGCATACAACACACGTCCATGACCCGGCTTAATTCCCTCTCGAAGAGGGCCTTCGACCTGGTCTTCAGCGTGCTGCTCCTGGCCGCGATGTCCATCCCCCTGGCCCTGATCTGCCTGTTGATCAAGCTCGATTCCAAGGGACCGGTTTTTTATCGGCAGAGGCGCTACGGCTACAAGGGTCGCATCTTCGATGCCTACAAATTCAGGACCATGATCGTAGGCGCCGAATCGAAAGTCTCGGAGATGCGGAGCTTGAACAGCCAGGGCGCCTTTCTCAAGGTCAAGGGCGACCCCCGTGTGACCCGGGTCGGACATTGGCTGCGATTGTTCTCTCTCGACGAGTTCCCCCAGTTCATCAACGTGCTCCGCGGCGAGATGAGCGTGGTGGGGCCGCGCCCGCTGGCGACCACCAGCGGAGAGCTCGAGGCCCTGGAGCGCGAGTTCGGCGCCACCGCGCGCAAGCGCCTCAACATTCTCCCGGGCATCACCGGACTTTGGCAAGTCTCCGGCCGCTCGGACGTCTCCAGCGAGCAGCGCTTCTCCCTCGACCTTTTCTATATCGAGCATTGGTCTCTGGGCCTCGACCTCGAGATCATCATCAAGACCGTGCCCGCGATGCTTTCCGGCAAGGGAGCCTATTGAAAATACCCCTGCTCGACGTCTCGCGGCAATACCGCGGACTGGCTCCCGCCCTGCGCCGCGCCGCGATCCGTGTCCTTGACTCGGGCCGATACATATTGGGGGAGGAAGGTCGGCTCTTCGAGCAGGAATTCGCCAAAGCCAGCCGACTGCGCCACGTCATCGGGCTGTCCTCGGGCACGGCGGCTCTGGAGATCGGGCTCAAGGCCTTGGGCTTGGGCCCAGGCGACGAGGTCATAGTCCCGGCTTTCACCTTCATCGCCACGGCCAGCGCCGTGTCGGCCGTGGGGGCAACGCCCGTGTTGGCCGACGTCGACCCTGACGCTCTCACCCTGGGTCCCGCCCAGATCGAGGCCGCGTTGACGCCCAAGACCAAGGCGCTGATCCCCGTGCATCTTTACGGACGGCCGGCCCCCATGGAGCCTATCATGGCCTTGGCCCGGCGCCGCGGACTCAAGGTGCTCGAGGATTGCGCTCAGTCCCATCTCAGCCTTCATTGCGGCAAGCCGATCGGATCTTTCGGCCATGCCGCGGCCTTCAGCTTTTATCCCTCGAAAAATCTAGGAGCCCTGGGCGACGCCGGGGCCATAGCCACTCAGGACGAGACCGTGGCCAGGGCCTGCCTCGAGCTGCGCAACGCGGGCCGGCCTCCCGTGGGCGCGAGCTATCGCCATGTTCGCCTGGGCTATAACGGCCGGCTCGACGAGCTGCAAGCCGCGCTCTTGAGGGTCAAGCTCGGACGGCTTTCCCAATGGACCCAACGCCGGCGCGAATTGGCCGGGCTCTACAACGAGAAGCTCGCCGAGCTGCCCCTGCGCCTGCCCGAGTCTGGCGCCGCGGGCGACAGGCATAGCTTCCATCTTTACGTCATTCGAACGGCCCGCCGCGATGAGCTGGCTCGATTCCTTGCCGGCCAGGGGATCGGCACGGGCGTCTACTATCCCATTCCCGTGCATCTTCAGCCGGCCTATCGCGGACTCAAGCACAAGACGGGAGACTTCCCGGTCTCCGAGGAGGCCAGCCGCACGGTGCTCGCCCTGCCCCTTTTTCCGGAGCTCTCGCGGGACGCTGTGCTACGCGTATGCCGGGAAATACGCCGGTTCTTCCGACGTTGAGCGCCGGCCTGGCCCTGCCCAGGCTGGCCTTTGTCAGCACCTCCACCACGCTAGGTGGGGCGGAAAAGACTTTGCACTTGCTGGCCAGCCGCGTCGACCGCCGAAAATTCCAGGTCGCCGGGGTGATCAGCCTCAAGCCCGCCGGGGCCTATGCGCGCAAGATAGGCGAGCTCGGCATCCCCGTGACCAGCTTGGACATGGGGGGGTGTCCCTCCTGGACCACCTGGCGAAGGCTGCTGCAGGCCCTCGACGAGCTCAAACCGGATATCGTCCACGCGATCATGTTCCAGGCCATGCAGCTCAGCCGGCTCGCCAAGCTCTCCGGACGATCCTTCGCCCTGCTCGGCTCGCCTCGAGTCGCTCCCCGAAGCCGTTCCAGGCTGACCCTGCTTCTGGATGGCATGCTCAAGGGAGCCGACGACCTGCTCGTGGCGGAGTCCGAGGCCACGCGCCGCTATATGATAGACCGCCTGCGCTATCAGGAAGCGCGCGTGCGTACGATCTATAACGGAGTGGAACCAGAATCCGCCGATCCGGCTTTCCGCCAGCGGCTGCGAGGCGAGTTGGGACTTTCCTCCGGAGAGCTTCTGATCGGATCGGCCGGCAGGCTCGACGCGCAGAAGGCTCATTGGGTGTTGATCGATGCCATCGCCAGAATGCCGCGCCTGGCCGGCCGCTGCATCATCATAGGCCAAGGGCCGGAGCAGTTGAACCTAGAGGCCCGGATCAAGGCCCTGGGCCTTCAAGGCCGCGTGATACTGGCCGGCGAGAAATCGGACCTGAGCCCCTGGCTTTCGGCCATGGATGTATTCGTCCTTCCCTCCTTGTGGGAGGGGCTACCCAACGCCTTGCTGGAGGCGATGGCCTTGGGCCTGCCCTGCGTCGCCAGCGCGGTCGATGGGGTCCCGGAGCTCATCGAAGACGGAAAGAGCGGGATGCTGGCGCCTGCCGGAGACGCGACGGCCTTGGCGGCCCGCATTTCGGAGCTCGCCTCGGGTCTCGAGCTGCGTCAACGGCTGGGTGAGGCCGCCAAGGCCAGGACCTCGGCGTTCAGCGTGGAAAGAATGATCAGGGCTTACGAAGACGCCTACGAAAGCCTTGGCGCCGGGGCTCGGTCAGCCGCTTGACGCTCTCGTAAAAGCCCTCATCCCAATCCGCCAAGGCCCGAGCATAACCGCTGGCCAAGGTGAGGGCCTCTATCTCCGATCTATAGCCGAGAGCGCGGCTCGATTCGGCGATGGCCGCCTGACGCTCTCCGGACCGGGCGAGGGCCTCGGCCTTGAGCAGCCTGGCTCGCAGATAATAGGGTTCGAGAGTCAGCGCCTGTTCCGCCGCCTCCAAGGACTCGGGACCCCGCTCCAGCAGCCGCAAAACATCGGCGCGAAGGCAGCGCAACACCGCGTTGGTCGGGCTCAAGGAGATCGCCTTGCCGATCTCCGAGAGCGCCAGATCCAATCGATCCAGGCTCAGATAGACCCGCGAGAGATCCTCTCGAGCTCCGGCATCCAGAGGGAATATCTCCAGAGCCCTCGAGAGATGCTCCGCCTTCGCCCCCGGATCGAATTCCTTCGCGGCCCGGTCCAGATGCCGGCCCGCCAGCCGCTCCGGCAGAGTGGAGGCCAGGCACAGGCTCAGGCCCGATAAGGCGACGGCCTTGGACCAGAAGGGCCTGCCGAGCCAAGTCCGGCCCGGCTCGGGCCTGGCGCAGGCCAGAGCCGCGAAATAGAGAAAGGCCAGGGCCGGCAAGTGCAGCATATTATCGACCAGGCATTGCAGGGACATGGCCGCCCAAGCCGCCCAGGCGGACTCCGAGAGATATCCCGAGGCCGGCTTGGGGCGAGAGTAGTACAAGGCCGCCAGGAATAGAAACAGTCCGATCCAGCCCGTCTCCACCGCCAGCTGCAGCGGTTCGGAATGCGCATGATGGCTGACGAGTTGATAGCGCGCGAATCCGCTTCCATAGGGAAAATTGTGCCTCAAGAAGGCCGCCCCGAAATTCCCCAGCCCCTCTCCCAGCCAAGGATGATCTCCCGCGGCGCTGATCGCGCTCACCCAAAGCTGCGGCCTGGTAAAGACCCGGTCTAGTTTCAGCAGATAGGCCGGGGAAGCCCCTTGGAGTATCATCATCAGCCCCGTCCCCAATGCCACGGCGGCCGCGAAGGCCGTTAGCCCCGCCGCAAGCCTGCGCCAGTCCCAACGGCGCAGCCACAACAAAGCGGCCGAGGCCGCCACGGCCAGCAACGCGCCGCGCGAGCGCGATAGGGTGATGAGAAGCAGCATCAAGCCCAAGAGGGCGAAACCGGCCAGGCGCCGACCTTTCTTGGGCCCGCGCGGATGAGCCAGGGCCGCGATCAGGCTGGCCGCCAACGCGGCCTCCACGAAGGCGGTGTAATTGTAGTAGGGCGGGATCAGACCATACATGTTCTCTCCGCCGCCGCGCTTTAGGTTTTCCCATCCGGTATAGAGACCGGAAAGCCCGAGCACCGCCCCCGCGGCGCAAAGGCCCCAAAACCACCATCGTCTCTCGCGCTCCTCCCACAAGCCGCGCGCCAGGGCGAAGAACAGGAGCACGCCGCTCCAGCGCGCCAAGGGATAGAGCCCCTTCCATGGCTGCTCCGAGCTCAGCGCCGAGACCGCGGCCCAGGCCAGCCAGGGGATCCAGGGAAGCGCCGCGGAGGGAATTCCCGGGCAGAATAATAGGATGATCCATAACCCCGAGGAGACGATAGAGGCGATGACGGGATCCCGCAATCCTCCGGCCAAGAGGCCGGAGAACAGGATCGCGATAAGGGCCGCGGCGGCCGGGCGCTGCGATTCTCTAATCGGCGAGCTCCGCCTCGAATCGTCTCATGGCCCCCACGAAACGCTGGCCGGAGCTCGTTTCAGAGGCCGGCAGTCGGACCTGCGTCAGGGCTTGGGCGATATGCCGCCGGGCCTCTTCCTTGCGGCCCGCTTTGACCAATATCTCGGTCTTGAGCCGCTTGATCCTGAACCAATTATTGCCCATGGCCTTCGCCTCGGCCTTGGCGAGCGTCTCCAAGGCTCGTTCATAGAGCTTCTGATCGAGGAGCTCCGAGGCTTGGAGATACTCATAGGAAAAGTTGGCCGGATCCTCGGCCTTGAGCTCGTGATAGAGCTTCTCGCCTTCTCCGGCCTGTATCCTGGACCAAGCCATCGCTTGATAGACCTTGGGCGACTTGCCGCGGCCTTGGGGCGTGTGGATCTGGAAGCCCTGATAGGCCGACACCGCCTCCTCGATGGCGGCTCTAGCCGAGCGCCTGTCGCCTTGATGCATCCGCACCCCGGCCAGTATCTCGTTCAAATAGGCTCTATTGAGCAGGCAATCGAGCCGGGCTCCTCCGGATTCCGTCCTTCTCAATTCCCCCCGGATGATCTCGATAGCCCCCGCGTAGTAGTTATCGGAGACCTTGTCTTTCTCCTCGGGTATGAGCCTCCACAACGGATAATGGCTTTGGCAATCCGTGATCCTGCCGACCAGCGGCCCCACGGCCTGCAGATAATCCTCTCCCTTCTTCGATTGCGCCGCCGCCCAATCGTGATAGAGCCCGGCCTCGGCGTCCGATTCCTTGTAAGCGGCCAGCGCCGCGACCGCCTTCTCGTGCTCCTTTCTTTCATGCCACCAACGGCCCAGTCTCTTGGCTTCGGCCAAGGAGCGCTTCTCCTTCTTGGCCAGGGTTTCGACCGGGGAATCGGCCAGCGCCGACTGCTCCCTGATCCACCGCAGAGTGAGCTCCGGCGAGCTGAATCGGGCGAAACGGCCGATCTCGCGCAACTCCCGGTCGACGAGCAAGAGAGCCGGGGTGGAAGGAACCTCGAGACCGGTCAAGCGCTCGGGAATCTCCACGTCCCAGTCCACTTGAAGCTTGACCAACTCCTCGGTTTCCTTTTGGAACGCGGCATCGGAGAGCGTGACCTCCTTGAACAGATTGCAAGGCGGGCAATAAAGCTGGGTGAAGAATATCAATATGGGAGACTTTTTTGACTTGGCCAGCTCGAGCGCCTTGGAGACGTCGTTCTGGATGAAACCCGGCGCGGCCACGTTGGGCGAGCGAGAAATTTTCCGGGGATGCTCCGAGTATTGTCCTTTGGCGGCGGAGCCGCCGACGCGCAGCTCGGCCTTTTCCTGGCGGCAGAAGGTCTTGGCGTCGTCGCAAACGTACAGCTTGGCTTCGACTCGGCCGGGCTTGCCGTACTGGCAGCGCACGGCCTTCTCCCCGGACTCGAGCCTCCGTCCTCCGCCGCAATCCGCCCCGGCCTGCTCGTTGAAATGATGGCCCGAGACCGGCTTGAAGAACACGATCTCGTTGATCAGGGGCTCGCGGGGAAAGCGCTCCAAAAGCCCCTTGGGCTCGGCTTCCTGGGCCGCCGCGCCAGAAAGGCAAAGCGCCGACAGCAAGGCTTGGCTGAACATCTTTGTCACCATACACCAAGTATAGCAGCCTGGAGTTCGCTAATAAATCGCTTGATGTGCTAATGAACTTTTTGTGAAGCTCGGGTTGACACTATAATAGAGCCCTGTTAAACTTCCGCGCGCGTACGTAACAACCGCGTATCTTAAGCGCTCCCTGGAGCGCGAGTTCGGTATTTCAATTGCGATCAAGACAGCTGCTGCGGGTTCCAGGATGGGCCGCTCTCGTCATTTTTTCGATCGCGCCTAGAGCCGACTGCGCCTTCACCGCTCCCTACGATCCTGATTTCGGGGTGCAGGAAACGCCGCAGCCCGAACGGCCCGAGCCGGAGCCGGCCCCGGAACAAGAACCGTCCCCTTCAGCCCTCGATTCCGACGCGCCCATGATACTGGCTCCTGTGGAGGGCCGATTCCTTCTCCTGGAACGGCCCGACGCCGGGAAGATACTGGAACGGGAGTCGGTCGCGGCGTCGACCCAAGCCCCAAAGGGACGGGATTTCGTGGAGTTCCAGAAGGACCTGGCGCGCCCCATTTCCTACAGCCGGGAGCGCTGGCTCAGCATGCGCTCGCACATCGAGCAGGGTTTCATCCCCACCGAGACCTTCGTTCCCTATGTCAAGACCGAGCCGGTGGCCATCTCGTCCGAAGCCCCCAAGCCTCCGCCTCCCGAGGTGGAATTGCCGGCCTATGGCACCAGCTTGTCGGTGACGGGCCGCAAGGTGATCGGGTTCCAGTTCTCCGAGAAGCGCTTTCTCCAAGACCAAGCCAAGACCGGCCGCCCGGCGTCCACCAATCTCCTCGAGATCAACCAGCAGCTGCAGCTGCGCATGCAGGGCAAGGTGGGTCCCAAGATCACGGTCAACGTGGACTACGACGACACCAAGCCCAACAAGCAGGACATCTCGGTGGTCTATACGGGCGATCCCAACGAGGTCATCCAGAACGTCTCCTTCGGCGACATCGACCTCTCCCTGCCTCCCACCGAGTTCGTCTCTTACAACAAGCAGCTCTTCGGCATCAGGGCCGACGTCAAGTACAAGGGCTTCAAGGGCTCCTTCATCGGCAGCCGCACCAAGGGCACGACCAAGTCCAAGCAATTCTTCGGCAACACCCAGTTCGTCACCGTGGACCTGAAGGACATCGACCATGTCCGCAGGCAGCACTATGACATCACCTTCGGCAATTCGGCCCGCCTGCCGATCCAGTCCGGGACCGAGCGCGTCTTCTTGTCGCGGCAGATCCCCGGCCAGATCAACGTCAATGACGTGAGCCTGACGGTCAACGACCTGGCCGTACAGGGCTCCAGCTTCACCGGCACCTTCTCGCAGATGATACCCGGCCAGGACTATACCATCGACTACGCCAAGGGAATCATCTCCTTCCGCAACCAGCTACAGCCCCAATTCGTCGTGGCCGTCGACTTCGTCGACGCCAGCGGCAACTCCATCACGGTGCAGACCTCCACTACCTCGACGGCGGCCTGCGTCCCCGGACCTGCCTGCGTCAACGCCCTGCGCCTGATCAAGACCCCCTCGGACCTGCCGATCGCGGTCTCGAGCGAGGCCGCCCACGCCCGGGAGCTCAAGACCTTCTACTCCATCGGCCAGACGCAGATCGTGCGCGACAACGGCCGCGGCAACTTCATCCTCAGGGTGCTGGACCTTCAGCGCAACGAGGTGGGCCCCTCGCTCAATCCGCTGCAAAAATATCCGGAGACCATCTTCGTGGATTTCGAAAACGGCACTTTCCAGTTGGAACGGCCGTTCGCGGTGGCGGGCGACAGCTCCACGGTCGACCCGGAGGTCTACGCGCCCACCCCCATCCAAAAGCGCATCATACACGTGGAATACAGCTTCCGCTTCAAGACCTTTTTCCTCGAGCCGAACCTGGTGCCTCAGAGCGAAATCGTGACCTTGGACGGAGTCAAGCTCAACCGCAACGTGGACTATTTCATCGATTACGAGGCGGGCTTCCTGACCTTCTTCAACGAGGACCGGATACGCTCGCAATCGGAGATCAACATCGCCTTCGAGGTGGCCCCCTTCGCGGGTCTCTCCGAGGAATCGCTGCTGGGCACGCGGGTGTCCTATGACTTCAACGAGCATTTCGGCCTGGGCACGACGCTTCTCTATCAGACCGGGGCCAAGGCCCAGAACGTGCCCAGCGTCACGGAGCTGTCGCGCAGCCTGCTGGTCTATGACATGGACGCCAAGCTCACCAACATACCCCTGTTCGGCGGATTCAAGATCACCTCCATGGCGACGGAGTTGGCCCAGAGCCGGCAGAAGCTCAATTTGAACGCCTACGCCCTGATCGACAACATGGAGGGCATACGCCAGGAGGAGATCGCCAGCACTCTCCATCAAAGCTGGTTCATCGCCTCCAACCCCGACAACGTCCCGGCCGACCCGGCGCAACTGAGCCTCAACACCGAGGACGTGCGCGTGCTCGACATCAACCCCCGCGCCCCGGCCAGCTCCCAGGAAACCCAGAAGGTGCTCCAATTCAATTACAACTACACGGGAGGCGTGCCGACCGACGAAGCGTCGATCATCTATCCCTTCTCGATCTCCGGGGTGGATTTCTCGCAAAAGACCCTGCTCGAGGTCGTTATGCTGGGCGACAACTCCAACAACGAGATCAATTTCCATCTGGGCGGGGTCAACGAGGACGCCGACGCGGACGGCAGCCTCGACAATGAGGACGCCAATCGGGACGGGCTTCTCCAGCCGGCCGAGGACATCGGCTGGACCTATGATCCCGCCGGCCGGGGCTCCCAGCCCCAGGGCTCGGGCAACGGCCGCATCGACTCCGAGGATCTCAATTTGAACGGCCGGCTCGACGCCCAGGACTTCACGGGCGGCGACTTCGGCTATATCCCGGACGCCAACAACCCCAATAACAACCAGCTCTTCAACGCGACCAACCGCACCACCCACACCGTCATCGATTTCGGCTCCGGCGCCAGCGGCAACAACGCGGGCTGGAAGACCTTCCAGATACCGCTCAACATCTCGACGGCGACCGCCAGCCGCTGGACGGCTATCAAGCAAATACGCATATCCGTGCGCCAACGCGGCGGAGGCGCGACCTCCGGGACTCTCAAGTTCGCGAGGATCGCGGTCGTGGGCAACACCTGGCAACGAGGCCAGAATTTCGATCCCTCCAACAACGCCCCGCCCCCGGCCGGCACGAATCCGACGCTGACCGTCACCCCGGTCAACAACGTGGACAATCCCGATTATATCCCCATCTTCAACGCGGGCGGCGAGGCGACGCAGGCGTTCAACGATCTCTATGGCAGCGTGAGCAACCTGCAGAAGCAATCCAACACCAAGAACCTGCAGGAGCAGGCGCTCCAATTCGACTTCTCGGGCCTGAGCTCGGGGGCGGTGGTGACCACCAAGAGGCTCTTCTCCCGCGCCATCGACATCAGCCAGCACCGCTATTTCAATTTCTTGGTCTTCGGCAACGCCCAGGTGCCGGTCGGCTCCGATCCCTGCCTGGCTCCGGCCAACTGTAGCGACCACGTCTTCTTCCTCCGTGTCGGCAACGACACGGCCTTCTTCGAGGTGCAGGTGCCGCTCAATTTCGTGGGTTGGCGAAAGATACAGGTGCGCCAGGGAGACCGCAACGACGACTCCATCGCCGACACTTGGGAGATAGGCACCCCGGGGACGGTGGTGGTTAGCTCCGGAAACCCCAGCCTGCAGCAGGTCGCCTCGGTCGTCGCCGGGATAAGGCAAACGGGCACCGGGAGCAACACCCAGGGACGGGTCTATCTCAATGAGCTTCACCTCTCGGAGCCGGTCACCCGGGTCGGAAACGCCCGCAAGCTCGACGTCAATTTCGAGATGGCGGGTTGGGCCACCTTCGGAGCCAAGTACCGGGAGGTGGACCGGAATTTTCAGACCCCGACCTCTGTGGTCTCGAACCAGGACAATCGCCAGGATTCCGCCTATCTCAACTTCACGCGCATCTCGTTCCTACCCATGACCTTCAACTTGGCGCGCACCATCACCGAGACGCCGAGCACCGTGCAGACGGGAGACCTGTCGAACCTGGTCAACCTCCTTCAACAGGGCAAGGTCACCACCTGGACCGGCAGCGCGCAGGGCAACTTCAGCCTCGGCGCCTACCCGCGCCTGGGCTTAAGCCACACGCGCAACCGGACCGAGTACGACCTTCTGACCCGGCTCGACGATCGCAAGACCTACTCCGGGACTCTTCAATACGGCGTGCCCCTCGACTTCCGCCTCATCCCCAAGACCGTGGACCTGACCTACAGCCATACCCGTTTCGACGTCTCCTTCGAATCCCTGCAGGCCCGGAAATTCCCGGGCAATTTCAACACCAACGAGTACACCAATTCGGTGGGGGCGCGGCTTTCCTTCGTGCCCTGGAGCGGCTCGTCGCTCAACCCGAATTATTCCCTGACCCGCGTGACCGAGAAACGCTCGGACTTCACGGGGCCCGAGGAGAAGAGATTGAGCTATCCCAAATCGCAGAGCCAGACCGCCGGGTTTACGTCCAACTACAGGCTGCTCTCCTGGCTCAACCCTCAGCTCAACTACTCGATCGATACCCTGGAGAACAATATCCTGAACGTGTCCACCTTCGTGGTCCAGAGCTCGACCTATGTGTTCGGCGTCGGCGACATCAAGACCATCAACCGCTCGGGCAACGGCTCGGTGAGCCTGCCCATCACCATCGGCGAAATATTCCGCGCCACCAAGCTGTTCCGATCCTTGACCATCATCTCCGGCTATCAGCTGCAAGACGGCGATGTCTGGAACAACGTGGAGAGGGGCTTGAATACGATGACCTCGCTCTGGATACGGGCTCCGCTGCGCCCGAGCAATCCGGTGGCCACCCGCGCCAGCCAAACCCTGCGCGACACCATCAACTCCACCCAGCGCTGGTCGCCGCTCGAGAACTACGACTTGCCCGGGCGCTGGTCCGCCCTGCGCACGGTCTCCCTCTCCAACAATTTCGTCAAGACATTCCAGCGCACGGAACAGACCGGGACGCTCTCGCGCACCATCTCTACGACCTTCCCTGACGCGGTGGCCAACATCAGCCAGCTCGAGCGGCTTTGGCGCGCGGAACGCTGGATGAGCAGCACCCAGATGAACTTCAAGTACGCCTCGCACAAGACAGAGACCGTCGGCCAGACCTTGAGCCGGGACCATTCATTCGGCACCGATTTGCGCACCATCATCATCAGGCGCTTCGACACCTTGCTCAGCTACAACAACCGGGCCTCCACCAATCGAGACCTGCGCGTGGAGGCCAACACCCAGAAAACCGCCCACGAGGACGCCACCGCGCAGGTCACCTTCGACATGGGAAATTTCAGGTTCACCCCCAAGACCGATTACAGCCACGACACCACGACTCTCGGCACGGGAGTCAAGACCCAAGACCTGACCGTCATCACGCCGAGCGTGCTCGTGCGCGCGGACCTGGCCCTGCCGCGAGGCCTGATGCTCCCCGGCTCGGCCCGGCCCATACTATTCTCGAACCGCATCATATGGACGACGACACTGTCGCTGGCCAATCGCCGCTCTCCCGTGACCATCGCGGACAACTCGCGGCTTTTTTCCTTGAACACCAGCGGCGACTATGAGATCGCCAAGAACCTCCGCATGACCTTGAACGGCGCCATGTCCCGGCTGTGGCACAAATTTTTGAAAGAGGAGGATTTTGTGTCATACCAGTTCGGCACCACGCTCACCTTCCAGTTCTAAACATGAACACGCAGATTCCGAAACGGCTTCTCATCATCGACGACGACGAGGATCTCCAGGAGCTCTTCAGGCGCTTCATGGAGAAGGAGGGTTTCAACGTGGCCGCCGCCGGCGACGGCCTGCTCGGGCTAGCCAAGGCTCATGCCTTCAACCCTGACCTGATCGTGCTGGATCTCATGATGCCGAATCTCAACGGCTTCGACACCCTGCACCGGCTCCAAAAGGAGGGCCTGGGCCGCATCCCGGTGATCGTGATCACCGGCTTCTCGGAGCAAGCTAGCGAGCAGGTGATACGTCAGGAGCCTAACGTGGTCGATTTTTTGAGCAAGCCGATCAAGTACGGGGAGCTGACCGCCCTTATCCGGCGCGTCTTAGCCGATAGATGAGCCAGGCGCCCCCGCCGATGGCTCCCGCCCACAGCCCGACGGCCAGCAGGAACACCGTGAAGCTCAGCAGGCTCAAGCCGGTCCTGACGAAGACGTTGATCGCGGCGACAAGCCGATTGCGTATCTCATAGAGCAAGCCGGAGGTCCGGGGCGCGTTCTTGACCGGTTCCTGGAGCGAGACCGTCAGCCGGGACCTCGCGGCCAGGCGATCGATATAATTCATCTTGCCCTGGAGTCGCTCCATTTCCGCGCCCACTCGCTCCAATTCGCGCTCGACCTGCAGCACGTCGGCGAGCTTGTTGGTCTTGAAGGACAGGAGCTGGGTCAACCGGCCTTCCACCTTGCGCAGATTTTCCAGCCTCGCGCGCAGGTCCACGTATTCCTCTCCTCGATCCGCCACGGACACATGGCGGTCCATGACCCTTCCGAGCCCGCCCAGTTCGCCCAGCAATGCGTCCAAGCGTTCCGGCGACACCGAGAGCACGACGAAGCCCGAACGCCATTCCTCGCCGCCATTGTCCCCTTCCTGGATTATCTCGGCGCCATGCCGGGCCGCCAACTGCGCCAATCCTAGCCGGTCCTTCTCATAGTCCCCTATCTCGATGCGGATGGACGCCTCCTTGACCAGCTTGCGGACCCCATCCGGCGAGGGCGAGGCCGGAAGGCGCGACTGCGCCGGCATCACGAAAGTCCCTCGCGCCGCCGGCTGGAATGAGCGCCGGGAGTCGGCGCTGGCGGCGGCCAGCTCGAGCCGGGCGACCTTGGATCGCAAGGCTTCCATGGGCATGATCTTCGGCGGCAATGTCGCCAACGCCGCCTCTCCCCTCTCCCGGAAGAAAAGAGCCCCGCCGATTCCAGATATCAACAAGGCTGCCGCCCAATGCCATCGTTTGATCTTGTCCATGTCCCCTCCTGGAACGCCTAGGGGTTAGACAGCCGGTTCTCGGAAATGTTCCGGAGGGGCTGGCGGCTCATTTGCTGGGAGTGCCGCAAGGCGTCCTCGAAGAACTTGAGCGTCACGATGACCCTCTGTCCGGGCTCTATCCGGATGAAGCGCTCGATGGGCTGCCATTGAGAACCGAGCGGTTTCCATGCTTCCGTAGACATGGCAAGCTCGGGCGCGCTGGAGACGGCCATCCAATACTCGAAACGGAACAGATGATTGCCCGGCTCGAGCCGAATGCCCCAGAATTTTTCCTCCGATCTAGGAGCAGATGGGGTGCGCCCGGTCTCGGCGCTGTCGATGAACACCTTGGCGTAGGACGGCAGATCCCGCGCCGGATCGGCCACGGCTTCGGAGACCGAAAGCACGAAATTCGAGTCCGGCGGGAAAGGCGGCGGCGGCTCTCCCCGCCGAGCCTGGCAGCCGAATAAAGTTATCCACATCACCGCTAGAGGCAATAATGTGGATAACTTTCGCCGCGACCCGAAAAACCCCATAAATCAGCGCGCTTTGAGCCTCAAGCTGTACTTGTCCCGCACATTGCTTTGCTCGGGTCCGGCCCGAAGCTCTATGTAATAGGTCCCCAGATCCAAGGCCTTTTCAAATGAAAGAGAATCCCCGGCCTTGGGCGCGGACCAATTGCCTAGCGGCTTGTTATCTTGATCGAAAAGAGAGGCCGACGGCTGCACATTGAGCACGCCGGCCAGTTCGAAGAGCACCGATCCCTTGCGATAAACGTTGAACTGATAGACATCCAGATCTCCCTTGGGCGCCAGGAACCCGTCCACCGACTCGCCGATCTTGATGGGCTGCGCGGAGGCCATGGAATCGTTCATCTCGAATTCCAAGCCGGGCTGGAAAGGGGACAAAGAACGCGTGAGCTCGTATTGGCGACGGCCTTCCTTGCGTCCGCCTCGCCCCGAGACGATGAGATAATAGTCCCCCTTGACCGCTCCCAATCCGGTGAGGGTTTCCGGCTGCCCGAGGCCCATGTTATCCGCGGTGACCACTATGGAACCCAGCCCGTCGCCCGCGGCCAAGGAGATATCCAGGCCCTCGATGCCGGAGACCGACGCGCTCAGGATTTGTTTGTTCTCCTCGGCCACGGCAATCCTGTACCAGTCCACATCCCCTTCGGGGGACAGTTGAGCCTCCATCGCCTCCGCCTCGAAAACCGTGGCATCCGACCTCTGATCGTTCGGCTCGAACTCGTTGCGTCCTTGATACGGGATAAGCTCGGTCAATATCTCGTAGGACGCGCTTGGATTGCCGGAACGAGTCTTGCTCAGAAGCCTGATCCTATATTGCGCGGGACCCCGAACCCCCAAATGCCGCAAGACCTCGCCCTCGCCCGCCCCGTTCTGGTCCACCTGGCGCAGCCGATAGCCGTTCACGTCGTAGATCTCGAGCATCGCATCGACGCGAGGCACGCCGCTCAATTCAAGGTTGAGCAGGAAAGCCCCGCTCTGGGACACTTCCAGCCTATGCCAGTCCACTTCCAGATAATCCGTGTCGCCGGAAAGGAGATTTCGGGAGGGGTGATGATGCCCCCGGGTCACTCCGGGAAGCTCCAAGGGGCTGGCATTGGGAATGGACTCGTTGGGCTCCCTCTCCCGACCCACCGACTTATCCATCTTGATGCTCATTTGATAGGGCTGGGAAATCTCCACCCTTTCGTTCTTGTTGGCCAGGACCACATAATAGGGACCCGGGGCCAGGCCTATGTCCAATAGCTCCTCGTCTCCCCCGGAGGCCGTCTCATCGACTCGTTTGAGCTCGAAACGGTCCTTATCCCGGACCGACAGGACGAAATCCGCCTCGCGCACCCCGCCGACCCTCACCGAGAGCACGCTCTCCTGCTTGGCTTCTACTTGATAAATGTCGACATCCGTGGGGCTGGATAGATTGCCCTCCAGGCGGCCGACGCGAGCCAAAGAAGGCCTGGAAAAATCATCATTGGGCTCGCTTTCCTTCTGTGGCCCGCAGCCCGATAAAAGCAAAAAGCCGAAAAACGGCGCCAACAGCAATCGGCCACGCATGGCCCCGATTCTACTTTTTTAAGGAGCGGCGGCGAAGGCCAATTCTCGCGTCGGACGGTTGCGATAAGCGGCCTTGACGAAGTCCATCCAAATGGGGGCGGCCACGCTGCCCCCGGTGCCGCCGGCCTCGCGCGAGCCGAGGGCGATGCGCATGTCATCGTGCCCCAGCCATACCGCGGCCGCGAAATCCGCGGTGACGCCGGCGAACCAGGCGTCGCGATACTCGTTGGTCGTGCCGGTCTTTCCCGCGGCCGGGATATTGAAGCCGGTCCTCTGGGCGGCGCCGTAGGCCGTGCCCTCCGGCCCGAGAGTCCCCTTCATCAGCTCGATGATCGCGGCGCAGGTCTGCGGCTTGAGCAGGCGCTTGGGGGCGGGACGCTCGCGCTCGTCATGGGCGACCCGCCCATGCCGGTCTTCGATATAACGGATGAAATAAGTCTCTTGAACTTCGCCCGTCAACAACACCCCATAGGCCCGCGCCAGCTGCAGCGCGGAAAGATCGACCGTTCCCAAAGCCAGGGACAGGTTGCGGGGCACCGACGCGGCCGGAACGCCGGCCGACTCGGAGACAAGCCGTATCACGGGACCCACGCCGGCCTCCTTGAGTATCTGAATGGCCACGGAGTTCAACGACTTGCGCAGGGCGAAGGCGGGATCCACGAGGCCGTAATATTTCCCTCCGTAGTTCTCGGGGCTCCAGCTGCGTCCCCCGCCCACCTTGAAATTGAGCCGGGCGTCCTCGAACCTGCGGTCGAGAGTCAAGGCGCCGGAGTCTAGGGCGGCCGCGAAGACGAAGGGCTTGACCGCCGAGCCTATGGGCCGCGAACTATCGACGGCCCGAATGAGCTGGTTCTGGAAATTGAAGCCGCCGCCGCCGGCCAAGGCCAACACGGCGCCGTCCGCGGGACGGACGGCCGCCATCGCGCCTTCGATAGGAGGCATCCCGGTGCTTTTGGCCAGCGCGGAGTTTTCGCGGCGCAGGCCCTCCGCTAGGACCCTTTCCGCGGCCTTCTGCATCTCCAGGTCGAAGGTCGTATATACCTTCAGCCCCCCCTTGATTAGGCGCTCGCGGCTGTAGCTCGACAAAAGCCTGCGTCGCACATGCTCTATCGCGTAGGGCGCCTCGTTGATGTTCATCTTCCAGAACGAGACCTGGGGTTGCCTCAAGCGCTCCGACATGGAGCTCCAAAACTCCTCAGAGATCCGCTCGACCGAGGAGTCGGGGACGAATCCCAGCTTGGCCATGCGCCTCAAGACCGTGCGCTGTCGCGCTTGGGCCAGCTCCAGGCTCTCGAAGGGCGAATAGCGGTTTGGATTGGCGATCAAACCGACCAGCATGGCGGCCTCAGCCAGTTCCAGGGATTTGGTGGACTTGCCGAAGTAATTCCGAGAGGCTTGCTCGATGCCGAAGCTCCCATAGCCGAAGTAGGCGAAATTGAAATACATCAGCAGTATCTGGTCCTTGGTGAACTTCTGCTCCAGCTTCCACGCGCAAAAGAGCTCGAACACCTTCCGGCCGAGCGTCTTGCGCCGGGTCGTGAACATCAGCTTGGCCAATTGCTGGGTGATCGTGCTGCCCCCTTGGACGTTGCGCAGGCGCCGGATGTTGACGAGGGCGGCCCGGCAGATGGCGCGCCAGTTGACGCCCCGGTGCTTATAGAAATTGCCGTCCTCGGTCGCGACCAACGCCCTCTTGAGCAGCACCGGCAGATCGCCGGGGTCTCCGACATAGAGACCCTTGTCCGCGCTGAACTCGCCCATCAGCCTGCCGTTGAGATCATAGATCCGAGTCGGCACCGCCTCGACCGACAGGCGCGAGGCCATGTAGGGCACCACGAAATTCTCGTCGCTCTCGAGCAGATAATCCTCGCGCCCCGGCGACGCGATGGAGAGGTAATACTGGTCCATCTTATGCACGATCTCCCTTTCCAGCCCAAGGTAACTCCACCAGCCGCGGACGAAGAGAGTCCCGGCGGCCAATACCGCCAGAAATGGCCCGAGCGCCGCCGCCAGCGCGATTCGCTTGATCACCTATTTATTCTGGGTCTTCTCCAAAGCGAGTGGGTGATTTTGACCTGATTTCAGATCGGATCGAGCATGCAGGTGAGCACCTTGAGGCGCAGGTACTCCTCGTCT
>JACQPG010000052.1 GCA_016207665.1 Elusimicrobiota bacterium | reverse complement strand
GCTGATTGAGGATTGTGTTAGAATGCACGTGAAGAGTCCTCCGTCGGTGGATTTAGGTTGCTCGACACAACCAGTCTACCAATGACGGAGGATTCTTTGTTTTTAACCGGACACGAGTGATATCATGGCGCTAATCTCATGACCTTGATGCGAGCTCTGACCGTATTGTGGCTGCTCTTTCACGCCGCAAGCCAGGTTTGGCACGTGCGCGCTGACCTCGCTCCGCCCGCGGGCGATGATGGCGAGTATCTCCGCCAAAGCTATCTGTATTTCAACGCCTTTCAGCAGGGCGGCATACCGGCCTTGACCCGTGAATTCTCGAGCGCGCTCAACGGAATCAAGGCGCCTCTGATTCCTCTGTTGCCGCTTCCGCTTTACCTCCTCTTTGGTCCCTCCCAAGACGCCGCCCTGCTCTTGAATCTGGCCCTTTATTATCTCTTGATGGGGCTGGTTTATCGGCTCGGTCGGCGCCTGTCCGGCGAATCCGCAGGGTTGTTGGCAGTCTGGATCACCTCGACCATGCCGATGTTATACGGCCTCTCCCGCCAATTCTACTTGGAGGTCCCAATCTCATTTTTAGTGGTTCTGACCCTCCAGCTTTTGATTCGGGCCTCTTCTTTGGGTTCTAAGCTCCCTTGGAGCTTCGGCCTTGTGATGGGCTTGGGATTGCTTGCCAAGACCCTGTATCCGGTCTATGTGGCCGGCGCCTTGGGCCGTTTTTACTTCCGCCAATGGTCCACGGGGAGGGCTCCATGCGTGGCGGATCTCGGCGCCTGGTTCGTGGCATGCCTCATCGCCGGGTCCTGGTATCATTTCCACTGGCAAGCTGTATTTTGGTTTGGGTTCTCTGTCGCCTTCGGAGAATCCGCGCGCATGTACGGGCGTCCTGAGTTGCCGCTGGCTCGCTACTGGGCAGAGGTGGTCTCTGAGGGCCTTTCCTGGCCTCATGCCTATCTACTTTTATCTGCGGTTTTCCTTTACCTTAAGGCAGGGCCACGACAGCGAGGGAATTCGGGGGGGGGCGAGCTAGGCATGCTTCTCATTTCCCTGCTTGGGACGGGGCTGTTTTTCTCCGCCATACTCAATAGGACGGTACGCTATTGGATGCCAGCGGCGCCGCTTTTGGCCGTTTTGATAGCTTCAGTGATTGTGAAGGCAGGATGTTCTGCAGGAGCAAGGTTTTTGATCGTTGCCCCGGCTCTGCTGTTGTCAGTTGGTCAATTTACCTACCTAACATTTGGAGATCGTTGCGTATGGGCTGTAGCGTTGTACCAGCCGTCTAAATGGGTCAGGCCTCCAAAAGGGGCGCCTCCATGGGATCTTGAAAGCGTCTCCGAATGGCTCAGCCGGGGGATGGAGGGAGAGAGAATAAGGATACTCGTGCATACCTTGCGCGCAGATTTCAATGCGTTCAATCTGGGGGCTGCAGCGGCCAAGCGGCAGTGCTCGGTACAGTTTCTCCACATGGGACCCTTCTCGCTGGAAAAGGCGCGAGAACGGATGAAGGATGATCGTTATCCATGCCTGCTGGCTCTCCGCGGGCCGCCCCATTCCGAGCTTTCCCCGTTCCTCAGGCGAAGCGAAGTCGTGGACCTGCCGGAGAGAATCGAGCGGGGGGTCGAGCCGCCTTATCACGAGATCGATCGGCTTCAGGTCTCTTCTGGGGTTTACGTGGGGCTCTATGGCGCGGGCCGTTCCTGCTCCGCGGCACAGAGGCGGACTGAGGCGTTTTGATATAATCCCTCAATGTCCTCTACGGGACGGGTACTTTTGGGGCTGGGGCGAATTCCCGCTCCCGGCAGCGCTTCATTCAGGGCCCTGCGCCGGATCCTGGCCTGGCTCGATGGGCATTGGACCGTGGAGGTCTGCGCCGCGGCTGCCGGCGCCGATTCGACGTTGATCCGGCCGTTTCATTCCGCCCGGCTTCTCTGTGACGAGAGGGAATGGATCGAAAGGCTCAAAAGGGCTCTCGGCGCCGGCCATTACGACGCCGTGATCCTTCCGGAGCCGCCGGCGGTTCCGATCTTGGCCGAGATCATTTCCTTCTCCAAGGTCCCGGTGATCTCCATCGCCTTGCGCAAGGTCCCCGGCCGGCCGGTGTCGCAAGAAGGCGCGCCCCGGCTGCTGCCCCCGCCGGAGAGCCGTTGGGAGCATTGGGAGTTCGAGCGCATCGACGGGGAATGGATCCGGCGCAGGCTCAGGCGCTTGAAGGCCGGGCCGGCCAAACCGCAGACCAGGGGGCTAACCAGCATCATCGTGCCCTGCTTCAACGGCTGGGACTATACCCGGCAATGCCTGGAAAGCCTGAGGCGTTGGACTCAACAGCCTTATGAGATCATCGTGGTGGACAACGGATCGAGTGACGCGACCTCGCGGCTCAAACCGAGATCGAATCCCCGCTTGTCGGTCGTTCGCAATGCCGCCAATCTGGGCTTTGCCCGCGCCATCAACCAGGGAATGAGGGCGGCTCGCGGGCGATATCTGGTCTGGCTCAACAATGACGCCGTCGTGACTCCCGGCTGGCTGGATCGGCTTATCTCAGCCGCTGAGCGGGCTCCCTGGGTAGGGGCCGCCGGACCGTATACCAACGAGACAGCCGGAGTTCAATGGGTCCGGCCGGTGGGTTATCGCGACTTCGCCGGGCTGCCGCTGTTTGCCGAGGCCTGGGCCCTGAGACATCGCGGCCGCGCGAGAATGGTGCACAGGCTCACGGGCTTTTGCCTGTTGGTCAAGAGCGAGGCTGCGGCCGCCGTGGGCACGCTTGATGAGCGGTTCGGGATCGGTTGTTACGAGGATTTCGACTATTGCCTCCGCTTGCGCCAGGCCGGTTATGAGCTGGTCCTGGCCGAGGAAGCCTTCGTGCACCATCACGGGCACAAGACCTTCGGCAGCGAGGAGGCGATGCGTCAGCGCGCGGCGGCCAACCGCGAAGTCTTCATAGACAAATGGTGCCGGCGCGCGGCGGAGTTCCTCGATCAGCTCGATCCGGTGCTGGCTCGCGCCGCATAGCCAGCCAGAGCCTGCCGGTAGACGCGCTCGAGCGCGTCCGCTTGGGTATCCCAACCGAATCTCGCCTCGACATAGCGCCTGGCCTCCCGGGCGAGCGTGGCGGCCAAGGCCGGATCATCGAGCAAAGAAATAGCCAGCCGGGCCAGTTCCCGAGCGGTCTTGCCGACGAGAAGGTGCCGGCCCGGCTCTATCCCGGGAAGGGCCTCGCAGGCCACGGGCGTGGCCAGCACGGGAGCGCCGCAGGCGAAGGCCTCGAGCAGCTTTCCCTTGATGCCGAACCCGAGGCGCAGCGGGGCGATGAAAAGGCCGGCTCGATGCAGATACGGCCTGACATCGGGCAGGGTCCCGGATATCTCCACGTCCGGGCCGCGCAGGGCCTGGACCGCGGCGGTCGGCTTCGATCCCACCAGGGCCAGCCTGGCCCCGGGACGTTTCTCTCTGACGAGGGGCCATATCTCGCGGCATAGCCAAAGGGCCGCGTCCTCATTGGGATAATGGGGGTAATGCCCCAGGAACATGGCCAGGTCTCGCTGTCGGCGGTCTTGTCCGTGGAAATCGAATCTTTCGAGGTCGACTCCCGTGGGGACCAGGGTGGCGCGGCAGCCGGCCAGCCAGCGAAGCCTGCGCGCGTCTGCGGGCGATACCGCCACGATCTCGTCTGCCTGGCCAGCGATCTCGCGTGAATATCGGAGGCGGCGTATCCAGTCCTTGAGCTGCTCCCAGGCGCCGCCCTCCCGACGCAGGTAGGAGCGGCTCAGCGATAGGAAGCTCGCGTCATGCTCGGTCAACACCGTGGCGGCGCGCGTCCGGACATAAGGGGCGTATTGCCCCATCTCGCTGAACTCCAGGTGCACGAGATCAAAATTGCCCTCGGCGGATAATCGGTCCAGGGCCCGGGCCATGGCCTCGTCGAAGTACCGGCGGGCCGCTCGCGGCAGGCCGGGCCGCGAGGCGCAAGCGCCCGTCCTGGCGACCAGATGGACCTTCTTCAAGGGACCGCTTTCCAAGCGCAGGGCGGCCGCGGCGGCCTGGGCTTCCTCGCCGGGCTCGACGAAGGTGGCCAAGGACAGCTCATGGGAGCGGGCCAGGCGGGTGAGAAGCGAGAAGACCCTGCTCTCGCCGCCGCTCAAGGGGGGATAGATGATGCGAGGCGTGACCGCCAGTATTCTCATCGAGCTCGTGAGAGATTCCAGCGGGCTTGGGCCAGCATCAGTTCCGCGGTCTGGCGATGGCGCTCTCCCAGCCGCGTCTCGCGCAGCGCCCTCTCGAGGGAACGGATCGAGGGTCTCCAGCGCTCGAGCGCCGCGTAGGCGCTGCCCCGGAAATAATCAATATAAGCGGGGACCGGATGATGCCGGCGCAGGCGGGCGCATTGGGACAACGCGGCCGCGTAGTCTTTCCTGTGGACGCTGCGGCCCAACTCCACGAGCCCCCGGTCCAGGGCATGGCTATCGGCGAGGGGAAAGGCAGCATAATCGCCCCACTTGCCGCGCAAACGCCGCAAGTTCTCATCCCGGCGGCCGCCATCCCGCAACAGATGAGCATGAGCTAGGCCCAGGCGGCCCTCGTAAACGACCGCGAAGCCCTTGAGCCGGGCGCGCAGGCAGAAGTCCAGGTCCTCGTACTGGCAGGGGAAAAAGGACTCGTCGAATCCTCCCGTGGCCTCGAAGACGTCCCGTCGTACCGCCATGCAAGCTCCGCACACCGCCTCGCAGCGGCGGGAATAGTCGCGTTGGCCGCGATCGGGTTCGAATTGGCCGCAGGCGCCCCAGAAGGGCGCGAGCTCGGCCGAGAATATCCGGCCCGAATGATCCACGATCCGGCAGCCCGCCACGCCGGCGCCGGCGTGGCGGCCGGCGGCCAGCAGCCTGTCCAGCCAGCCCGCCCGGCATTCGACGTCGTCGTCGATCAGCACGGTCCACTCGGCGGGATCCTCGCGCATCGCGCGATTGGCCGCGGCCGAAAAACCCAGGTTGCGCCGATGGCGCGCCCAGGAGAGGCGGCGATGCCGTCTCGCCAAGGATTCGAGGAGGATCGGGGTCCCATCATGCGAGGCGTTATCGATCACCCGAATCTCCACCTCCGGAGAGTGGCGCAGGGCCGACTCCACGCAGCGCTTGAGAGCGCGCCGCGCGTTATGGGTGACGATGACGATGCGGGCTAGGGGCATGGCGTCCTGGACAGGAGAAGGTGTTCGGCTCGCGCCAGTCGTTGGGGAGTCCCCAGGTCCAGAACGGTCTCGTTGCTTTCATAGGCCATCAACCGGCGTCCGGCCCTGATCGCGGCTGGGAATATGTCCCGGCCGAAATCGGAGGGCACGTCGTTCGGGATCATTCCCAAGAGCGCCTTTCTCACGCCCCAGACCGCGATGCAGGAGAGAGCCTCCGGGCGCGCCTGACCGGGGGCCGCGCGAAAAAAGGCCCGGATGATTCCATTCCGGACCCGGAGCAGATCGGAATCGTAGGGATGATCCGTGGGCGAAACGACGATGGAGGCGTCTCCGTCATGGCCGCGATGGAAACGGATCAAGCGCCGGATATCCAATTCGATATAAAGATCCCCGTAAACCACCAGAAATTCGTCGTCAAGCCGTTGCTCCAGAGCCTTCACCGCGCCGGCCGTGCCCAAAGGCCTATCCTCTACCGAATAGCCCAACGCCAGATTCCACCGCGATCCATCCCCGAAATAATCCATGATCTCGGCCGCGCCGTGCCCTAGGCACAAATGCGCCTCGGCGATGCCGCTGGCGGCCAGATGCGCGAGTATATGCTCGAGTATCGGCTTGCCGGCCAGCCTCAGCATGGACTTGGGCGTCCGTTCCGTGGACCTTCCCATGCGGCTTCCCAAGCCCCCCGCGACGACGACGGCTTGTATCGGCGGCATCAAGCGAAAGTATAGCGGTTTGGGCGTTCTCCCGGCGAGAGCCGGCCTATAACAATGTTACGGCGGCTCATTAGGGCCCCAAAGGGGCGGCATGAAACGCCTTATTCCCGTTGTCTTAGCGCTGTGCTCGTGCGCGACCGCGCCCAGACAGGGGGCGATAAACCTGGGCATGACTCCCGAGGCGGTCGAGTCCGCCCTAGGCCCGCCGGATCGGACCTATACCCGTATCACCCAGGATCGGCTCATCGAGGTCTGGGCCTGGCGCGACGCCTGGCCGTTTTTCGCCATGCCTCCGGATCCCATGGTCAACGCGGCCTCCCTTTCAGTCGACGGGATCACCGTCATGGGGCTGCGCGACGAGGAGAGGATCCGAGTGGTGTTCCAGGACCACAAGGTCATCGCCTTCGAAAGCCGAACCCCCTGATCAGCCCTTCAAGGCGAGATTTTTGTAAAATAAGCTCCACGCCGGGGTAGCTCAATGGCAGAGCAATCGCTTCGTAAGCGATAGGTTGTGGGT
>JACQPG010000051.1 GCA_016207665.1 Elusimicrobiota bacterium | reverse complement strand
GTATATAATATATTAGCATACAGATATAAAAAAAGCAACGAGATGGGGGTCATGCACCCAAAACGCTAAAACCTCTTGAATGGGGGTGTTGAATTTAGCTATCATTATCCGATGCTTCAGAAGACCTTCTTGCAGAATCCCGCGACCGCGTCGCAGTCCCGGGCCCATCATCGCCTTGACGCCAAGGGCCACGTGCTCGGCCGCTTGGCCACCCGAGCCGCCGATCTGCTGCGCGGCAAGCACAAGCCCATCTACACCAGTTCCGTGGATTGCGGCGATTTCGTCGAGATCTGGAACGCCGCTTCGGTCAAGTTGACCGGTAACAAGATGGAGCAGAAATTCTATTTCAGCCACTCAGGCTACGCGGGCGGAAAGAAGACCACTCCGGTCGCCCGGGTCATGGAACGAGATCCTCGCAAGGTGGTCTATCTGGCCGTCAAGAGGATGATCCCCAGCAACCGTCTGCGGGACCGGCAGTTGGCCCGCCTGAGAATACACAAGGGCGAGGCCCCTCAGGGCGCGGCTTCCGCCGCCAAGAGCTCCTAAATGAACAAGAACTCCTATATCTGGGCCACCGGCAGGCGCAAGACCTCGGTGGCCCAAGTCCGTCTCATTCCTAACGGCGCCGGGAAGGTCACGGTCAATTCCAAGCCCGTCGAGGAGTATTTCCGCGGCCAGGACCATCGCATTCGCGACGTGCTGGGTCCTGTGGAGAAGGCCGAGGGCGGCAAGAAATTCGATTTCATAATCAAGATCGTGGGCGGCGGGAACACCGGTCAAGCCGGCGCGGCCCGCCACGCCATCGCCCGCGCTCTCGTCAAGTTCGACGAGAAGAACCGCAAGATCATGCGCGTCGAGGGTTTCCTGACCCGGGATCCCCGCATGGTCGAGCGCAAGAAAAGCGGCCAACCCAAGGCCCGCAAGCGCTTCCAGTACTCTAAGCGCTAGGTCCGGGGCCGCATGCGCCCAGCGGCTGCGACCGAGAGGATCAAGATACGCGGTTTGGTCCGCATTCCCTCCGTTCTTTTCGGACTGTGGGGGACGGCCGTCTCGCTCAAGGCTCTCTACGACCTGCTGCTCGGAGAGCCCGAGGCCAATCTATACTCTTCGAGGAAATGGGAGTTCATCACCCAGGAACAATGGTTGCGTTACGGCGGCTTCGAGCTGGCTTACGGCTTGGCCTGCCTGGGGCTGGCCTGGGCTCTCTGGCGCTACAGCCGCTTCCTTCCGGAACACGTCGAGAGGACTCGCAAGCCGCCCGAGTTCGAGCTTTTCGGCTGAACATGCTGCTGCGAGCCGGATGCGGCGGCTTCCCGGTGGGCCGAGACAGATATTTCAAGGCCCTGCCAACGGTGGAGTTGAGCTCGAGCTTCGATCGGCTGCCTCGGCTGCGTACCGCCCAGACCTGGAAGAGCGAGGCCCCCAACGGATTTGATTTCTCCATGTTGGCGTGCCGGGACATCACCCATCCCGCGCGCTCTGGCGGGTATGCGTCCCCATCGCGCTCGGCCGCGCTCGGCCATTTCAGGCCCTCCGACGCCGTGTTCTCCGCCTGGGAGGAAACCCGCTCGGTGGTCGAGGCCTTGGGAGCGCGATTCCTGGTCTTCGTGACCCCGCCGAGCTTTTATCCCGACGCCAATCATCTCAGGGACATGTACCGGTTCTTCAAAAGCGCCCGCCGAGGCGCCGCGGCCTGGGTCTGGCAGGCTCAAGGAACCTGGGAGCTCCGGCTCCTCTCCAAGGTCTGCGGCGACCTGGGCCTGATCCGCGCGAGCGATCCTCTCGCGGCCGAGTATCCGTCCTTCGGCCGGCTCAACTATTTCCGCCTTTCCCGCCCTCCGGAGGGGGGATTCAATCCCGAGCATTTTCGCCGCATCCGGCTGCGTTGCCAGGAAAAGCCGAGCTATGTGTTTTTCGCCTATCGTCAATCCTGGGACGACGCCCGGCGCTTCGCCCAAGGGTTATAGACATGTGCGGAATCGCGGGAGTATTGGATTTTTCGTCCAGGCCCGATCGTGACATGCTGCGGCGCATGCGAGCCGCTCTCGAACATAGGGGCCCGGATGAGGAGGGAGAATACTACGACGGCCCCCTGGGCCTCGGCTTTCGCCGCCTCTCCATATTGGATCTGGAGGGCGGGCATCAGCCCATGTCCACGAAGGACGGCCGTTTCACCATCGCTTTCAACGGGGAGATATACAATCATCCGCAACTTCGCGCCGAGCTCGAGCGCCGCGGCGTCCGATTCAGGACCCGCTCCGACACCGAGACCGCGCTCGAGCTTTTCGCCGCCGAGGGCGTGGCCGCGTTCTCCAAGCTCGATGGCATGTTCGCGATCGCCGTCTGGGATTCGCGGCAGAGGGAGCTCGTGCTGGTTCGGGACTGCGTCGGCATCAAGCCCCTTTATTACTCCCTGGAGGGCCAATGCCTCCGTTTCGCCTCGGAGTTGAGAGCCCTGATCGCTTCCGGGCTTGATGTCTCCATAGACCTCATGGGCCTGCGCCAATACCTGAGTCTCGGCAAGGTTCATCATCCTCGGACCATACTCCAAGGCGTGCTCAAGCTTTCTCCGGGACATTGGCTCAAGATCAACGAGAAAGGCTGGAAGGAGGAGGCTTTCTGGCGACCGGTCGTCAGACCAGAACTCGATCTAGGCCTCGAGCCGGCCATCGAGCGATTGGACGAGCTTCTTTCCGAGTCCGTGAAGGGGGCCATGCTCTCCGACGTGCCGATCGGCTGTTTCTTGAGCGGCGGGCTGGACTCAAGCCTCATCGCGGCTTACATGGCCCGGCATTCGGGTTCGCGCAGGATCCGCACCTTTTCCGTCGGCTTCGAGGGCGGCTCGAGTCTGGATGAAAGCCCGTACGCGCGGCAGGCGGCGAGGCATATCGGCGCCGAGCACCAAGAGTTGCGGGTCGAGCCGAATCTCCTCGACCGTCTCGAGCAATGCGTGGATCTGCTCGACGAACCCCTGGCCGATTCCGCCCTGCTCCCGACTTTCCTTCTGGCCCGCTTCGCGCGGCGCTCGGTCAAGGTCGTGCTGACCGGCGAGGGAGCCGACGAGCTTTTCGCCGGTTATGACCGCTACAAGGCGGCCTGGCTCAACGAGAAGATCGCGGGAGCCCCTTCTTGGCTGCGTCCCGCGGCAGCGAGCCTGGCCCGCCGCATGGGCAAGGGCGAGGTGTTCCGGGCCATTCCGCTCACCAGCCAAACCCAGTGGACGCGCGCGGGCTCGGCCTGCCAAGGCGAGCAACTGGAACGTCTGATCGTCCCGCGATTGAGACTGCCCCCCGAGGCCGGGGATCGCCCGCAAGGCTTCTTGTCGCTCAATGAGGCGCTGGCCGCGGACATCTCCACCGTTCTTTGCGACTCGCTTCTCATGAAGGTGGACAAGTCCACCATGAAGGCCTCGCTGGAGGCGCGCGTGCCCTTCCTCAATCGCCCGGTGGTCGAGTTCGCCCTGAGGCTGCCCGCCGATCTCAAGATACGCCGCTTCAGGGGCAAATACCTGCTGCGCCGGCTGGCGCTCAAATACCTGCCCGCGAATCTGGTTTGGCGGCGCAAGCACGGCTTCTTGGTCGCGTGGGAAAGATGGGTGCGTTCCCCTCGCAACGAGCCGATCGATGACTGGCTCTCGTCCTCCGGCGCCTCGCTGGGCCTTTTCGACCCGGAATCCCTGCGCGACATGAGGCGCAAACTCTCGGCCGGGGCCGAGGCCGATGCCGGCCTATTTTTTCGAGCCGCGGTCCTGGGCCTTTGGTGGCGCTCTCTCAAGGGCCGTGCCGCCCCTGTCCCATGAGCGCTCTCTGGAGCTCGCTCATGCTCGCCTGGCACAGGCGCAAGACCCGCGGCAAGATGGACCGCGTCTTTAACCGTTCCCAAGATCCGTATCGTTACGAGCAAAACCCCTATGAAAAAGCGCGTCTGGCCGCCATGGAGTCCGCGCTGCAGGGCCGCGGCTTCGACTCGGCTTTGGAGGTGGGCTGCGCCGAGGGGATTTTCACCGAGCGTCTTTTGCGCCAGGCGCGCGAGATAGTCGCCGTGGACATCTCCCCGGTGGCTCTCGAGAGGGCCCAGCGCCGCCTTTCCGGCCGAGGCCGCGTGCTCTGGCATGAGGCCGATATACGGCAATGGGAGCCGGAAGCCGGCCGCCGCTTCGATCTCATCGTGTTGGGCGACGTGCTTTATTACCTGGACAAGCCCTTGGTGCGCGAGGCCTTCGAGCAGGTATTCCCACGCGTCGCTTCCTGGCTGCGGCCGGGCGCTTGCCTCATGCTCGCCCATGGTTTTGCCGGGCCCGTGGAGCGAGAGCATCGCGAGGGTTTCCGCCGCCGCTTCCAGTCGCTGGGATTATCTCTGACGCATGAATCCGCTGTCGATGCGGGCGGGCCGGTCAGCTGTCTGATTTCCGTATTATCGGCCCCGCCTCCACAATCTCAGTAATACGATCGCTCCGCGAAAAAGTTCCATCTTGGTGGGGTCGTCTGCGAATTATTTAGCTAATTTAATCACTTTTTTCTTCGGAACTAGACTGCCTAGTTCTGACGAAAAAAAAGATTTAAAAATATGAAGAAATTGAAAATCCCCCTGCATAATTGTAGAATCGATGGCATTGCGAGCGCCCATGCGGGTCGACAAGGTCCCTGAGCCGCTGTTGGGACAGGTCCAGGCTGTACAAGCCTTGGCGGCCGCGTTGGCAGCTTGCCAAGAAGGCGGCGACAGGACCGGTGTTCTCGAGCGGGAGCGGCGCGCTCGAAAGCGCGAGCAGGACTGCGCCGAGGCGCTCAAGAGCCTGGCCGTGCATCAACCGTGGCTCGAGCTCGGGGCAAGGCTTTCCGAGGCCGCCTATCAATTGGGCTGGGCCGTGGAGGAGAGTTCGCATTTCGACGTGGTCCCCGAGCCGGACCTGGCGTCTATGGGCCGGCTTCTGGAGCAGGGCTTTTCCTTTCTTTTTGAGGCGTTCAAGACATTTGCCGATATGGAGCCATGCTCTCGCGAGCTGATCAAGGCCAAGCAGGCGGCCGGCGAGGCGGCCCTGATCTATCGGGCGAGCCGGAGGCAAAGGCTCGATCGCTCGCGCGTGGTCGATGCGCTCAAGGCCGAGGAGATCAATCGCAGACTCTACCGGGCCGCCGCGGAGCTCGACGAGGCGGCGGATTCCTTGGCGCAGGCTATGGCGGCGCGATGAGACGGATGGCGCTTTGTCTTCTCCTGTTGCTCGCCGCTCTGCCGGTTGGCGCGCAAAAGCTCCGGCTCAATGTCTACCATACCAATGACATTCACGGCTGGATCCTGTCGCGTCCGGATCCACAGACCGGCGTCCTAGTCGGCGGGGCGGCGGCGCTGGCCAATGTGATCAAGGCGGACAAGGGCCCCAAGCTGCTTGTCGACGCCGGCGATTGGTTCCAGGGAGCGCCTGAGGGTTCGCTGACCCGCGGCCGTGCCTTGGCGGACATGTTCAATCTACTGCGATACGACGCCGTGGCCATCGGCAATCACGAGTTCGATTTCGGCCAGGCCAATCTCAAGGAGCTGATCGCCCGGATCAGGGCGCCGGCCCTGGCCGCCAATATCTATCGAGAAAGGGGCGGCCGGCCTCCCTTCGCCAGACCCTGGGTGATCAAGGAAGTCGACGGCATCAAGGTCGGCATATTCGGGCTCATCAGCTCGAACATGCCGCGCCTGACCTTCCCCGAGAACTATCAGGGGCTAGTCTTCCGAAGGGAGATCGACGAGGCCCGCGACGCGGTGCAAGCCCTGCGCAAGGCGGGAGCGACCGTGATCATAGCGCTCACCCATGTGGGTTTCGAGGACCCCCAGCGCGGCTCCTTCGAGGGCGATCAGAGCCTCGCCCATCACGTCGAAGGGATAGACCTTATCGTAGGAGGCCATTCCCATACCTTTCTCAAAAGCCCGCTGCGCGATGCCAGCCACGGCACGCTCATAGTCCAGGCGGGCACGGGCCTCACCGTGGTCGGGCGGGCCACTCTCGAGATCGAGCGCAAGACCGGCAAGGTCTACTACGCCACCGGCACCCTGGTCGAGCTCTCGGTCGATCGCTTCGGCGAGGACGAAGGGGCGCTCAAGGCGCTACGCGTCTATCAGCGGGAGGCGGACAAGATCCTTGATGTCGTGGTGGCCACGGCCGCGGCCGCGCTCGTCCGCGATCGCGACGCCGAATCCCCGTTGGGGACTTGGATGACGGATTGCAGCCGGCGCTGGGCGGGCGTCGATGTCGCGCTGCAGAACGGGGGCGGCATCCGCGCCGATATGCCCGCGGGCCCCGTCACTTTGCGACATCTCTTCAGCATCATGCCCTTCGACAATCGCGTGGTCAAGCTCAGCATGAGCGGCAAGCTGCTGCTGGAGGCGCTTGATCATGGCGTCGGCCGGAACAAGGGCATGACCCAGGTCTCGGGAGCGAGCTTCGTCTACGATCGCGACGCTCCGAGCGGCTCCCGGGTCAAGGATGTGCGGGTCGGCCTTTCCGTCCTGCAGCCCGAGGCTGTCTATTCCGTCGCGGCCGCGGATTTCATGGTCAAGGGCGGCGATGGTTTTTCCGCGCTGGGACAGGCGGAGAAGAAGGAATTCACCGGGATTCTCGTGCGTGACGTGCTCAAATGGTGCGCGCAAAAAGAGGGGCTGATCCGTCCTCCCGCGCTGGGACGGATCAAGCCGAAGAATGGTAGGATTTAACCCCATGGGAGGCAGCCATGAAAATTAAGCACGTCAAGGATAAAGCGGAGCAGTACTGGTCTCTGACCAAGAAGCTGGTGGCGTTTTCCTGCGTCTGGGCCTTGATTTTCAGCCTAGTCACCATCACCCGCCTAGGCGTGGCCTTCGATTATGATGAGACCCTGGTGTTCTCCACCCCGGCGTTTCAAAAGGCCTTCACCAACGGTTCGCAGCCCTTCTCCACCGGTTTCTGGTCCATCGTCAACCAATCCTACGAGCTCGAGAGGCCCAAGGTCGTGCCCTACACCCTCGCCTGGGCCTTCCGTCTTTTCGGCTTCCGCGTGACGGTGTTCAGCGCCAGGCCGCCGGTGGACGCGGAGCCCTTGCGCAAGGAATGGCGCAGGCTCGTGCCGCGCGACCAATTCGTCTTCGTGCCGGACGAGCGGGCCAAGCAGCAGCATCTGCAAAACGGCAATTACATACTCTATTTCGGCGACAGCGACGCCGATATCGAGCAAGCCCGCAAGGCGCGCGTCTACCCCGTGCGCATACTGCGCAGCCGGCGCGCCCTGCACAAGGACGATTATCGCCCGGGGTATTTCAAGGAGCTGGTCATTCCCTGGTCCGAATACGCCCTTTCGGTCTAGGTCTTAAGTCTAGCGTCAAATTGGGCCATTGGCCTCACGCCGTCCTCCGGCGCTCTTGAATACAATGGGGAGAGAATGCCGATCTTATGACGAGACCCTTCGTCGCGACTGGCCGTTTTTCGGATCAAGGGCGGATTGACTCCGCCGCGATGATTCCGCTAGAATTTTCCGTCGGGGAAGATCAGATCGTGGCCAGTTTGGCCACAACTTCGCTAAGACCATGAGCGCCAATCTCAGACGTCCCTTGATCGCGGGCAATTGGAAGATGAATCTCGATCTTCGCCAATCCGTTGAGCTGGCGCGCGCGCTCAAGGACGGGCTAGGCCAGGCCGGCGCCGAAGTGGCCGTCTGCGTTCCTTTTACCAGCATTGCCGTGGTCGGCGAGGTATTGAAGGGCTCGCCGATCCGCCTCGGCGCCCAAGACCTGCATTGGGAAAAGGAAGGCGCCTATACCGGGGAAGTGTCGGCCGGACAGCTCTTGGACGCCGGCTGCCGCTATGTCATCATCGGCCACTCCGAGCGCCGACGCTATTTCCATGAAAGCGACGAGGTCGTGCGCAAGAAGCTCAAGGCCGCGCTCGCGGCGGGCTTGTGGCCCATCGTTTGCGTGGGCGAGACCCTGGAGGAACGGGAGCGCCAACAGACCTTCAACGTGCTCAAACGGCAGGTGGAGGCCCTGGCGGGCTTGGCTCCGGCCGAGCTCTCCAGCCTGGTCATCGCCTACGAGCCGGTCTGGGCGATCGGCACGGGCAAAACCGCCACTCCGGAGCAGGCCCAGGAGGCCCATCTCTTCATACGCAACGCCGTCGCCGGCCATTACGGCAAGGATTTCGCCCAGGCCCTGCGCCTGCTCTACGGCGGCTCGGTCAAGGCGGAGAACATCGATTCCCTCATGGCCCAGCCGGACTTGGACGGCGCCCTGGTGGGGGGGGAGAGCTTGAAGCCGGTCTCTTTCCTGCGCATCATCCATTTCCAGGCCCCGGCCCGAAGCGGAGCGCGCTGATGGACCAGAATCCCGAGCTCGCCAAGAAGATCACAGAGGACATTGTCTCCAGGCTGGAGCGTTCCAAAAGCCCTATCCCGATCGGCATATCCAACCGCCATGTGCATCTGGACCAGCGGCATTGGGATACGCTGTTCGGCAAGGGCGCGGCTCCGCGCAAGTTCCGCTCGGTCAAGCAGCCCGGCTTCTGGGCCTGCTACGAGACCGTGGCCATCGAGGGTCCCAAGGGCCGCATAGACAACGTCCGGCTCATCGCGCCGCATCGCCCCAAGACCCAGATCGAGATATCCCAGACCGACGCGCAGCAATTGGGGTTGCGCCCCCCGATACGGGACTCGGGCAAGCTCGAGGGCTCGGCCCCGGTGCGGGTGATCGGTCCCAAGGGCACTCTCGAGATCAAGGAGGGGCTCATCATCGCCCGCCGCCACATCCATTTTCATCCGCTCGAGGCCCAGGCCATGGGCATCAAGGACGGCGAGGTCGTCCGCGTCCGGGCCGGGCTCAACGGCATACGCGAGCTCGTTTTCGAGCAGGTTCTCTGCCGGGTCTCCGACCAATTCAGCCTGGAGTTCCACATCGACACCGACGAGGCCAACGCGGCCTGGGTCAAGAACGGCGAGAACGTGCATATCGTCTGATATCGGATTCGCAGAGGGGAAAAACAATGAACGCACTCGGAATGATCGAAACCCGCGGACTGGTCGCCTGCATCGAGGCGGCGGACGCGGCCGTGAAGGCGGCAGACGTGAGGATCGTCGGATACGAGAAGGTTGGCACCGGCCTGGTGACCGTGCTCTTCCGGGGCGAGGTGGCTGCTTGCAAGGCCGCTTGCGACTCCGGGGCCGCGGCGGCCCAGAAGGTGGGCGAGCTGGTGGCCGTGCACGTGATCCCGCAGCCTCATCCGGACCTGGAAGGCAAGATGCCGATTTCCCTCGAGGAGCATCTCAGCCGCAACGGGCGCCGGCCCGTGGTCAAGGCCTAAGAAGCGGGCGGCATGATTTTCGCCCGCGTCAGCGGCACCGTCGTCTGCACCCAGAAAGACGAGAAACTCGTCGGCTCCAAGCTGTTGTTGGTCCAACCCGTCGACGCCTCGGGCGCGTCCAAGGGCAATCCCGTCGTGGCCGTGGACTCGGTCGGGGCGGGCGAAGGCGAGCTCGTGCTGGTGGTTCAGGGCTCGAGCGCTCGCCAGACCTCGCGCACGCAGGGTAATCCCGTGGACGCGGTGATCTTCGCGATCGTGGACACCATACAGCAGGACGGCAAGATCGTCTTTCAGAAGGCCAAGGACGGCGTCGTCGCCTAGGTTTATCCGCCTCGCCGTCGCCTTTGGCGGCGAGGCGGGTCACGCGCCATGCAAGCTCAAGAGATCGCCGAGATCGTCGGAGAGGTGCTCAAGCGGCTGGAAAGCCGCGAGGACCTGAGGGCGGCTCTATCCAGCGGCCGGCCGGCCTCGCCATTGACGCCCATCCAGGCCTCGCCCGCGCTCGCTCCGGCGGGCGCCTCCGTGGTCCATTCCACGGTGGACTCGGCGGTCGCCTCGGCCAAGCGCGCGCAGGCTTCGTTCCAGGAGCAAGGCCTGGAGGCCCGGCGCAAGATCATCAAGGCCATGCGCGAGAAGGCCGTTTCCCACGCGGAAAGGCTGGCGCATATGGCGCGCGAGGAGACCGGCCTGGGGCGCGTCGAGGACAAGATCAGGAAGAATCTGATCTGCGCGCTGCGCACGCCCGGGGTGGAGGATCTGCAATCCAAGGCGTATACCGGCGACGAGGGGCTCACCTTGGTCGAATACGCGCCCTATGGCGTGGTGGCCGCGGTGACTCCCTCCACCAACCCCGCGGCGACCATCATCAACAACTCGATCTCGATATTGGCGGCGGGCAATGCCGTGGTCTTTTCCCCGCATCCCGCCGCGCAAAGGACCTGCGTCGAGGCAATGCGCCTGCTGTCCGAGGCCGCGGTCTGCGCGGGCGGCCCGCCGGGATTGATCGCGACCGTGGCTCCGGCCTCTCAGGAAACCACCAAGGCCCTTTTGGCCCATCCCGAGGTGCGGGTGAACATGGTGACGGGAGGTCCCGCCATCGTCAAGGTCGCCATGACCGTGGGCAAGACCTGCAAGACCATCGCGGCCGGGCCCGGCAATCCCCCGGCCGTGGTCGACGAGACCGCTCGATTTCCCAAATGCGCCTCGGACATCATCTTCGGGGCCAGTTTCGACAATAATGTGCTTTGCACCGCGGAGAAAGAGGTGATAGTCACCCGCGCCGCGCGCGAGCGTTTCCTGGAATCCATGCGGCGGGACCCTCGCGCCTATGAGCTTAGCGCCGCGCAAATGGACGCTCTGGCCAAGGTCGTCATCAAGGAGGGCGGCCGGGGCTGCAAGGATCCGGCGCTCAATCGGGATTTCGTGGGCAAGGACGCCTCCGTGATCGCGCGGGCCATCGGCCTGTCGCTTCCGGACAGCGCGCGCCTGCTCTGGTCCGAGGTCTCCAACGATAATCCCTGGGTCTGGACCGAGCAGCTCATGCCCGTGCTTCCCGTGACCACGGCGCCCGATGTCGAGGCCGCCATCGAGCTCGCCTACGAGGCCGAGGGCGGCAACCATCACACCGCCTCCATGCATTCCATGGACGTCGGCCGCCTGACCGCCATGGGCCGGCGCATGCAATGCTCGATCTACGTCAAGAACGCGCCCACGCTCTACGGCCTGGGCATGGGCGAGGGCTACGCCTCCATGTCCATCGGCACGCCCACCGGCGACGGCCTGACCAAGGCCAGCCACTTCGCCCGGCCCCTGCATTGCAGCCTGGTCGGCTATTTCAGGATCGCATGAACACGAACATAGGAAAATCCCATGCAAGCTAATATCGCCATCGGCCTCATCGAAACAAATTCCATCGCCAAGGGCATCGAAGCCTCCGACGCCATGGTGAAAATGGCCTCGGTCAAGCTGGCCAAGACCCAGATCATCGCCCGGGGCAAGTACGTGATACTGATCTCCGGGCCGGTGGGCGAGGTCGAATCCGCGCTGCGCGCGGGCAAGGATATCGCGGGCAAGTCGCTGGTCGACGAGGTGATCATACGCAACGTGCACTCCCAGGTGCTCGAGGCCCTCGAGAAGAGGCGGCCCATCGAGGACCTGGACGCGCTCGGGGTGATCGAGACCAAGGAGGCCATCGCGACCGTTCGAGCGGCCGACGCCGCGGCCAAGGCGGCCCTGGTCCATATCCTGGAGGTCAAGATCGTGGTGGGCGGCGGCAAGGGCATCGTGACCCTGACCGGCGAGGTCGGAGCCGTGCGCTCGGCCATCGCCGCCGGAATCTCGGCCGTGCCCGAATCCATGCTGGTCTCGCACGTGGTGATTGCGCAGGCCGACGTCCAGCTGCTGGCCACGGTGGGAAAATGAAACTCGTCGTCGGGGCGGATCACGGCGGCTTCGCCGCCAAGGAGTTCATCAAGAAATGGCTTCAGCACGGCGGCCATGAGGTGACGGATTTCGGTTGTTACTCGGCCGACTCCGTGGATTATCCAGATGTCGCGCTCTTGGTTGGCGAGGCCGTGGCGCGCAAGGATTTCGACCGGGGCGTATTGCTCGACGGTTTCGGCGGGGCGGTCGCCCTGGCCGCCAATAAGGTGCCGGGGGTGAGGGCCGTGGCGGCCTATAACTCGGTCTCGGCGCGCTTCGCCGCCGCTCATGACGACGCCAACGTGCTCTGCCTGGGGGGCAAGACCCATGGCGAGGCCGCGCTGGCCGAGATGCTCCAGGTGTTTTTCTCGACCCCCTTCGAGGGCGGACGGCACGAGCGGCGCCTGGTCAAGATCGGCGAGATCGAGAGGAAATACAGCCGATGAAGCTGGCGCGCGTGATCGGCCGCGTGTTTTGCACCCGGCAGGATCCGGCCATCGCGGGCAAGAAGCTGCTGCTCATCCAGCCCATGCGCTGGGAGGACGAGTCCGAGCTGGGCGATCCGGTGGTCGCGGCCGACGCGGTGGGCGCCGGCTCCTCGGAAAGGGTGTTTTGGGTGGCTTCTCGAGAAGCCGCGGTGGCTTTCCCGGACCTGCCGCCGGTCGACGCGGCCGTGGTGGGCATCGTGGACGGCCACCAGACCGGGGATTTCAGGGGCTAGGTGTTCATCGGCGAGGTCGTGGGCAATGCCTGGGGCACGCGCAAGCATCCCGCTCTTTCCCGCCGGCGGCTCCTCCTGGTCCGTCCCATCGATCCCATGAGCGGGAAGGCGCTCGGCGACGCGATGCTCGCGTTGGACACAGGGGTAGGCGCGGGACCGGGGAACGTGGTGCTGGTCATGGACGAGGGCGGCTCGGCGCGAGCCATGCTCAAGGACGAGCTCGCGCCCGTGCGCACCGCGATCTGCGGAGTGGTGGACCAGGTGAGCAGCCAGGGACGGGTGAAAAGGTATGGATAAAGCGGAGCTGCGGAAAATCGTAGAGGAAGTGGTGGACGTCCTGGTCCGTAAAGGACTTGTTAAGGGCTCTTGCTGCTGCGACTCTCCGTCGGGTATAACTGGAGCCACGGCCAAGCCGGGGGCGAAGGCCCCCGGTCCCGTCAAGGTCACCATGGGCAGCGCGGGAAAGATTTTCTCGGATTCGTGGCAGAAGCCGCTTTCCAAGGCGGCCGCCGCCCAGCCTCAGGCCCCGGGCGCGCGGGAGACTCCGGCTCAAGCCGAGCGAGGCTCGTTGAACGCGGAGCAAGAGCATACCCACTGTCCCTCCTGTCCCCATTGCGAGTCCTTGGCTCATCTGGGCGAGAAAGAGCTTAAGGCCCTGGGCGCAGATCGCATCGCGGCCTGCCAGCCGACCAAGAAATGCTCCTCCGTGGCCCGCTTCGTCGATCACACCCTGCTCAAGCCCAATGCCACGCAAGAGGAGGTCGCCAAGCTTTGCGAGGAGGCCAAGGCCTATTGCTTCGCCTCGGTCTGCGTCAATCCCAGCTATGTCCCATTCTGCGCCAAGAAACTCTCCGGCAGCGGGGTCAAGGTCTGCACCGTGGTGGGCTTTCCCCTGGGCTCGACCACGGCGACGGTCAAGAGCATCGAGGCGCGAGACGCCATCGCCAACGGCGCCGACGAGATCGACATGGTGATCAATGTCGGGGCGCTCAAGTCCGGCAATGATTCCGCGGTCTATGACGACATCAGGGCCGTGCGCGAGGCGACGCGCGGCAAGGTGCTCAAGGTGATCCTGGAGACCGCGCTGCTCAGCCAGGAGGAGAAGGTGAGGGCTTGCCTGCTGGCCAAGCGCGCGGGCGCCGATTTCGTCAAGACATCGACGGGCTTCGGAGGGGGAGGGGCCACCGCCGAGGACGTCAGGCTCATGAGGGAGACGGTCGGTCCCCTGATGGGAGTCAAGGCTTCGGGCGGTATTCGCGACGCGGCCTCCGCCCAGAAGATGATCGAGGCGGGAGCCACGCGGCTGGGCACCTCGGCCAGCGTCGCCATCGTCACGGACGCCAAAGTGGAAGGCAAGGGTTACTAATGGACAAGAACAGGCCGGTCAAATTCAGGCTCAGGGTCGACATACAATGCGGGCTCTGCGGCTCTCTGACCCATCAGCAGGGCGAATCCCTCCCGCGCTTCTGCCCCTGTTGCGGGGGCGCGATGGAGCGCTTCTGCTTGCGCTGCCAGAAAAGGGCCGAGATGTATTTCGAGGAATGGTGGCCCGAGGATGACGAATGCCTGCGCACCTATAGCCCGGCCAAGCGCTGCTCGGGCTGCAACGCGATTTTGGAGCCTGACGGAAACAATCAGGAACCCGGATATCAAAATTAAGCGCCGGAGCTTTTTTAGAGCCGGACTTTCTAACAAGGAGACTTAATTATGGCGGAGACACGCGAGGCGTTGGGGATGGTGGAGACCAAGGGATTCGTGGGCATGATCGAGGCTTCGGACGCGATGGCCAAGGCCGCGAGAGTGCGTCTGGTCGGCTTCGAGAAGATCGGCTCGGGACTGGTCACCACGCTTTGCCGGGGGGAGGTCGGGGCCGTGCGCGCCGCCGTCGACGCCGCGGCCGCCGCAGCGCAGAAGGTCGGGGAGCTGGTCTCGGTCCATGTCATACCCCGTCCCCATGACGATCTCGAGAGATACCTCGATCAGATCTCGTCCAAGCTGGTCAAGTAAGCGCGAGCGGACGTGCTCACCAGGGACGACCTGATCGACCTGATATTGAGCCACCTGGCGTCACGCCGCAATGGCGACGCCGGGGCCTCGCCGACGCCCGCCCAACCGCCGCCGCAGGCTTCCAAGCACGGCTTGTCCGCCCGAAGGCATTCCTTATACACCGGGCCGGCCCTGCCCGAAGGGCGGCTATTTTTGTCGGAATATGAAATAAAAAAGAGGTTGACGAACGGGACTCGACGCCTTACAATTCCTAGGAACGCGATAATCAGCCCGTTGGCCCAAGAATGGCTGATTCTTAATAATATAGAGATCATTCGAGAGTAACAGAGACAACATGGCGATCGATGTCAAAAGCCTCTTGAAGCTGATGGTGCAGAAGGAGATATCGGACATCCATTTCAAGGCCGAGTCTGTTCCCGCGCTCCGCCTCCATGGATCCATGGTGTTGGCCGCCAACCTCCAAAAACTCAGCGGGGAGGACGTCAAGGCCATCGCCTACCAGCTCATGAACGACGAGCAGGCCAAACAGTTCGAGCGAGATCTTGAGTTGGACATGGCCTTCAGCCTGGACGGCATATCGCGCTTCCGGGTCAACATTTTCAGGCAGAGGCGGACCATCGGGCTCACGCTGCGCGTCATCCCCAACAAGCTCAGGACCTTCGAGGAGCTCAATCTTCCGGCCGAGCCGCTCAAGAAGCTGGGAATGGAGAGCCGCGGCCTCATACTCTTCGCGGGCGTCACCGGAGCCGGCAAGACCACCACTCTCAACAATTTCGTCCATTTCATCAACTCCACCTATCCTTATCGCATCATCTCGGTGGAGGATCCCATCGAGTTCTATCACTCGGACATCAAATCCACCATCGTCCAGCGCGAGGTCGGCGCCGACACCAAGAGCTTCGGCGAGGCGCTTAGGCATATATTGCGCCAGGACCCGGACGTGATCGTGATCGGAGAGATGCGCGACATCGAGACCATGCACGCCGCGATCTCGGCCGCGGAGACCGGGCATCTCGTGCTGTCGACCATACACACCATGGACGCGGTGCAGACCTTCGATCGCATCATCGACGCCCATCCAGCCCATCAACAGGGCCAGGTCCGCCAGCAATTGGCCAACTGCCTCAAGGGCATAGTCGCGCAGCGGTTGATCCCTTCCAAGGACGGCAAGGGCCGCTACCCGGCCACCGAGATTCTCATCAACAATAGCATGGTCCGGACCCAGCTCCTCGAAGGCAAGTTGAGCGAGGTCTACAAGGTCATGGATAAAGGCGCCTATTATGGCATGCACACCTTTGACCAGGACTTGTTGCGGCTTTATCAAGAGGGGAAGATCGATCCCAAGATCGCGATCGACAACTCCACGACGCCGCAGGATCTAGCCCTTAAGATACAGGGCCTGTCGACCAGCGCCGGGGCTGCGGCGTAAGCCCGGCTTCGCCATGGCCGAAGAGCCGCTCAAAAAGGATCCCGAGGCCGAGATTCAGGCCATACTGAGCGACCTGGATGATATTCTAGGCGGTCTTAAGACGGCGGATGCTCCCGCCCCGGTTCAGTTCGCGCCTCCGCCGCAGACCCCGGCCGCCAGGCCGCCCTCGGCCGCTCCCCAGTCTCCAACCAGGCCCGCTCCTGCGCCGGCGCCTCCGCCATCGGCCCCGCCGCCGGCTCCACCTCCCGCTCTAGGGGGGCTGACCCTCGAACTTCCGACCCGGCCCGGTCCGTCCAAACCGCCGATCGAGTCGAGCGTGTCCTCTCCCAAGCCGGCGAGCGAGCCTCCCAAGCCCGCGCCCAAGCCCATCGAGCTTCCCAAGCCGGTCGAGTTGCCTAAGGGCATCGAAGCGCAAGTCTCGCAGCCCGCGCCGGCGCAAGCTCCCAAGGCCGCGGAACCCGCCAAGCCCGCTCCCGCCCCGGCTCTGCCGCCGCTCCCCGAGATTCCCGCGGGCATCGGCAAGGACCAGGTCCGGAGAGTGGCCATACTCTACAGCGCCGATTGCGCCCGGGAGAAGGACACATTCGTGGGTTTTCTCGATCAAAGCGCGCAGACCATCTCCAAGAAACCGCTTTTCTTGCGCAAGGTGCTGATCGAGGAGATCAGCGCCTCGACCGAGCCCAAGGCCATGCTGGATCGGCTCAAGGCCGTAGGCGCCGTGGCCGCCTTGGCCGTGATCGAAGGCATGCCCGAGTCCAAGGCCCGGGACCTAGGCGAGATGCTCACCTCCTCCGGCATCATGTTCCGCTCCATCCCCTTGTCCGAGATACAGAAACGATCCCTGGCCGTGGACTTGATCGTGGATATGATGCTCCTGAGCCCGGAGACCTGAGGCGGCATGGAAAGTTGGGAGATCAGGCCCGATCCTAAGTCCAAGAACGGAGCGCGGCATCTGCTCCTGGTCAAGGGCAGTCTCGAGGATGTTACCGCCATCATCCGCCAGCTGGGTCCTCTCTGCGGCCGCCCCAGCTCCTCCAACGTCCCGGCGGGATTCAATTTCAGCCTTCCTCTCCATCGCCTGACCTCGTCCCAGATGGAGGCGGTGCGCGTGATGATGAATCGGATCGCGCCGCCCAAGGAGAAGAAGCGGTCCCAGCCGGCGGCCAAACCGGTCCCGGCGGAGGCTCCGGCTCCCGTGGAATCCCCGCTCGAGCCGGTCGCGGCGCAGGCTCCCCAGCTGCCCGAGCTTCCCCATTCGGAGCCTGAGCCCGAGCTGGCCCCCGTGACGACGCCCGCCGAGTCGGCGTTGGAAAAATTCGCGGGAATTCCGGCCGCGGATACCGTCGCTTGGGCTTCCCAGCCCGCGGAAAGCCGGCCCGCGGTCACCGGAGTCTGGCCCGCGCGCGATCCGCTGGACCCGCTTTTGACCTTCGAGTCGCTCATAGTCGGCGGCTACAATCGCTTCGCCCACGCGGCCGCGGCCTCCGTGGTCGGCAACCCGGGCTCCATGTACAACCCCCTGTTCCTTTATGGCCCTCCCGGGGTGGGGAAGACGCATCTGGCCCATGCCGTAGGCACGGGGCTGGCCCAGAGCCTGGGCGAGCGTGAGGTGATATTCACTTCCGGATCCAGGCTGTCGCGGGCGGTCAACATCGCGCTCGAATTGGATCGGATGAAGGAGCTCAACGAGAGCTTCCAAGGCGCCAAGGCCTTGGTGGTCGACGATGTGCATCTCATCAGCGCCGAGGAGAGGAATCGGGCGGCCCTGGCGGAGCTCTTCTCCCTGTTCTTCGGCCGGGGACTTCAGGTGGTCTTCACCTCGCTTTACCCGCCTAAGGCCCTCAGCGCTCTGGAGGAGGCCGTCAAGATATCCCTGCGCAAGGGCTGGTCCGTGGACATGAAGGTGCCGCCGCCCGCCTCGCGTCTGGAGATCATACAGGCTTATTTCGAGAGGCATGGGCTGAGCATGGTCCCGGAGAACGCCAAGCTGTTCCAAGAGAAGCTTGGCGCCAACTATTTCGAGGCTACGCGCTGGATGCGCCGGCTGCTGGCCCTCATACGCCTCCAGTCGCGCATGAAGACCGAGGAGCTCTTCCGCATACTCTTCGAGCAGAGCCCAGACGCTCCGTTGCCGAGCCCCGCGGAGCTCAGCGCCGCCCGCGCCAGGGCCGCGGGCCAGGCCAAGCCCGGCTCGCCCGCCCTGACCGTGGTGCTGCCCAAGGGCCAGGAGGAGCTGGCGGCCTGGGTGTTCCATCGTTTTATCGAGTCCTCGCCGCAAAAGGCTCAGGGTTTCCGCCCCTTGCCTCCGGTCTATTACGATGCGACGCAGCCTTTCGGGGCGCCATCGCAGATCGGCGAGCTTTGCTCCGGGGCCTCGGCGGACGCGGCCCTGGTGGTGGGACCGCCCAGCCATAGCCCCCTCGCGCCCCGCCTCGCGGAATTCTCGCACGCGGTGCTGCATGTCTTGGAGGCCTTGAGCGTTTCGGCAGCCTGGCTCGAGCAGCCTAACGCTTCTCCTAGCCAGCTCATGCATGCCCATCTGGACCTGATACCTCTTTAGCGATGGAGATCACTCCCGCCGCCGCCGCGACCCTGATGGCCCTAGCGGCGATACTATCGGGTTTCGCGGTCTACTGGTTCTTCCGGTTCAAGAGCCTTTTGCCGGCCCAGCGCAGTCTCGAGCAGGTGCAGCGCCAGGCCGATGAGCTGCGCCAATTCTTCGTCAGGAAATCCCGCGAGGCGGAGACCTTGCTCGAGGTCGCGGCCGCGGGCTCGCGCTCGAGCCAGGAACGCTCGACCTTGAGCGCCATCGTCTCCATCGTCGCGCGCTATCTCGAGGCGGATCTGGTCGCCTTCCTCTTGCTCGACGAGTCGACGGGCGAGCTTGTCACGCAGCCCGGAGCCTATGGCCTGGAAGGCGACGACTTGCTCTATCGCATCCCGCTCACCGAGGAGGGTTCCTCATCGGTGCGCGTCTTCCGCACGGGCCAGCCTTTCATCACGGGCGACGCCCAGAACGATCCCGGCGTGATCTCGGGTTTCGCCAAGCTCTGGAGAGCGCACTCGCTCATGGTCATTGCCTTGCGCAAGGAAGGCCACTCCATCGGCGTGATGCGGGTGGGCAGCTTCAAGAGGGACTTCTTCACCCAGGAGCATCTCGACCTGCTCAAGGTGATCGCCGATGAGGCCACCGTGATCGTCGAGACCGCCATTCTCAACCGCCGCCTGGGCGAGACCGCGGAACAATTGCAGGCCCTCAGTCGTATGAAGGATGAGTTCGTGACCACGGTCAGCCATGAGTTCAAGACGCCCCTGACCACCATCCGGGGCTTCGTGAGCGTGATGAGGACCGGAGACACGGGAGCGTTGACGGATCAACAGGAGAAATTTTTGACGGTGGTAGACAATGCGGTTCGCAAGCTCGAGCAGCTGGTCACCGAGCTGCTGGACCTATCCAAGCTCGAGGGAGGCGCCGCCATGGACATGAGGTCGCTCTCCTTGGGCGAACTCGTGAGCTCGGTGGTCGACGCCCATCGCGGCCAGGCGGTCGAGGCGGGCAAGGTCTTGGTTTGCGAAATTCCCCAGAGGCTTCCCTCGGTGCGGGGGGACGAGAAATGGCTCCGCTTGGTGGTCGACAACCTGGTCTCCAACGCTCTCAAGTTCACCAAGCCCGGAGGGAGGGTCGCGGTCTCCGCCATGGACAAGGGCGATCTCGTGATGGTTCGCGTCGAGGACGACGGCATAGGCATCCATCCCGAGGACAAGCCGAACATCTTCCAGAAATTCTACCGGGCCCGCAATTCCGCCGAGTTGGCGGTGCCCGGCACGGGTTTGGGCCTGGCCATCTCGCGGGAGATCATTAATAAGCACGCTGGCCGTATCTGGTTCGAGTCCGAGCCGGGGCGGGGTTCGAAGTTCTTCTTCGTGCTTTCCACCGCGGCGCGAGGCGAGGCGGTGCCCGCGTGAGGCGGCTCCTGGTCCTGATCCTCCTGTTGTCGGCCGGCGCGGGCTGCGCCCGGCGCCTGAGGCCGGGGCCCCAGGCCAATACCATCAACGTGGAGGCCGAGGCCGAGATCGGGCAATCTTCGGAAGCGGCCCTGGTCCAGGCCCAGCGCCAGGCCCTGGAGCGCAGCTTCGATCTATTCCTCTCCAGCCCGGCCCTATCCGAGCATCGCGCCGCGCTCGAGGAGAAGATACTCGCCAAGCCAAGGGATTATATCGAGCGCTATCAGATCATCTCGGCCGGAGACCGTTCGCGCGTGCGCATACGCGCGCTGCTGCTGTATCAAAAGCTCGCCAAGGATTTGGACTCGATCGGCGTTTTGAGGCCCGACGGGGTGCGCGGCAAGCCCAGGCTGCTGATCTCCCTGCGGGAATCCGGGCTCGGAGCCGGCCAGGATTCGGGCCGGGCCTCCGAGGCCTTGAGAAGGGCTCTCGTGGAGAAGGGCTACGAGGCCGTCGACTACTCCGACAAGTTCAACAAGGATCATCAGAAGTCCGGGGAGCTCTCCGAGGCCCGGGCCGCCAGCCTCAGGCATGGGGCGCAGCTGATCGTATCCGGCGCCGCCCGAGTCGAGCCGCTGCGGGATCAGCGCCTGGAGGGATATCACACTTATCGGGCCACGCTCGAACTCAAGGCTCTCGACGCCCAATCGGGACAGGAGCTGGCTTCCGTCGCGCAGGAGGCGTCGGCCGTGGATCTCACCGCCGAGGCCGCCGCGGCCAAGGCCTTGGCCAACGCCGGCGAGCTGGCCGGGGAGAGATTGCGCTCGGGCCTGGGCTCGCGCTATCAGGAGCGGCAGGAGATCAGCGCGGCTTTGTTGGGTCTGGGGGGGCTCGAGGAGATTCGCGCGTTGATCGCCGAGATGCGCGCCTGGCCCCAGGTGGCCGCCGTTGCCTTGGATCTCATCTCCGGGCGCGATGCGCGGCTCAAGGTGTTCGGAGAGAAATTAAGCGCCGACGAGCTGGCTGCCCTGTTGGTGCGCGCCCGTCCCGCTCTCATCGCGCGCGTGGTCGAAAACGACGCTCATTACGTGGAGCTGGAGACTCTCAGGGCATTTTGATGCTGGGACGAGCTCATTCCATAGGGCTGCGGGGGCTGGACGCCTATCCGGTGCAGGTCGAGATCGATATCTCGGCGGGTCTGCCCGGCTTTTCGGTGGTGGGCCTGCCCGACGGCGCCGTGCGCGAGTCGCGCGAGCGTGTCTGCGCCGCCGTGAGAAACTCGGGTTATCGCCTTCCCTCCCGGCGCATCACGGTGAACCTTGCTCCCGCTCAATCGCGCAAGCAGGGCGGGCATTTCGATCTGCCCATCGCCATGGCCCTTTTGTCGGCTTCCGGGCAGGCCCGACCTTCCGAGGAGAATCTGAAGGCCTGCCTGCTGGGCGAGCTGGCCCTGGATGGGACGTTGCGGCCGGCGCAAGGCGTGCTCGCCATGGCGCTGGAGGCCAAGGCCCGGGGCTTCGACACCTTGATGGTCCCGAGCGCCAACGCGGCCGAGGCCCAGGCCTCGGGCTTGCGGGCCCTGGCGGTCGACAATCTGCGCCAGGCGGTGGAGACTCTCAGCGGAGAGAGGCCGGCTCTTGAGCCGGCCGCCGGCGGCTCCGACCGGGCCGGAGCGGCCTCTCAACACGACCTTTCGGACGTCAAGGGTCAGCGAGCGGCCAAGAGGGCCTTGGAGATCGCGGCCGCGGGCGGGCATAATCTTCTCTTGATCGGGCCGCCCGGGGTGGGTAAATCCATGCTCGCCAAGAGGCTGGTCTCGCTTCTTCCCGATCCTTCCCCTGAGGAAAGAGTGGAGATCAGCGTGATGCGCTCGCTTTCCGGCGGCTGCGAGGGCCTGGCCTCGGGACGGCCCTTCCGAAGCCCCCATCATTCGGCCTCGGTCGCGGCCTTGGTGGGTGGCGGCCCCTCGTCCCGCGCCGGCGAGGCGGCCCTGGCCCATGGCGGGGTGCTGTTCCTGGACGAGCTGGCCGAGTTCTCCCGCTCCTCGCTCGAGGCCCTGCGCCAGCCCCTGGAGGATTTTCGCGTGAGCGTGGCGCGCGCCCGGGAGGCGGTCGAGTATCCCGCGCGCTTCATGCTGGTGGCGGCGAGCAACCCCTGCCCCTGCGGCTGGAGAGGCCATCCGGAGAAGGCCTGCCTCTGCACGACGCCCGCCGTCCGGAAATATCTCGGCCGGCTCTCGGGCCCTTGGCTGGATCGCATCGATCTGCAGGTCGAGCTCTCCCCCGTGTCCTTCGAGCAATGGGCGGGCGAGGGCCCCGACCCGAATTGGAGCTCCCGGGCGGTGCGGTCCCGGGTGATGGAGGCGCGCCAACGCCAGCGCCGGCGCTTCGAGGGCCGCCCTTTCGAGCTCAATGCCTTGATCCCGAGCGCGGAGCTTCGCGCTCTCTGCGCCCTGGATGATGCCGGCCGCGCGATGCTCGAGCAATACTCCCGGCGGCTCCAGCTCACCGCGCGCAGCCTGGACCGGGTTCTCAAGGTATCCCGCACCATCGCCGATCTCTCCGGAGCCGACCGCATCGAGGGCGCCCATTTGACGGAAGCTTTGCAGTATCGCAGCCTGGAAAGACTGGCGGAGACGGCGTGACGAGCTATGGGGGCGATGAATGAAAGCAATGGATAGTCGAGGAAGGGCATGGAAGGCGGCGGGAAGCGCGTTGGGGGTTTTTTGGCTGATGTTCTCAGCCTCCTGCTTGGGGGCGCAGCCCCTCAAGCACGTGGTGGCGCCCAAGGACAATCTATGGCAGCTGGCCGGCCGCTATTACAACGATCATTATCGCTGGCGCGTGATCGCCGAGGCCAACACCGGGGTCGTCCAAGACCCGCACTTGATCTATCCCGATCAAGAGCTGCTCATACCCGAGCTCCCGGCCCGTGCTAAGGTGGAGCCGGCCCAGGCCGAGCCCGAGCCGCCCGTGGCGGCCGCGGAACCCGCGGTGGAGAGCGCCGAGCCCGAGCCTGAACCGGAGCCCGCTCCGCCTCCCGCCCAGACGCCGACGCCCATGCCGGCTCGTCTGGAGGGCGAGCACAATGTGGACCGGGACGGCCTCTCGAGCGCCATGCCTCCCAGTCAAAGCGGACAATTCCCGTCCAACGTGAGGGTGAAGGTGGACCAGTCCTGGAAGGCGGACGGCAAGATACTCAGTTTCGGCGAAAAGCATCTTCCCACCGTGGGGGAGGACTTCGTGGGCAAGGCCAACGAATCCTTCATCGAGGGCGAGCGTCTCATCATCTATCGCCGGGACGGCGCGCGCGAGAACGACCAGGATCAAAACGCGCGCTATTTCCAGCGCGTGGGCCGCGCCAAGGTGGAGAAGCATTTGAAAGGGCGGCAATATCGATTCTTGATACTCAACGTGGTCGACGGGCTTCAGGAAGGAGATCTGCTCAAGCGCGAATAAGGTGACGAAATATTTCCTCATAGTGCTAGCGCTTTACGGAGGCTGCTATTATCTGTGGCCGCATTTCAGCCTCTACAAGGGCCTGGCCCTGACCAAGAGCCGTTCCGGAGCCCGATGGGTTCCCCCCATGGAATACTATATCGGAGTGGTCTATTATCAGAAGGAGGATTATCCCAGGGCTCAAGAGGCCTTCACCCAGTTGCTCGCCGCTTCCCCGACCGGCTATTACGTGCCGCGCGCCCTGATCTATCTCAGCGACGCCGCGGATCGCACTCGCGATTGGGACGTGGCCAAAGCGGCCGCGGCCCGCTACGTGGAGGAGTTCCCGGACGGCAAGGAGATCGAACTGATGAGAAAACGCCTCGAGATGCTCAAATACCATCACCCATGAACCATCCATTTCCGCCCCATCAGCCCTTTGCCCGTCGCGTGGCCGAGGCGATCTCCCGCACGGGCATGACGTTGCGCAGCTTCTGCCGCGCCGCGGAGCTCGACCCGTCGTTCTTTTCCAAGGTGCTCTCGGGCAAGCGCAGCCCTCCCGCCGAGGAGCAAGTCCTGCGCCGGATCGCCGTCGTGTTGGGCATCGACCCCACCGAGTTGATCGTCCTGGCCGGCCGCATTCCCTCCGAGTGGGCCCGGCTCTCCCAGGATTCCCGGTTGTTCCAGCGCGTGAATTCCCTGGCCGCCACCCACCCGGTCCCCGAACCCGCCCGCCGATCCGCGGCGCCTCGGGAGCTGGAGGAGGAGCTGCTCTAATCGTGGGCTTGGAGATGCGCGCCGTCGTCTTGGGGGAGCCCGAGTACCCCGAATTGCTCAAGGTCTTGTCCGATGCTCCCGATCCGCTTTACGTCGCCGGGCGCCTGGATAATCGTCCCGCCGTGGCCCTGGTCGGATCAAGGCAGCCTACGCCCTACGGCGTTCGCATGGCCCGCCATCTCTCCGGCGAACTGGCGCGCGCCGGCTTGGCCATCGTAAGCGGCCTGGCCCGCGGTATCGATACCCAGTCGCATCAGGCCGCGTTGGATGCGGGCGGAATCACCTGGGCCGTGCTCGGTTCGGGCCTGGACCGCGTCTACCCGGCTGAGAACGAGGCCCTGGCCAGGCGCATCGTGGAGAAGGGAGGCTGCGTGATGAGCGAGTTTCCTTCCGGCGCGCCGCCGCTGCCCGATCATTTCCCGCGTCGCAATCGCATCATCGCGGCCCTCTCCTGGGTCACGGTGGTCGTGGAGGGGCGCCTGCGTTCGGGCTCGCTGATCACCGCTCGGCTGGCGGCCGAGCTCGGCCGGGAGGTTCTCGCCGTGCCCGGTCCGGTGGATTCGGCCCTCTCCGAGGCCCCCAATTTGCTGCTGAGCCAGGGCGCCGGGGCCGCGGTCGGGGCCTCGGCCGTGATCGGCGCGCTGCCTCCAGGGGTCGAGCTCTACGCCCGGGGGCTCAGCGACGATTTTGTCGAAGCCCCCGCGGCCAGGCTTCCCATGGAGCAGCTGAAAATTCTAGAATGTCTATCAACGGAAACGCTCAGCCTGGAGCAGCTTGGTCATCGTTTGGGTATTGACCTTCCGAGCCTGGCATATATCCTATTTAACATGGAGCTTCAGGATTTGATCGTTCCCGTTCCCGGACAACGGTATGCCAAAAAAACCTTTATCCGCTGCTAAAGCCCCTAAAAAGAGGCCAGTTTTGAAAAAGGCTCCGGCCAAGGCCCCCAAGCCCGCTTCTAAGGCGGCCAAGCCGCTTTCCAACGGCCAGGGCGAGCCGCCCGCTCGGGGCGACGGGCCTTCCCTGGTGGTGGTCGAGTCTCCCGCCAAGGAAAGGACCATATCCCGTTTCTTGAAGGGCAAATACGTGGTGCGCAGCTCCTACGGCCATGTGCGAGACCTTCCCGTGCGCAAGCTCGGGGTCGAGGTCGATGACAAGTTCAAACCCCAATATGTGGTGCTTCCCCGCGCCAAGAAGATACTGGCCGAATTCCGCGCCATGGTCGGCAAATGCCCGTATGTCTATCTCGCCACCGACCATGACCGAGAGGGCGAATCCATCGCCTGGCATATCGTGGAGAGCCTGAACCTCGCCCGCGCCAAGGTCAAGCGCATCACCTTCCATGAGATCACGCCCCAAGCGATCCAGGAAGCCCTCACCGCGCCCCGTTCGATAGACGAGAATCTCGTTCACGCACAACAGGCCCGTCGGGTCATCGATCGCCTGGTGGGCTATAAGCTCTCGCCCCTGCTCTGGGCCAAGATACAGAGCGGGCTTTCCGCCGGACGCGTGCAATCCGTGGCGGTCCGGCTCCTGGCCGAGCGCGAGCAGGAGATCAAGAATTTCAAGGCCGATTCCTATTGGACCATCACGGCTTCGCTGGAAAAATCCGGGACCCCGCCTCCTTTCGACGCCAAGCTTTCGATTTGGAAGGGCGAGAAGATCGAGACCACCAGGACTTTCGACCTTTTTGCCGAGCCCTATCGGGTCAAGGCTACCTCGCTCAAGACCCGCGACGACGTCAAGAGGATCGAGGAAACGGTTTCCTCCGGCGTCTTCAAGGTCATCAAGGTCGAGAAAAAGGAGATGCGGCGCCGGCCGCATCCGCCTTTCGCGACCAGCACACTGCAGCAGGCCGCCTCCCAAAAGCTGGGATTCGCGGCCGAGAGGACCATGCGGGTGGCCCAGTCCCTCTATGAAGGCGTGGCCCTGGGCGGCGAGGAGCAGGCGGGTCTTATCACCTATATGCGCACCGATTCCTTCTCGATCTCCAAGATCGCGGCCGAGGAAGCGGCGCAATACATCAAGAAGAATTTCAGCGCCCAATATCTGCCGGAGCAGCCTCCGACCTATCAGACCAAGGCCAAGGGGGCGCAGGAGGCGCATGAGGCCATACGCCCCACCAGCGTGTTGCGCACCCCGGAGAGCGTCAAGTCCTATCTCAACCCGGACCAGGCGCGGCTCTACGAGCTGATCTGGAGGCGTTTCTTGGCCAGCCAAATGGTCGAGGCGGTCTATGACACGGTGTCGGCCGACATACAGAACGGCCAGGCCGTGTTCCACTGCACGGGCCGTAGCCTCAAATTCGACGGCTTCTTGAAGGCCTGGACGGGCGGCGGCGCCGAGGAGGGCGACGAAGAGGGCGAGGAGCCTCAGGAGAGCTCCCGCCTGCCTCCCCTCGAGGAGGGCCAGACCGTCAAGCTGCTTGCCCTCAAGCCCGAGGAGCATTTCACCAGCCCCCCGCCCCATTACAACGAGGCGAGCCTGATCCGCGCCATGGAAAAGCACGGCATCGGCCGTCCCTCCACCTACGCCCCGACCATCAAGACCATCGTGGACCGCGGCTATGTGAGGCGCAACCCCAAGGACCGGCGCCTCCTGCCCAGCGAGCTGGGCATGCTGGTCACCGAGAAGCTCAAGAAGTACTTCCCCGAGGTGGTCAGCCTCTCCTACACCGCCGAGGTCGAGGAAAAGCTCGACCAGATCGCGGAGGGCGACGAGGACTGGGTGAAGGTGGTGCACGATTTCTACGACCCCTTCGAGAAATCCCTCGACAACGCCTCGGCCGTCATGGAGGTTTCCAAGGTCGAGCCCAAGATGTCGGACGAGAAATGCCCGATCTGCCAGGAGCCCATGCTCATCCGCGAAAGCCGCTTCGGCAAATACCTCTCCTGCTCGGCCTTCCCGCGCTGCAAGGGCAAGATTCAGCTCACCCCCGAGGGCGAAAAGGTGGTGCCTAAGACCACCAACGAGGTCTGCGACATGTGCGCCAAGCCCATGGTGATACGCCGCGGCCGCAAGGGCGAGTTCTTGGCCTGCTCCGGCTACCCGGCCTGCAAGAACACATTCTCCCTGGATCCCGTCACCGGCCAAAAGATCGAGGAGTCCCGCCCGCTCATGACCGCGCGCCAGTGCCAGAAGTGCTCGAGCACCTTCTGGCTGCGCAAGGGCAAGAGGGGCTTTTTCCTGGCCTGCTCGGGTTTCCCCAAATGCCGCAACATCAAGCCCGTGGCCAAGGACGAGGGCGAGAAGCTCCGCGCCGAAGCCGAGGCCCTCAGGCTGCAAAAAGTCCAGGCTCAAGCGGCCGTCAAGCCGGCGTAAGCTGCGATGTTAGCGGTCTGGACGGCGAAGTTCCTCACCGAGCTTCGCGCCTCCCGCAACTATTCGCCGCGCACTCTCCGGGCCTATTCCCTCGATCTCAAGCATTTCTCGGACCTCCATCCGGCGACCTCTCCCTCGGGAATCGACCGCGCCTGCGTGCGCGCGTATCTCGCCGAGCTTCAGAAGTCGGCGCTAGATCGCGACTCGGTGCTGCGCCGGGTCTCCGCCCTGCGCTCCTTTGCCCGCTATCTGCGCCAGCAAGGCGAGCTCTCGGCCGATCCCTTCTTGAACCTGCCCCTGCCCAAGCGCGAAAGAAAGCTCCCGGTCTTCCTTACCGAGCGTGAGATCGAGGAGCTCTTGGCCAAGGGCGGCGGCAAGGGAAGCTCGGAGAGCCTTCGCCGACGCGATCGCGCCCTGCTCGAGCTGCTTTACTCGAGCGGGCTGCGCCGCTCCGAGATCTCGGCCTTGAATGTCGGCGACCTGGACTTCGTCTCGGGCTTGGTGCGGGTCTTCGGCAAGGGCTCGCGCGAAAGGCTGGTCCCGGTGGGGCAGGTCGCGCTTTCCTGCCTGCGCGACTATGTGCAGGCCCGGCCCACCAAGCCCCGCGACCCGCTATTCGCCAACGCCCGGGGCGGAAGGCTCTCGGATCAGGGGGTGGCCCTGGTGGTGCGGCGTTGGATCGCCTCGGCCCAATGGCTCAAGCGCGTGACCCCGCACGCCTTCCGCCACAGCTTCGCCACCCATCTGCTCAACCGCGGCTGCGACCTGCGCTCCGTGCAGGAGATGCTCGGCCACAAGAGCCTGGCCACCACGCAGATCTACGCCCATGTCTCGCTCGAGCGGCTTAAAAAGGTATACGATAGTGCTCATCCCCGCGGAAATGATCGAGCTTAAGCCGTGACCGACAAGGTTTCCATACTCATGGAGGAGACGGGTTGCGACCAGGGAGAGGCCGAGCTCGCGCTCGAGATGTGCGGCTATGAGCTCGAGAAGGCGGTGAGGACCATCTCCCGGCTCTTGCGCAACATCGTGGCGATCAAGGGCCGATTCGTGGACACCGAGAATCATCAGGTCGGCCTCATCTTGCTCGTGGCCGATACCAAATCCTCGGCCCTCTTGCGCTGCCGCTCCGTGCTCTCCTTCAATCCCGCGGTGCATCAGGCGCCGCTCGACAAGGACTGGTTCGATTTCGAGAAATTCCTCTACGGCTGCCGCCTGCTTGACGGCAGCCTGCCCAACGAGAGCCTGGAGATCGAGCGTCGCCTCTCGGGCCATTTCCAGCAGGCCGCGGCCCTGAGCCAGGCCTATCAGGCCCCGGTCGAGGAGCTCGCCTCCCAGATAGAACCATTGCTCAGGGGCGCTCTGCGCTCCACGGGCGTCCTCCTGCAATTGCAACGCGACATACTCGATCTGGGCCAATTCAAATCCCTGCGCAGCGATCCCGATGGATTCTCCTCGCGCCGCGCCGCGGCCGGCCGCTCCTCGACCCGGCCCGAGGACCTGCTCGTGCTCAAGGTCTCCCTGGAGCAATCCGGCGACGGCCCCACGGCCAAGGAACTGCGCGCGGGGCAGGTGGTCTCGGCCTGGATCACCGATCCTCGCGATATCGCGCAATATCTTTCCCGGCTTTTCGGCGGGCATTCGGCCCAAGGTCCCGTGGGCATCCCCGCGCCGGTGGAAGCCGTCGAGTCGCACACCGACGGCCAATGCCTGGCGCGGGTGCGTTTCTCGGCCGGGGTCTGCGGCGACGCCTTGGTGCATGAAAGCACCAGGCTCAAGCTCGTGCGCGAGCTGCCCCAAGACAAGGAAGGCTCTTCCTGGTGGCATCGCTTCTTCCGCGGGGGGAATGGGGGGTAGAATGCCGGCAATGGTGGTGGTGGGCGCGCAGTGGGGCGATGAGGGCAAGGGCAAGATAGTCCATTATTTGGGCGGCCAGGCCGATTATGTGGTCCGCTATCAAGGCGGCAATAACGCCGGCCATACCGTGGTCTTCGGCGGCCAAAGCTACGCCTTGCATCTCATCCCCTCGGGCATACTCCAGCCCGGCGTGCGCAACGTGATCGGCAACGGGCTCGTGGTCAGCCCCCAGGCCTTCCGCGACGAGGCGCGCCTGCTCGAGAGGCGCGGCATCAGGGTCAAGGGCCGGCTGTTCCTGAGCCTGGGCGCTCATGTGATATTGCCTTATCACATCATGCTCGACACCCTGCGCGAGGAGGGGGGAAGGGGTCTGGGCACCACCAAGAAAGGCATCGGCCCTTGCTACGAGGATAAGGTCGCCCGCATCGGCATACGTGTCTGCGATTTCCTGGAGCCCGAGACCTTCAGGGCTTTAGTGGCTCAAAATCTTAAAGTCCGGGCCGCGGATTTAACGCGGGTTAAGCCCATTCGGACCATTATGGAAGACGTTTTTAGGGATTATGAAGGCCTTAGGCGTTATCTCGCCCGATTCGCCTGCGATACCTCGGCGCT
>JACQPG010000054.1 GCA_016207665.1 Elusimicrobiota bacterium | reverse complement strand
GAACGAAAACTCCCCCAGCTTGTGCCCGACCATCTGCTCGGTGACATAGATGGGAAGGAACTTCCTCCCGTTATGCACCGCAAAGGTGTGGCCGACGAACTCCGGAGATATCGTGCTGCCGCGAGCCCAGGTCTTGATGACCTTCTTATCTCCGATTTGATTCATCTTCTGAACTTTCTTGAGCAGCCGTTGGTCTATGTAAGGCCCCTTCTTTGTCGATCGTGCCATAGAATATTATCCCAGTAGTTTAGCCCGCCGCCTATCGGCGACGATCATCCAGTTCCATATCTTGCTCTTCTTGCGGGTCTTAAAACCCTTCGACAGCTGGTTCCAGGGAGAGCGCGGATGATTGCCGCCCTTGGATTTGCCGCGGCCGCCGCCAAGCGGGTGGTCCACCGGATTCATGGCGCCGCCGCGCACCGTCGGCCGGATACCGAGATGCCGGGAGCGTCCTGCCTTGCCGAGGCTGATGGTATTGTGATCGGTATTAGCCACCTGCCCCAAGGTCGCCATGCAGGCATCGGGGATCAGTCGTATCTCGCCGGAGGGCATCTTCAGCTGCGCATACCCCGAGTCCTTGGCCATGAGCTGGGCCTGGGCGCCGGCGGCCCTCATCATCTGCCCGCCGCGGCCCGGCAACAACTCGACATTGTGGACGAAAGAACCGTCTGGTATGTTCTTAAGAGGCAAAGCGTTGCCCACGCGTATATCCGCCTCGGGGCCGCTCATCACCGCGTCGCCCACCTTGAGACCGACCGGGTGGAGTATATAGCGCTTCTCGCCATCCGCGTAATGGACCAGACAGATACGGGCCGAGCGATTCGGATCATATTCGATGCTCGCGATCTTCCCGGCTACGCCGATCTTGTCCCTTTTGAAATCCACGATGCGATAGGCGCGCTTATGCCCGCCGCCCTGATGGCGGACCATGACGGTCCCGGTGTTGTTGCGCCCGCCGGCCTTCTTGAGGGCCGTGACGAGGCTCTTCTCCGGCCGAGTCCTGGTCAGCTCGGAGAAATCCGCCGAGCTCATGCCTCGGCGGGACGGCGTGTACGGCTTATAGGTTTTAATCGCCATGCTCCAAGTCCTTATCCGGCCTGCTCAGCGACATCGATCTTCTGGCCTTCTCGAAGAGTCACGATCGCCTTCTTCCAATCCGACCTCTGGCCGCCTCCGCGCCCATACCTGCGGAATTTGCCAGGCATGACCATGGTGCGGACATCCTCGACATTGACCTTGAAAAGACCCTCGACGGCCCGTTTTATGTCCGTCTTGCTGGCGGCGAGGGTGGTCTCGAATACGTACTGGTTGTGTCTTTCCTTCAATATCGTGCTCCTTTCCGTCAACAAAGGCCGCACGATGGTCCGATAAATATCTGTCTCTGCCATAAAATTCCCTAATTCCGTACCATTCTCATTTCTTCAAGGAAGGTACGTACCGCTCCGCGGTACGCGTCCCGAGCTTTTCCATCGCGGCCCGGGTGATCAATATTTTCTTAGAACGCAACACCTCGTACGCGTTAAGGTCTCCCGCCAAGCGCAACTCCACATCGGGGATGTTTCGGCTCGCCCTGGCGACATCCGCATCCGGGTGATCCAGGACCACCAAGGTCCGCCCGGCGCAACCCAACTGCTTGAGCGCCGCGGCCATCACCTTGGTTTTGGGCTGATCGATGGAAAACTCGTCGATGAAGACGATCCCGCCGTCGGAGTGGCGCGCCGCCAAGGCCTGGGCCAGCGCGGCCCTCGACTTCTGGCGGGGCATATCGAGATAGACCTTTCCGCTCCTAGGACCGAAAGTCGTGCCGCCATGACGCCAAAGAGGGGAACGGATCGATCCCGCTCGGGCGCGGCCGGTGTGCTTCTGCTTCCACGGCTTCTTCCCGCCGCCGGAAACCTCGGAACGGGTCTTGGTGTGCGCGGTGCCGCGCCTCTGATTGGCCAGGTAGACGGTGATGAACTCATGAAGGAAGCGGCTCGACGGCTTTTGGCCAAAGATCGCGTCCTTGAGCTCAAGCTTGCCGACTTCCTGGCCCTTGATGTTAAGCAATTTCGCTTCCATTCTCTTCCTCGCCTATGCCTTCTTGGCGGCGCTGGGCTTCTTTCCGATGATATTGCCCATCTTGTCCTTCTTGACCGTGGCCCTGAGCGGCTCAATCCAGGCCTTCTTGGACTTGACCGTCTCGGAAATCCGAACAAGGCCTCCCTTGGGGCCCGGGACCGACCCGTTGACGTAGATCAGATTCTTGTCGAGCTCCACCTTTATCACCTGCATTTTCTGCATGGTGACCGTCTCATGTCCCATATGACCGGCCATGCGCTGCCCAGGAAGCACCCGGCCCAAGGAACGACGAGCCGTCAGCGAACCCGGGGAACGCTGTTTGTCCGAGGCGCCGTGCGAAGCCGGAAGGCCCCGGAAGTTATGCCTCTTCATGACTCCGGCAAAACCCTTCCCCTTGGAAGTTCCCTGGACATCGACGTAATCCCCCGGCTTAAACACGCCCTCGATGCCCACGGCCTGTCCGGCCTCCAGGCCGTCGAGCTTGCAAACCCGTATCTCGCGCAACCATCGGGCCGGGGCCAAGCCGGCCTTTTTGAACTGTCCGATCAGGGGCCGCGGCAGGTTCTTCTCCCGCCGGATCCCATACGCCAGCTGCACCGCGTTATAGCCATCCTTGCCCTGAGCGCTCTTGACTCGGACCACCGCGCAAGGACCGGCCTTGACCACGGTGACGTCGCAAAGATTATTGGTCTTGGGATGAAAAACCTGGGTCATGCCCAGCTTCTCCCCTAAAAGATAGCGAAAGGTCGCCGGAGCTTTCTTCAGCCCCGTCTCAGCCTGTGCTGTCGTCTCAGTTTGCTCGGTCATAAACCCCAAATCCTTAATTCATACAAGCCTTAATCTTCGAAAGAGGATCGAAAATTAAAGCTTGATCTCTACGTCCACGCCCGCAGGCAGATCCAGCTTCATCAACTCGTCCACGGTCTTGGACGTCGTGCTGTTAAGCTCTATCAGCCGCTTATGAATCCGCATCTCGAACTGCTCCCTCGACTTCTTATCGACGTGGGGAGACCGCAGGACCGTGTACTTCTTGATGTGAGTCGGCAACAAAATGGGGCCGGAAACAACGGCCCCCGTGCGTTGCGCCGTCTCGACGATCTTACCTACGCTCGCATCCAAGATGCGATGATCGTAGGCGCGAAGCCGAATGCGGATTCTCTGCTGCGGATTGCTCGTTTCTGCCATGGATATTATACCAGTTTTTGACGCTTTAATTCGCGTAATTTTTACTTCAAGATCTCGCCGACCACGCCGGCTCCGACGGTATGGCCGCCCTCGCGCACCGCGAAGCGCAGGCCCTTCTCCATCGCGATCGGCGATATCAGCTCCACCGTGATGTCGATGT
>JACQPG010000046.1 GCA_016207665.1 Elusimicrobiota bacterium | reverse complement strand
TGCCTCGGGAATGGACAGCGACTACAACGATTGGTTCTCATCTAACACCTACAATACGATCCAGTGGGGCGATCAGACAGCTCAATTCTCCTCCGGTTGGCTCGGCAAGGACGGCAATTCCATCTCGGCCAACCCGTTCTGGGCCAATCCCTCCGCCGGCATAGAGGACTTCCATCCCATGAGCACGACCTCCAACGGCCGCTATAACATGGCGACCGCCACCTTCAACCTGAGCGACGGGCTGCAGTCCCAGACCATCGACGCCGGCGACCCGGGCGAGGATGTCGCGATCGATTCCGGACTTGGCTTGGAGCCTGAGAATAACGGCGATCGCGCCAATCTCGGCTCCTACGGCCTGACCGCCCAGGCCTCCAAGAGCCCGGACGTCGCCTTCGCATCCGTCGCGGGCTGCGGCCTCACCAAGAACGTCAAGAAGGACCCGGCCGGTTATATCGTCGACTCAAGCTCCATCACCGGCGCCTTGGCCGTGCTGCCCGCGACCCTGCCCGATAACGCCTGCGTGGTGATCCGCGACACCGAGACCTATTCCGAGCAGGTCACGGTGCAGAACTTCGCCTTCACCTACGGCACGAACACCTTGAGGATCATGGCGGACCCGACATTCGTGAGCTCCGCGCCGGTGATCAATCCGCCGACATCCTCGACCGCGGCCTTCCAGATCGCCAATTCGAGCGTCTCCATCGAGAATCTAAGCATCGTCAGCACCAACAGCCTCGCCTACGGAATCTGGTCCTCCTCCTCGCATCTGAGCGTCTCGAGCCTGAGCCTGATCGGAGGAACCCCTCTGTGGGAGGCGGCAATCGCCATTTCCAGCTTCTCGCGCGTAGACCTGGCCAGCGTTACCGTTTATGACGCCACGGGACTTCGCCTGTTCGGAACCGGCAGCTCGGTGATGCGCTCGACCTTCCTGGTCACGGGATCCAATATCAACCAATGGGCCGTTTCAGTTCTCGGCTCGACCAATGCCTTGACCTCTCTCCGTATCTCCAACAGCCAAGGATCAGGACTGGCATTTAATTACAGTTCCTTTAATACGATCTCGCTAAGCACCCTCACCTCCAGCCGAGCCGGAAGCTCGGCATTGGCATTTTTCGGAGCCAACAACACTGCCGTGGCGAGCTATTTTCAAAACCAGGTCGGGGACGGGTTGCGATTCTATTCCAACTACAACACGGTCTCCCATAGCACGGTGGCGGGAGGCGGCGCCGGAGGCTCCGCGGCCTATTTCTCCGCATATTCCTTCAACACCATCTCGGACAGCTGGCTGCACAGCGCCGCGGGCAATACCCTAAGTTTTTCCCAGGGAACCAACAACACCATACTGCGCAGCACGATGACGAACTCTTCGACCGCTCCCACCATCGTTCTAGGGGGCAACGCCTCGAGCAACACCATCAGCCAGAGCTATATCGGCCATACGATATCGACCGCCATCACGATCCTGGGAGCCCATTACAACACCATCAGCCATAGCACGATCAGCTCGGACGGTCCCGGCTGGGCGGCCTATTTCAGCGGAGCCAGCGGCAACAGGATATCAAGCGCGACCATCCTGAGCTCGACAGGACTGGGGGCGGTGTTCGTCTCCGGGTCCAGCTATAACGTGGTCGACGTCAGCTCATTTTCGGCCAGCGGCACGGCCTTGCAGATCAGCGCGGCCTCCAACACCATCACGGGAAGCTTCGCCCGAAGCCGAAACAGCGGTTTGGGACTCTATCTGGCCGGCTCGGGCTCATACAACTCCGTCCAACGAAGCAGCGCCACGGCGGCATGGGGACAGAGGGCTCTTGGACTCGACGGAGGCTTCAACCAGATCCAGGACAGCTATTTCTACAATCTCAGCGCCGGTGACTCCTACGCGGGAGTCTTCAACGGCAATTCCAACCAGATCGTGGCAAGCACCTTTACCAGCAACGCCAGCTCGGGCAACACGATCCGGGTCAACTCCTCCTACAACACCTTTACCCGCTGCCGCATCACCAATGAAAACAGCGTAAACGGTTACGTATCCCTGCATCTCAACTCCGGCAACGGAACTACGATAGACTCGAGCGTTCTCTGGGCAGCCAACGACTCCGCGCTGCTCGTCGTCAACAGCAACAGCAACCGGATCCGAGACAGCGAGCTGCTCTCCGGCATGGTCATCGGGAACGATTCCGACTCCAATACCCTGATCGGAAACAGGCTGACCTCGCTCTCGATAACCGACCTGTCCGATTCGGCCCGCATCTCTTACAGCACCATCACCGCCGGACTGACGATCGACAACGGCACCAACCACGCCATCTATAACTCCTATGTGCAGGGAAGCAACGGCGCCACCATCACGGCCTCCACCGGCACCGTGGCCCGCGCCAGCACCTTCCTGGGCACGGGCTCCAGCGGCCATGGCCTACATTTATCCAACAGCGTGGGCCTGACCGCCTCCTCCAACGTTTTCCAGGGCGGCGCCTCGGGCTATGGCCTGCGCCTAAGCGGCAACGGCGGCGTCATCGCTATATCCACCAACTCGATGCAAACAACCAAGTTCGGCCTATTCGTAAGTACCCAGATGGCCGGAACCTCGGTCTGGATCGGCTCAAACACCGTGGTCTCATCGATTTCCGCCTCCGCCGACACCTACGGCATCTATCTCAACGGCCTGCAAACCGGCGCCACCATCCAGAACAACGCCATAGTCTTTAGGAGCGCGGGGGGAACGGCGGGACGCTCTTATTACGGCCTCTACGGCCAAAGCGTGCGATCGCTCAAGTTCGATCACAACCGCG
>JACQPG010000044.1 GCA_016207665.1 Elusimicrobiota bacterium | reverse complement strand
TGGCGAAGTCATAGCCCAGCACCTTGAGCAGGGCGAAGAGCCCTCCCACGCCCAGGAGAGACATGGCGGTCACGAACAAGCCCGAAACGGCTCCGCCGCGCAGCGCTATCTGCAGGGCGTCATTGAGCGAATGCCGGGCCGCGGCCGCGGTCCTGATATTGGAGCGGATCGAGACCCACATTCCGATATAGCCCGCGATCACGGAGCAGGCGGCTCCCATCACGAATGAAAGCGTGGTCCAGATGGCGAGCACCATGGGAGCGGCCGGATCATGCTCGTTGTGCTGGCGCACGAAAGCGTAGAGCACGAATATCACGACGGCGAAGAGCGCGGCCAGACCTATGATGGTCTTGTTCTGACGCCGCAGGAACGCCTCGGCGCCGCTCTTGATGGCGTCGGAGATGCGCTGCATCTCCTTGGTGCCGGTGTCCTTGCCCATCACCCACTGTATCAGCCAGCCGGCAACCACCAGCGCGATGGCCGAGATCCCGAATACGAGGATCAGCGCCGGTTTCATCGAAGAAGACAGGTCCATGAAGCCCCCGATCACGAAAAGTGTTATATTTTGCCGTTAAACGGCGAATATTAATGCACTTTTGTCACGGGAACGTCAAGCTGCCGCAGTCTTGGCTCACGCAACATGAGCCCGAAGGTAGGCTGTTTCTCACGCAAAATGAAACTCCGCCAGCACGAGGCCGGCGGAGTTTCACTTCGACGCGCTTCCCAGCGCTTGACCCAGCATTGACCTAAGTCTCCCTAAATTTTCCAAGAGGCCGCCCGCGGGACCCTTCGCAAGCCGCGCGCGGAGGAGGAGCAACGCCAGGCCCGAGGCCGATAAGAGGCCGACCAGTTCCACCTTCCGATTAGGCTTGAGGGGCCGCTCTTCGTTCGGGGTGTTATCGAAGATCCGGATTCTCCGGACTTGATCTTCGATAGCAACCAATGACGGGAGCCCATGAGATCCATCAAGTATCGCCAAGGCGACTTCCTCGCCCAAGCCCATGACCATCGCTTGTTCCAGGGCTAGGACGTGAAAATTGATCGCTTCGGCCAAGCTCTCCTTCAGGACCCGTTCCTGGCTTGTCCCGGACAAACGCTCGCTGGCGGCCTGGGCCGCTCTCAATTCCGGCGAGGGCCTGGCGAACATTTCGATGCGTCGAGCCGTATCTGCGAACTGTTTATAGGTTTGATCATCATCGAGCGCAAGATAATCCACGTTCTGGCTGCGCGCCTTTTCGACCGTGATGAAAAGATCCCTGTTTCGCTCTTGAAAGACTCTGGAGAGCGCTCCTACAACTATCGGATGCAAGTAGGGTCCCGGATCGGCGATCTCTCGCTTGGCGTCGCCTTCGAGTCGAGCAAAAGCTCGACCCGATGCCTCCCAGAAGCGCGCATTCTGGCGCTCCTTGGCCGCGGGACCGTAATCGCGATCGAACCGCTCGCTTTCGGCCAATAGGGCCAGATGCCTTCGCAGACGCTCGCGCCGGTCGGACTGGATCACGCCTTCCAGGGCTTCGAGATTGTTCCCAAGGCCCGGCCCCAACACCTTCGGCGCGTAATCGAGCATCTTGGATTCGAGCTCGGCGTCATCGGCCTTGTCCAGAAGATCGCCGCGCGCCAACGTCCGGGTCTGCAGATCCCGCATTCCTCCGGCATCGTCCAATAGAGGGCCGAACAAACCGAGCAGCACCGTGGCCTCGATGTAGCCCTGCTTGTCGCGGCCCGCCAGACCCTGATTGTACCTTTCGATCGTCGCCTGTTCCGCGCGCCGGACGTCGTCCTTCACTCGTTGGGCCGCGAGCTCAAACTGCTCCAACGGTGGAATGTCCGGGCTTGCGAGCATGATTCGCTCATGATAGGCGCCGAAGAGCCGCAATAAAACCGCGCCGGAATGATGGCTGGGATCGAGCGCGGCGAGCTTCTTAAGCGATGGCCGGGGTGAGTATTCCGGCTTGAGACCCGCGATCAATTTCCCCGAAATTATCGAGGCGGGAGTCACGCGGCTACCGGCCGCGGCGGTGGTCGAGACCAGCGCCAGTATCAGGGCGAGAGAACGCCAAGCGTCCATGCTGAAATATTAGGCGATCCCCATGATCCCGACGAGGGTCTTCAGGCCCTCCCCTTAGGCCAAAAGGCCTATTTTAGGTCGTTTTTTCCGTTTCCTGGGAGCGGCGTTGATAGCCCTCGAAAAAGGCCTTTTTGGCCTCGTTGAAGCGGCTTTCGCGTATCGCCCGGCAGATATCCTCCGCGACCTTGGCCATCAGATGCAGGTTATGGTATGAGATCAGGCGATAGACCAGCAGTTCTTGGGCCCGATAGAGATGGGCAAGATAGGCCCGCGAGTATCTCCTGCAAACGAAGCAGGAGCAGTCCTGCTCCAAGGGGCCGAAATCTTCGCGGTAAGGGCTATTCGAGATGTTGAAGCGTCCGGTCTTGGTCATGACCTGTCCGTTGCGCGCCACCCGCGTCGGCCACACGCAATCGAACATATCCACGCCCAGGGCCACCGCGTCCCAGAGATCCTCCGGCGTGCCCACGCCCATGAGATAGCGCGGTTTATCCTCGGGAAGCGCCTCGATGGTCCGCTCGAGGGTGGACCAGGTGAGGTCCTTCGGCTCGCCCACCGAAAAGCCTCCGAGGGATATCCCATCGCAACCGGCCTCCAGCATATGCTCGGCGGCCTGGCGCCTGAGCTCCGGATAGAAAGAGCCTTGCAGGATGGGGAAAAGGAGGGCTTGCCGGCCTTGATCCCGATAGCTCTTGAACGCCGGGACGGAGAGGTCGGTCCAGCTCATGGTCCTGTTGAGCGCCTTTCTAGCCTCGGCCTCCGAGCAAGGATAGGGCGCGCAGACATCCAAGGTGGTCCAGCAATCCGAGCCCAGCTCCGCCTGGATATGGATCACCTTCTCGGGCGTCAAGACATGGCGGCTTCCATCGATGTGAGATTTGAATCTAACCCCCTCATCATCGATCTCGCGCAGATCGGACTGCGAGAGAACCTGAAAGCCTCCCGAGTCGGTCAGTATCATGCCCTCATAATTCATGAATCGGTGCAATCCGCCGGCCTTTTTGATCGTCTCCGTGCCTGGCCGCAGATAGAGATGATAGCTGTTGGCCAAGATGGCCTTGGCCCCTAGCTCGACCAAGTCCTCCTGCGAGATAGCCTTGACCGAAGCCTGCGTGGCCACTGGCATGAACACGGGAGTTTCGATCGCGCCATGAGCCGTGTTCAGCAAGCCGCAACGTGCTGCGCTGCCAGGATTGCTATGGATTATTTCGAAGCTCATTTAGCGCTCTGACACAGCAAATTGCGCGTTTTGACAGGGTCATTTGAGATTTTAGTAGATATTTCAACATCTTTTTTTGAGA
>JACQPG010000040.1 GCA_016207665.1 Elusimicrobiota bacterium | reverse complement strand
TACAGATGGACCAGGACCAGCGGCTGCTTTACGATCTTATCCAGGGCGAGTCAGCGGCAGCCGGTTGAATTTCGGGTGTCCCAACGCGGAAGTCAGGACCGGACTTTCGTCCTATTTCGTTGTGGGTCTTTTTTCCGCATACGCCTACCCTATTTGGCCCATTAATAATATAGGTCTTTATCAAATAATGGGGAATATTTATGCGTTTTGGGAGCGGGTTAAAACGGTCTCTGGCTGCCGCGCTTTGCGCGGCGCTTGTCGCTCTTTCCCCGGGGTCCGAGTGCTATTCGGCTGCCGCAAAGATTTGGCGATTGCCCCAGAAAACAAGAAGCAGATTCCCGGTCAATGCCTCTGCGTCCCGCCTCATTGCGCCGCGCCGGACTCCTCCGATCTCGAGCCTGCCTGGTTCTGGCCGCGGTCCGGCCTCCTCTCCGCTTTTAGAAGCCCCAGGCCTCAGGACTCTAGGCGCCTCCTTGACGCCGATCAAAGGCTTTTTAGCCGAGGTCGAGTTCCGAGCTCCGATCGGACGTGGGCCGGACGACCAAGTCCACGGGATCGGTTCGCGTCTAGAAACCTTGACCCAGGGGGGGGCTCCCGCCGTCCGTCCCCCGCTCGCCTCCTCCCCGGCAGCGGGCCGGGGTTCTTCTCGGCTGCGAGCGCTCGCGCTCTCGGGTCTTTTGGCCTTGAGCTCGCTGTCGCCCCATCCTCGCTTCCTGCCTCCTTCTGCCGCCTGGGCCGATTCCGCCGCCGCTCATCGGCAGCCTCATGCGGCGGCGCAATTCAAGGGCGAGATCTCGATATCGCAACCGGCGCGTTTCGGCAGGCTGTTCGCGGTCAAGCTGCGCTTGCGTAACGACTCCGGCGTTCCCGTAGAGGTGTCGCCTCAAAAGGCCCTGGCGGCGGCCCTGCCCGGAGCCTTCGAGGTTTGGCGGCCGGACCCTCAAGAAAAGAAGCGCCGGCTCGAAGCCGGCGAAAGCGCCGAATGGTCTTATCAGCTTATGCCGTTCCAGGCGGGGCGGCATGCCATCGCGGATATCGAGCTCAAAGCCGTTCCCGCGGGCGGCCAAGGCGGCCGGGAGCTCATGATCACGGTTCCCGGAGCCGGCGTTGAAGTCGCGCCGGAGCTTGCGCCCGGCGAAAAGGCCTGGTTCGATGATATCGACCCATCCCGGACGCCGGACAGGCTCAACGTCGGCGTCATCGGCGCCCTAGCCCTGTTGGCCGCCGCCGCGGCGGCGGGTTTCGGCGTGGGATTGCGCGCGAGATACCGGGGCTTGAAGCGGCAATCCGCCTCTCCCGCGTTCGAAAGGGCCCGCGCCTTGGGCCGGAGCTTGGACTCGATGTCTCAATTCGACTTTTACACGGAGGCTTTCGAGACGCTTTCAATGGCCTTGCTGGAACGCTTCGGGCTCGAGCTTCCGGCGCCGGGAACCGCGACCTTGAAGGAGGCTGTTTCCGGCTTGGCGCTATCGAGAGAGCAGCAGGCTGTTTTCGAGAAACTGGCCGACAATGCCCAGCGTTTCCGCTTCGAAGGCGGCCGGGCCGGCCCGGAGCAGAGGCGGGCGGATAATGATGATTTGACGGCATTGATCCGCGGGCTCGGGCTTGGTTCGGAGGCTCAGCCGCGCGCCTCAGGCGCGCGGCTGATGGACTTGAGCCTGCCCATGGGCCTGATATTGACCTGGGAATGGGGATCCTTGGCCGCCCTTCCGTTTCTGGCGGCTTATTTCTTGGTGCGCTATGTTCTTAAGGGCAGGCGCCCGGCCTTGAAAGCTCCCAGCCTGGTAGGCTACCCCAAAACCAAGTCCTGGCGTCAGCGCCTTTTGTGGGTGGACAACTTCCTGCGCTTCTCGGAGATCGCTCTCGTGATACTGGCACTGATGGGGCCTTCCATCGGGTACATGGGCAAGACCTCGGTCGTTCCGGTCACGCGATCCGTGGTTAACGGCGATAATTCAGGCAGCATGAGCGGATTCGTCGCCGCGCTTCAAGAGGCGATCAGACGCTATGTGCTCGAGCAACGCAAGGGGAGCGACAACCTCATCGCCCTGGTCACTTTCGGAGACCGGGCTTATCTTGTGAGCGGGTTTGCCTCCGACACGGACGCCCTCATCGGAGCCCGTGCCCAGTTCGACGCAGCGGGTGGCAGCACGGCTTTGGGCGATGGGCAATTGCTGTCTCTGGAGTTGATCATCCGGACCAATCTGGAGGAGCTTCAGTCGGCCGAGCCCGCGGCGGAAAAGACCGCCGGCGCGGCGGCGCGCCTGCGCCGGTGGCTTGGGCAGGCTCCTTCACGGCTATATGGTTTGGTTTCGGGTCAAATGAGTCTAAAGGCCCGGCAGGATCCCCGTGTCGAGCGGGCCCTTGCGATTCTTGAATCCTCGGGCCTCGCCTCAGCCGTCAGATACTTGGAGGATCATCCCGACCTGCTCAAGAAAGTGCTCAGGCCCGAGGAATGGAAGGTGGTCATCAGCGTCACTGACGGCGACTCCAATACGGGAATAAAGCCCATCGTCGTGGCGCGCATGGTCAAGGACCTCAACGAGAAACACGGTTTTAACGGCCATCTCTATTTCATCGAGACCGTGTCTCCTAGCGGAACGGGACAACCATCGACCAGCCAATTGAATATGCGCAAGTGGGCGTCCATGACCGGAGGCAAGTCCTATGCGGTCAGCGATGAGAAAGCCTTCGTCGAGACCATGCTCGAGATTAGCCAGCGGGAAAAGCAGCCGGCTGTCGTGCGCGACCAGCGGGCGCAGATTCATTATGAGGATACCCTGGTCCTGCTTGCCCTCGTCTTATTTCTGATCAGGAAGCATATGGGGTTGTGGCCCTTGAGGCGGTTCGAGGCGATCGCGGCCGTGATGGCCCTGGCGCTGGCCTTGCCGGCCCTTGAGTTAGCCCTGCCCTCTCCGGCCCAGGCGAGCCAGACCCCTGCGCCAGCTTCACGCTCCGGAGCGGCGGCTCTTTTCCGACAGCAGCCCTTGGAGCTGGCTCGGGGCAATCAGCTCTACGAGCAAGGCGATTATCAGGGCGCCGTGCTCGCCTATCGGCGGGCGTTGCGCGACAACCCCGATATGCCTGAAATCTACATTAACCTGGGCCACGCCTATTATAGGATGGGTAAGCTCCCGGAGGCTCAGTCTAACTACGCCCAAGCGGCGGCCTCGACGCCGGATCCCAAGGTGGCTTCCGTCGCTTATAATCACGCGGGCCGGGCCGCGATCGCCAAGTGGGAGAAAGATCAAAAGGACGTCGCTTCTTTCGAAGAGGGCGTTAGGGCCTTCAGGCGGGCCCTGCGCGAATATCCGGATAACGATTCAGCCCGCAAGAACCTGGCCGTGGCGATGAGCTTGATGAAGGAGAAAAAAGGCCAGCCGGGCGATAAGGCCGGGAAGTCCGGGGATAAGAAGGGACAAAAGGGCGAGAAGAACCAGGCCAAGGACAAGGATTCCAGCTCTCAGGAGCAGGCGCCTTCGGAACCGGAGCCGGCCGAGGATCAGGTCGGATCGGGTCAAGGGTTGAAAAAACTCATCGACCAGATCGAGGCCAAGCAAAAGGCGAATGAAGAGGCTAAAAGAAGGGCCATCATACGCAAGGGCGACAATGTATGGTCCGTGCTCTTAAGCGCCGGGTTGCTGTCGGCCTTGTTGGGAGCGCCCACTTTGGCCCACGCCGGTGAGGCGGCTGCCTCGGGCCTGGCCTTCAGCGCTCCTTGGGTTTTGTCCCTGCTGCCGGTGATCCTCGTGGTATTGGCGGGAGTTCTTGCGGCGAATTTCATGCTTCGCCTCAGGGACCGGCGCTTGCTCAGAAGCCCGCCGGCGGCCTCCGATCCCGGATTCGATCCAGGTCGAAGGCGTTTCCTGATCCGATCAGCGCTCAGCCTGGGGATTGGGGCGGGCCTGGGCCTGGCCGCCGCGGGTCCGCTCCATGGGGAAAAACCGGCGAAACTGAGGCTTCCCGACGCGGACTTTATCTTCATTTCCGACGCCTCGACTAGCGGCCTGGACGCGATCGATGGCCGCGGGGAGAGGATGGTCCAAGGCTTGTCCTCCTTGCTCGATCGGGTGATAGGCCGCGCGCGTTTGGGCCTGGTCGCCATGGCCGGCTCGGCGCGCTGGGCGGCCTTCCTCTCGATTCATCACGGCAACCTGCGCCGAAAGATCCAGGAGATCAGAGACGAGCGCGCGGGGCTTAACCCCGGATCGAACATCATAGAAGCCATCGTCTCCGCGGCTAAGATGCGCGACAAGGCTAAGCGCATCGGCGACGGGACCCGGCCGACTCACGTGATTTATTACGGGGATGGGGATTTTGGCATCCCAGGGGATAGACGCAGCGCGGCTCAGTGGGCCGAGGAGGCTGCGGAGTTGGCGCGCAAGGAGGGTCTGATCGTTCACGCGGTGGGCGTGGGCTCGGAAAAGGGGGTGGAGATGCGGGTGCCCACCCTGGACGGCCAAGGCTTCGAGTACGTTCTCAATGAGAAGGGAGACATCGCCAAGACCCGGCTCGACAGGGAAGCCCTGGGGAAGCTCACGAGAGGCGCCGGTGGTGAGTTGGTCATCGCCGAGGAGGGGCAGTCGATCGGCGGATTGATCGAAAGCATAGCCCTCAAGAGCGGAGGCAGCCGGGAGGAGGTTATCGAGGTCGCGCAACCGGTGTCGCGCTGGTTCCTGATTCCAACGCTGGGGCTGATGCTGCTCGATTATTTGCTCGGCTTGATCCCGCCCCGGTCGAATGGCGGACTGCGCGAGGCGGCCGGCGCCGGCTTGGTCTTGGGAGCGATCGGCAGCTTATCCCCATTATTTTCACTGACCGTAGCCGCAGCTTTATTAGGGCTGGCCGGACTGGCCGTGATAGAACTGCTTAGCGGCGGATTCCTTCATAAGCGGGTTCGCGCGGCGCTGCAGGCGCGCCGGGGGGACATAGAGCGTGGCATAGAAACGGATCTGCCGGTGATATTCGGTTTGACGGGATTTAGGTCGCAACAGCTGGCGGGATTTTCCCGGCGCTGGGCGAAGGCCTCCGAATCCGGCAAGCGCGGACTGGTGGTTGAAGCCTACAAGGATGCGCTTGCGCCGCATATGCTCGTCGCCGCGTTCCTTTCGCGCAATTCAAGACAGGTCCAGGAGCTATTGGCCGACAGGATCGGCGAGCTCAATAGAGGCGGCCAGCGCACGGATGCTCTGACGCTGCGTCTTCTTGATGTCCGGGCGCGGCGCGGCTTGGCATGGTTGGATCATCTCGAAGTCGCGCGCAATCTCGAGCGACTGACCGGGGCAGGCTCCCGTGCCGCGGAGAGACCGCAGCAGGCGGCTCCTACCCGAACCGCGGCCATTTGGAGACGACCCGCCTCCTGGGCCGCGGCGCTTATTCTGGCGATCTCATTGCCCGCGGCGGGCTTCCTATCCTACCAGGCCGCCAGCCGATGGGCGGGACGCCCGGCCGCTGATTCCCATCTCTTCGAGAACTTCTGGGGGGAGCATGCTGATATCTTCCATGCCGATTATTCCGCCGATCCCTTGATAGTGACCCGAGTGCTTCCCGTGTTAAGAGCCCCCGAGAGGATCGATCCCGAGGCGCTGGACCGGGCGATCGAGATACTGCGCGATTCGCCTCATCCTGGAGCGGATAATATCCTGGAAGCCCTTTTCACGATAGATCCGAAATTGCTCTCCATGAGGCGGTCGACCGAGGACAAGCTCCTGGCCGGAATGATCGTCAGGGAAAACGACGCGGTCATCGACTTTCTCTCCCGGCGCATGTTGGCAAGCGCCGAGGAGCCCGAGATCATCCGGCGTCTGTTGAGGATGGTCGAATTGGGGACGCGGATCGGAGGCGAGAGGGTCTTCAATCGACTCTTCGTGTTTCTCCGCAGCTCTAATTCCAAGGTGCAAGAATTCACGGCCCGGGCGATCATGGATTCTCTATTCGCCGGAAACAAGTTCATGGCCAAGCTTGATGCCGTGTCAAAGGCCCATGAGAATGACCCAGGGCTTCAGTTCTGGGCTCAGAGATTCCTTTTTCAATACCTATCATCGGCGGGACAAGAGGGCGATTACTCGAAGGGGACCGCGATCATGGATCGCGCCTTCGACGCCTATGCCAAGGCGGACGAGGAACGGGTCAAGGCGATCGAGAAGGTGATGGAGGGCCAAAAGGCCGAGGTGCCGGATTCGTGGACCGAGCAGGGTCTCGCTCTGGCCCTGGGAGCGCCGCTTTCAAACCGAGGCGTCCTTTCGAGGGCCGTTGAGATTCAGGCGCATCGCCAAGCTCGCGCCATCGTCAAGCAGGGCCTGGAGCTTTTCCCGGCCCTTGAAGCCGCGCTCAAGGCCAATGGCGTGCTTCGGGAGATACCGCCGAGCCGGCCCACGCGCGACCCGAGAGAGCGTCTGAGGGCTCTTCTGGGTCCCAAGCCGATGCGCTCATACTACAAGGTCGTCCATATCAATGATTTGGGCCGGGCCGCAAATTCGACCGCTCGCGCCGCCGCTTCGGGAGGAAGACTATCTCCCCAACAGCTTGAGTTTGCGGATCGATCGGCGCGCTCACTGCCCCTTCTGGCCGAGATCGCCTCCCGCGTGGGCGTTGTGCCCGGGGGCAGCGCTGAGGATCGCATCGCCGACAAGATCAACCTCGCGCTCGACGAGATATGGCGCGATTCGAAATTCAGCTATCTTGAGGCCTTGCGCCATGCCAAGTTGGCGCCGCCCGCCTTCGACATGGGCTATGACGATGATCTCGTCTATTATCAAAGCTATGATCTGGGCACTTTGCGCCGCCTAAGGAACTTCTTGTCCGAAGCCCGCAAGTCCGGCGAATGGCGGACCCAACGCCAGGTCAACCGGATGGAATGGAAAGAAAAGAGGGCGATCATCCTGTCCCTGGCAAAGATCGACGGCATCGTCGCCGCGTTCCATCCCGGCCAGGCGCGCGAAGACTCGTTGTTTCAGGCCCTTTCGGAGTTGCCATTGATCGCCAATTCCGACTCATCGGCGGATCAGAATGTCCGCCAAAAAATAGAAGCCGCTTTCTCCGCCGCCTCCGATCCGGACGTATTTCTCACCTATTTTTCCGGGTTTTACAACCAAATCGAGGCGGACAAAATCCATGCCCACTTTTGGGTGATGGAGTTTTTGGGCCGGAATTCCAAGGGCATGGATGCGCAGGGCGTCGAGGATGTGCTCACCTCCGCTCTTGGGTCCTTGAAGATCGCGGGGAAGCTGGAGGCATTGAAAGGGCTGTCGAGTGGACTCAATGCCGCGATCGAATCGCGCAATCCCTTGGCGCAGAGCATTCTCTCCAAGCTGGCCCTCGAGGTGATCGATGAGACTTTCAGATACACCTTGGTCTCTGGGGCGCAAAGCCGGCTTAAAGCCTGGGAACGGCTCGAGGAGGTCGGCATCATAGTCAAGAAATACTCCCAGCGTTATCTGTATAAACTCAAGCACCTGCGGGCGTTCGAGCGGCTCCACGAGGAGCTTTGGGCGAAGAGAGTCGGTTTCGACGAGGAGGGACGGAAGACCCTCGATGAGCATCGCGCGATATTGCCCGTTTTGTTAGAGCTGGCCGAAAAGGCGGGAGTCTATCCCGGGGACACCGTCGAGGACGCTCTGGCCGAGAAGGTCAATGAAGCGCTTTTTGAGGTGATTCAGCCATTTCCAGTGGCGAGCCTGCTCCAGAAAATGAAGGAGGCGGATCTGGTCCGGCAGGATTACTCTAAACATCTCCATGAAGGCAGCGTCGACAGCTATCACAGGGACGAACTTCTGGTCAAGGAAGCGGCCCTCTTCCCCCGCTATTCGAAGGAAATGCTCCGAAAGATTTACCATTATCTTGATGGGATACTCAAACAGGGCATCTGGGGCAAACTCGAGCCGGCCCAAGGCTATGCCTGGTGGAATTCGATCGATTTCAAGCAGCCAGTTGCGCTCAATGACGAGCAAAAGGCGGCCCTCAGAAAGGCCCTCGGCGAGTTGGAGAGGATTTACAACAGCCATTTCCCCGGCCAGGGCGGACTCAAGGACATGGACCGTCGTTCGCAGATGAGCCGCTTCCTATTGTCCAAGGACAGCCGGTGGACGCACGGCGGTAATTATGTGGGCGCGGCCTTGTTGTCCGTATCCTGGCTTGGCTTGGCGACGAGCGCGGCCGAGGCCTCGGAGAAGGCCGTTACTTTCCTCGGGCTGCCGTGGTTCGCGCTCGCGTTCTTTGCGGCGATCCCGGCGCTCATCTTCTGGGCGGGCCTAGAATTGGTCCGGGGATGGCGAGGCCGGCGCAAGACCGCTTCTCCGGCGCGGGAACCTTCGCCTGAGGTCTTGGCGCGCTACAAGGATCTTGACCTCGAGGTAGGTCCTACGCCCAACTCCTTCGTCGCGGGAGCCACGCGCTCTCGCAAAGTTGGGGTGGACGGCTTGGAATTCGCCGAGATGTCCCGCTATCGCGGAGGCGAGACCAGGAACATGGATTGGGAGCTGTATGTCAGGACGGGCGAACTTTACGTCCGAAGGAAAAACATCGACCAGAATCTTCCCCGGCTCATCGTCCTCGACTTAAGCCGGTCGGCTCCCCGCCGGGCCGCCCAGGACATCGCGACTTTGGTGGCGCTCAATTCGGGACATCACTCGATCCCCATCGGGGCGATCATCTTGGGCGGCAGGCAGCCAATTTTCATGCCTCCGCGCTCTGGCCGCGCCTACGCGATGCAGATCGTGGAGCGCTTCGCGGAGTTCGAGCCGGAGGCCGGCTCGGGACATCTGGGGCCTGGTCTGGCCAAGGCCCTTGAGGTTTTTAGATCCCGGGGGCGGGTCGTGGTCATTTCGGACTTTCTCGAGCCGGCGCAGGCCTATGCCGGGCCGCTCAAGCGGCTGGCGCAAAGGCAGAATCTCCACCTCATACGACTGGCCTTGCGCCCGGACTTGCCTGGAGCGATTGCGGACTTGGAGGATGCCGAGACAGGCCTGCGGGCCTTTATCGATGGGGGCAGCCGCGCTGTTCAGGATGAAGTCTCGTGGAAGATCAGACAACTCCAGCGCGAGTTCGAGCTCGCGGCCGGAGAAGCCAGGATCCCTCCGGTGAGCGTCCAACCGGAGAGCGGATATGTCGAGACCGTGATTTCGCATTACCGTTCGTTGAAACAATCGCGAAGGAGAACATCATGATCAGCGTCGTCGCCATAAGAGTATCGATCATTTCCGTTCTGGCTTGTCTATTATGCGCCGGCCAAGCCTGGTCGTCCGGGCATAGAGCCACGAAACCCGGCTCCAGTGCGGGCGTTAACGGCCGTCCGGTCGCCGGTCGGCCTTCGGGGGTTCGCTCGCCTCAGGCTAGGGGCTGGGCTAATCGAGCCGAATTCAACGCGTTTCTTCAGGCGAAAATGCCGCCCGATCAGTTTGCGGCCTTCCAAGGCGGAGAGGTCTACGGCGCCATGGCGGCGATGATCGAGAATCTGGCTCTTCGCGGACCCGTTGAGGAGATGAGCGAATCGCAGGCGCATGAGGCGGGAGCGGAGCTTATGGGAGAAAACGCGGGCCCACGAGATTCGACGCGGGAGCCCGTCGCCATGGAGGTTGATGGCCAGGTTTCGGCCTCTCCGTCAGGGGCGCTGATTCCGCATATCCGTGACGAGGAGGTTTTTCAGGCCCAGGATATCATCAGGAAATTGAGGGCTGAGGTCAAGAAGGAGATCGTGGGCCAAGACAAGATGGTCGACGCGGTGATCCGGAGCTTGGTGGCTCGGGAGCATCTGCTCATCGAGGGGGGGGTGGGCGTGGGCAAGACCCAGACGGTGCTGGCCCTGTCGCGGGCCATCGAGGCGGCCTTCGCCCGAATCCAAATGACGCCGGATCTGATGCCGGCCGACATTCTCGGCCACTGGGAATACGTCGAAGTCACGGATTCCTCCACCGGAGAAAAGACGGGAGAGAAGGGCTTTGTTTTCCGGCCGGGTCCCATGGGAGGCCTTGCCGTGCTGATACTGGTCGACGAGGGCAATCGCGGCCAACCCAGGACGAAGGCGGCGTTGCTCGAAGCCATGCAGCATCGCACGATCTCTACTCGCGACGGCCGCACGGTGGCCCTGCATCCTAACTTGGTGGTCTTCTACACCCAAAATCCCGATGAAATGGAGGGCACCTATCCTTTGACCGAGGCCGAGATCGATCGCTTCGGGCAAAAGATCTATGTCAGTCCTACCGAAGATATCGAGGAGATCAAGGAGATCATGCGTCGCAACCGGAGCTCTCACCGGCCCAAGGCCGAGGCCGTGGCTACTATCGAGCAGATCATGGAGATCGGCGAGCTGGCCGAACGCGTGGAACTGAGCCCGGAGATGGAGGATTATATCGCGCACCTGGTCAGAGCCAGCCGAAGGCCGGATCTTTACGGTCTAGACTTCAAGGACGTGGTTAAATGGCCTCTTTCCGAGAGAACACCGACCATGATCGCTAAGCTGGCCTCGGTGTTGGCGCTCGAGCGAGGCAAGAAGGCCATCACTCCGGACGAGGTGCAAAGCGTTTTCTTGGATGTGGCCAGCCATCGCCTCTTTTTGCATGAGGGTCGGACCACGGAAAACGCCGGGTTCTATCTCGACCAAATATTAAGAACGATCAAACCGGGGATCGACAGCTACCCGAAATGGGAGCCTCCTCTCAACGAGGAGCCGGAGAAGCCGGCCACTCGGCGCTGGGAACCATTGTGGGTGAGCGCGGCATTCGCTTCGGCGGGCAGCGCGATCTCCGGCGCCTGGATTTATTGGATGCGCTTGTGGAGCAGGTCTTAGCGAGGGGCCCCGAAAGCCTTGATCTCGCGGCGCAATAGGGCCCTATTGGCGGAGCTCATGAGCGTCAGGGGCAGGCGCAGGTCCGCGCGACAAAGCCCCAGCATCTCCTGGGCCGCCTTGATCGGGATGGGGTTGGTCTCGATGAAGAGGGCCTTGATCAACGGGAACATCTTGAGATGAAGCTTGGCGGCCTTTTTGTTCTGGCCCGATAGGAATGCCCGGCAAAGGGCCTCGGTTTGCTGAGGGGCTATGTTCGAGACCACCGAGATGACGCCCTTGGCGCCGACCGCCATCATGGGCAGGGTGAGGCTGTCGTCGCCCGAGAGCACGGTCAATTTCGGAGAAAGCGAGAGAATTTCGCTCACTTGATCGAGGCTTCCAGCCGCCTCCTTGACCGCGACCACATTCGGGCAGTCGGACGCGATCCGGGCCAAGGTCTTGGGCGATAGATTGACGCCCGTGCGCCCTGGGATGTTGTAGACGATGATGGGAAGACGGGTGTTGGCGGCGATCTCCCGGAAATGCCGATACATCCCCTCCTGCGTGGGCTTGTTGTAATAGGGCACCAGCGCGAGCAGGCCGTCGGCCCCGAGACGCTCGGCTTCCCGGCTGAGCTCCAAAGCCTTCCATGTGGCGTTGGCGCTGATGCCGGCGATCACGGGAAGTTGCCCCTGGGATTCCCGCAGCGTGATCTCCAAGACCCTAAGGAATTCGGAATGGGTCAAGGTCGCGGCTTCTCCGGTCGAGCCGCAGGGGACCAGGCCCGAAACCCCGGCCTGGGCTTGGCGCCGCACTAAACGGCGCAGGGCGGGCTCGTCGACCTGGCCATCGGCCCTGAAAGGCGTGGTCAGGGCCGTAAAACATCCTTCGAGTCGGAGAGTCATCTTCCGATTAGGCATCGATTTCTCCCGTGAAAACCTGCCGGCAGGGGCCCTCGAGCCAGACCTCGCTGGGCAAGGCGGCGCCGCCGTCAAAGCGCACCATCAGCGACTCGCCGCTGCGCACCCGCACCCGTATGGGCGGGCGCAAGCGGCTGAGGCGCCGGGCGACGATGGCCGCCGCCACGACTCCCGTCCCGCAGGCCAGGGTCTCGTCCTCCACTCCCCGCTCATAGGTTCGAAGCCTGACTTCGCTCGCCGTCACGCGGATGAAGTCGACGTTGGCCCCGGCTCGGCCGAAAGCCCGGTGATGGCGCAAGGCTCGTCCGGTCTCGACCACCGGGAAATGATCGAGATCGTCCACCGGCACGACCGCGTGGGGCACGCCGGTGTCGAGGGCATGAGCCTTGAAACGGCGCCCCAAGGCCTCGAGCCGCAAACCCAGGCGGAGGGTGCTGGGCGCGGGCATGCGCAGGGAGACTTTCTCGCGCCCCAATACCCTGGCGAGCACCCGGCCTTGCGAGGTCTTCATGGAAAACTCACGCAAGCCCTTGGTCCAGCCGTGGTCGTGCATCCAGAGCGCCGCGCAACGAGCGCCATTGCCGCAAAAGGCGGGGCTGCCGTCGGCGTTGAGATAATCGACCCTCAGTCCGGCCGGTGAGACCGCCAAGAGACCATCCGCGCCGATCCCTCCCCTGCGGTCGCAGAGCCGGCGGGCCAAAGCGGGGAGCCGGCCGGGTGGCCTGCGTATGAGGACGAAATCGTTGCCGGCCCCGGAGAGCTTATAGAAGCGCATCATCGAAGCCTTCGGGCGAACTCGGCCGCCACCTTGGCGGCAAAAGGCGCCGCCGTGTTCTGGGACAAGCTCTGAAGGTCCTTGGCCGCCGCCTCGGCTTGGCCGAGCCGAAGTCTCGCTCGCGCCCTCACCCAGAGGGCCAAGGCATTGCCGGGGGATGCCTTGAGCAGCTCTTCGGAAGCCGCCAAGGCCTTCTGATGCTCCCCGGCCTCGAGCAGCCAGAGAGCCCGGACGCGATCGGCTTGGGGGTCGGTGGTCACGGCCAAGGTCGCCAATGCGGCGGAGAGCTTGCCAGAGGCCCTCTGGATGAAGGCGAGCACGAGCAGGGATTGGGGGTCATAGGAGCGCTGCAAGGCCTTTTGCACCGCCAACTCCGCGGTCTTGTATTCCCGCATCTCCAATAACACCTCGGCATAGGCCCGCCAGCGTCTCGGGTCCGCGGAAAGCTGCTCAAGGGCCTTCTCGTAATGGCCCGCGCTGCGCTCGAGAAGCCCAAGCGAATGGTCTATCTCGGCCAGGCCCAAATGGGCCGAAGCGTTGTTGGGATGGATATCCAGCACTTTTTGGTAAATCGGGGCCGCTTGCTCCTCGAGCCCCGCATGCTGAAGAAGCCGGGCCAGCTCGGAAAGGAGATTGATATCGCGAGGGAACAGGTTGGTGCCGAGTTGATAGATCCCGAGGGCCTTGTCGATGCGCCCGGTCTTTTCATAGCTGTTGCCCAGCACGAAATAGGCGCGCCGGAGCTCGTCTCCCCGGAGCTTCTGGAGGGACTCGGGACCCAGGATCGAGATGACCTGTTGATGCTCCCCTTTCTCGAAAAGGCTCATCGAGATCGATAGCGGGTCTTTGAGAGGAGCCAATATGGCCCCTTGGCAGGGAGCGAGCAAGGCGATCAGGGCCGCGAGAGCCGCGCTCATGGGATGTAATCCTTGAGCAGGCAATCCAACGAGAAAAGGATGTATTCCTCCATCGCCGCGCCGATGCGGCGATGAGCGGCCATGACGCCCTTGGCGATGGCTTCGTATGAACGGCTGGTGTCGTAAAAGCCTATATCGCCTACCGGCGGCTCGATGAGGAAGTTGGCCGATTTTTTCTGCTCGCGCGCCAGCAAGGTGCCCCGTATGTCGATGACCTGCTCGAGGCTTTGCAGCACGTTCTGGGGCTTGGAATAGGTATAGTCCGTCTCCGTGACGCTGGCCAGCACCCAATCCGCGCCCAGGAGCTTGGCGGCGTCGATAGGGATGTAGTTGACGACTCCGCCGTCGACCAGATAGCGATGCCGGTATTCGACCGGAGCGAAGATGCCGGGAAGATTCATGCTGGCGCGAACGGCCGGAGCCAGCTCGCCTTCCCGGAATATGATCCCCTCGCCGGAGTAGAGGTCCATGGCCACGCAGGCAAAGGGCTTTTTCAGCTCCTCGAAGCTCCGGCTTCCGATCTCATCGCGGATGAACTTCTCGGTATTCTTGGACGAGAGCAGCCGGTCGAAAAGCAGCAGGCGCAGGAGGTTGAAGGCGTTATAGTTGCTTCCCGAGCTGATGCGCAGGCCGAGGGCCAGCTCCCAGAGCCGCTTGATCGGCTTGCCGGCGGCGTAAAGGGCCCCGACGATGGCGCCCATGGAGGTGCCCGCTACCACGTCCACGGGGAAGCCGGCGTTTTCGAGGACGGTGATCACTCCCACGTGGGCCGCCGCCCTCAGCGAGCCGGCGGAGAAGACCAATCCCACGACGGGCCTTTCTCCTTTAGGCTTGGCCGTGAGCTGGCGCCATAGATGGTCGCGCAGCAGGCCATCGTCGCTGAGATCGAGCGCTGCCGCCGGAGCTGTCGCCAGATAGATGGACAGCAATACCGCCGAGGCCCGCCTCATGGACCCCGAGCTCACGGGATTTGCCGACCGACCGCGCGCTCGAGCCGCGCATGGGCGAGCATATGCTCGGTCAAGGCGGAGAGTGAGGCCAGCTTCAAGTCCAGCACCGAGGACATGGCTCGTAATCTAGCCAGGGAACCGCCCCCTTGTCCGCTCACCGCCTCGAAAAGCTTCTCCACGCGCTCGAATTGCTGCCGTCGCAGGGGCCATTCCTTCTGCCAATATTGCAGGGTCTCATAGGCCTGGCGCACCTCGAGCCTGACCCGATCCTGGAGCTCGGTCCGCTTGAGCTGGCCCTGCCGTTGCTCCGCGCGCTTCTGCTTTATCTGGCTCCAATAGTCATAGGACAGGGGGATCCGTATGCCGACCGTGGCGTCCCAGTTGTTGTCCCGCAGTGGAAATCGCAATCCGGTGAGCTCGTAATCGCCCGCCAGGAATACGGTGGGATTGCGGCGCGCGGAGGCGAGATTGACCGAGATCGCGTCCATTTGAGCCTTGTAGGTCTCCGATTGCAGCTCAGGCCTTAACTCCATGGCCCAGAGCACCGCTCTCTCTATGTTCATTTCCACCGGCTGGCTTTCAAGCTTGCCTTCCACTCGGAAAGGAGTGTCGAGTTCTAGATTGAGATTCTTGAGGAAGGCCAAGCGGCTTAGGTCCAGGTTATGGGCCGCTTCGGAGGCTGTCGCGCGCGCCCTGGCCAGCAGGGCCTCGACCTCGACCCGCTCCCAGCCGTCCAAACGTCCGCCGCTGAGCACGCGTTTCGCGGCTTCCTGGGTCTGCCGGGACGCGCGGGCCCTCTCCTGCGCCAACAGAAGGCGATAGAACACCTCCTTGACCGATAGGGCCAAGTCCATCTTGACCGACTCGTAATTGCTGGTGGCTTGCTTCTGCGCGGCTTGGGCCAGACGCAAGGTGTTGATGTTGCGGCGGCCCTCGTAAAGGGACATGCGCATGTAGCCCCGGCCCGAGTATATGTTGCCGGTGTTCGCCCCATAGGTGGGGGGATTGTCCGGAAAGAGCAGGATGTTCCGGAAATCGCCGGAGAGAGAGAAGGGATAGCGAGCCTCGTATTTCGTGGCGCTGGCCTGGAGTCCGAACTCCGGCAAGAAAAGATAGCGGGCCTCCCTGACCCGCTCTTCAGCGATGATCTTGTCCTGTTCCGCCGAGAGCAGCCGGGCGTCGTTGAGAAAGGCCAGGCGCCGCGCCTCCTCGAGCGTGAGCACCTTTTCTATCGCTCCCGGAGAAGCCGCTTGAAGGGGGAAAGCCAGGGCCAGCAGGGCCAGCAGAGCCGGTAAAACGGTCGGTGCCACGAAAGGTTAAACCTTGAAGGACTTCGTCAAATGATCCAGCTCCATCTTGACCGACAGCATATCCTCTCGGAGCGCTTGAGTCGGGGAGCCGTCCGGCAGCTTCTTGATCATGTCGGTGACCCTGTCGCTCAAATGCCGGGCCAGATTGCGGTCCTTCTGGATGAGGGCCTGGAGGCTGGCCAGCATCCCGTTGAACTCTTCCTGCAGCTCGAGCAACTCATCGCCGGTCCTCAACGAGACCCGGTGGGTCAGGTCGCCCGAGGACACGATCTGTGCGCTTTTCTCGAAGCGGTAGATGGGCCCGGCGAAACGATGGGATATGTAGAGCGATATCAGCAGCATCAGGATCAGATACAGGCCCAGCTTGACCACGATGATCTTGTTGAATTGCATGAAGGCCGGGGCGAGCGAGGGGTTTTCGACGAGCACCAGCTTGGCCATGGAGTAATAGATGTCGGCCCCTACGATGAAGGAGGCGACCAGCACGCTCAAAAACACCATCCCGATGTATTTGAGCTGCAGCGAGCGCTTGATGAGAACCGTTCGCCGCTGGAACTTCTGCGTTTCCATAAATAGTACCGGGACGCCTCGCGCCCCGGCTAGGCGCCCGCTCTGGCCAATACCCGGGTCCCGGTGAGAGCGTCGACGATGTCGAGCCACTCGCGGGGAACGGTCTTGAGTTTTGAGGTCGCCTCTTCCAAGGGCACGCCGTCCACTTGGTCGCCCCGCAGGGCCACCATCTGGCCGAAGCGCCCCTCGTGCACCAGTTCGGCGGCCCTCAAACCGACTCGCGTGGCCAATATCCGATCAAAAAGGGTCGGCGGTCCTCCCCGTTGTATATGTCCTATCACCGCGGCGCGGGTCTCGATGCCGGTGGCCTTCTGGATCAGCTCGGAAAGTTTCTCGCCGACGCCCCGCTCTTTCAATATCATGTGCCCGAACTCATCGAGCTTCTCTTCCTTGACATCGCCGAGGTCGATGGCCTCCGAGGCCACGACCAAGGCCACGTTCTTGCGCCCATGCGCGGCCTTCAGCCGCTGGGTCATGTCCGTTACGTCGACCTTCCGCTCCGGAATGCAGATATAATCGGCGCCGGCGGCGATGCCGGTGTAGAGGGCGACCCAGCCGGCGTGCCGGCCCATCACCTCGAGCACCATGATGCGCCGGTGGCTGCGCCCCGTGTCCAATAGACGCTGGGCCGCATCGACGGCCACCGTGACGGCGGTATCGAAGCCGAACGTATAATCGGTCGCGGATAGGTCATTGTCCATGGTCTTGGGGACGCCCACCACCCGCGCATTATGCTCGCGAAACAGTTTCGAGGCCACGCCCAGCGTATCCTCCCCGCCCATGGCGACAAGGGCGTCCAAGGAGAGCTTCCGGAAGTTCTCCAGGACGGCCTGGGTCCCCCCCTCCTTCTTATAGGGATTGGTCCGAGAGGTGCCGAGTATGGTGCCGCCCCAGGAGATGATGGGCTCGACGTCCTCGGGCTTGAGGGGCTTGGCGCTTCCCGAGATCATGCCCTTCCAGCCCTCTTGGATGCCTAGGCATTCATAACCCAAGGAATGGGCCTTGAGCACGACGCTCCTGATGGCGGGATTGAGCCCGGGGCAGTCGCCTCCACCCGTCAATATGCCGATGCGCTTCATGGATTCAATAGTCGCCCTTGACCGCTCCGGCCTTGCCGGCTTTTTCGCCCTTGTCGAGGTACCAGGTAGGGGTCACGGCCGCTCCGAGGTCCTCCGGCTTGATTCCATAGCGGGTCGTCCACGCTTGGGCCGAGGAGTCCACGATGCGATTGAGGGTCTTCATCCGCTCGACGCCGGTGCCCGAAAGGAACTTGGCGCGGTCGGCCGGGGTGGATTGATCGAAATACTCGTTGAAGATGGCTCGTCCGGCCATGTAGCCCGAGCACCCGGCTTTCATGGCCATCTCGACCTGCTTGACGAAGAGATCGAACTTCTCGCCGGCTGACAGGAGAACCCAGGGCCTGATGGCGGCTTCATTGAGGCGCGCCAGGTTGTCGGCGAGCTGGCTCGAGCCGTCGTCCTTGATGCTTCCCGGGAACTCGAGCTTGAGTATATCGGTGAGCGGTCCCAAAAGCCGGGTGGCCTCCAGAATGTTATTGACCTTGCGCGTCTTGTACGCGGGAGAGGTTTTCTCCTCGCCCTTGCGGGGAAAGGAAAGCTCCTCGGTCATCAGGAGGATGTCGTGCTTGCGGCATTCCTCCGAGACCTTCTCCGCGAAGGAGAGCTGGGCCCGGGTGTTGGCCTTGTCCTCGGTATCCAAATAGACCAACAGCTTGACGGCGGAGGCTCCCATCCTCTTGATCTTCTCCGCGGACCAGCCGGGCTCATATTCGCCCGGAAGTCCCGCGTCCTTGGAGGCTTCCACGCGAACGATCAATCCCACGCCTTTGGGCAGCGCAAAGGAGTTCAGGGCTTGCCGGGCGCCGAAATTGACGTCCAGGAGGACGGCGCTGGCATGCGAGCCCAGGCCCCGGACCATCTCGAGCTTGCAGTCCCGTATTTCCTCATAGCTGGGTTCGGCCGGCTTGCCAGCGCGCTCATGCATGGCGCGCAAGGCCTTTTTGAAGGAGTTGGATTGGTCGAGAGCCAGCACCTTGAAGCGATTGTTGGAGTCGGTGATCTGGCGAAGGCCCATGAGTTTGCCGGGGCTCAATTTGACGAAATGATCCTTCAGGGTGCCGGCATGGGGTTTGGTGGCGGTGGCTTGTGGCATAAACTCTCCTAAAGTCAGATTTATTAGAAATTTCCGCTATATTTTATCTGGACTATGCGCTCGGGGCCGCGGGAATTGCCGTCGGAAAACCGACCACCCTCTCCGATGGCCCGCACCGCGAAGTCCAGATGAAAGCGCGGGGTGATAAAAACCCGCACGCCGCTGTTAAAGCGGCTGTCTCGGAAATTGTTGACGTTATCCCACTCGCTGAGAAGGGACAGACGATCCTGTATATTATAGCTTAAAGCCATGGCGCCGAATATCGAATTCGAGTCGAAGTCCGATATATTGGCGGATGGGTGGAATTCCAGGCCGGGGACGCCCAATTCGAGCGTCCCTACCACAAAAAACCCGCGCTGCTTGTGGTTATAGCGTTTGGTCAACTGGTTATAGAGATAACCTTGACCATCGTAACCGGCCGCCAAGGCCGGCAAGAACCTGTCGCCGTCGAAAAACCGGTATTTCACCTGGACGCTGGGAGCCCTGAGGCGCACGATGCGCTGCGTCCCTATGAATCCGTCGACGTTGAGCGAGGCGCCCAGGCTGAGACCATGAAAAACGCCGAATGAGAGATATTGAAGGACCCCGCCATTGGAGAAAAAACGGCTCTTGGGCGCGTAACCCCCATAGTCCAACACCGCCGCGGTAGGCAGGTCTATGACGTCCGGGTTAGGCTGGAGAAGGCCGGGCTCCCGTTTCCAGTCGGCGGCCGTTTCTTTTTTGGGTCGGATGCGCACGGCCTGACCCTCTTCTGCTCGTAGAGGGACGGGATCGAAAGCCAAGGTCCAGGCCAGGGCCATGGCGGCAATCCAGCGGGGACTCGCCGAGCTAGTTCTTGTCTTTCTTGGAATCAGCGTTCTTGTTACCCTTTCCGAGGATTTCGGAGATCTTGGTATGAAGGGCCGACATCTCAAAGGGTTTTTGGAAAACGTCCTCGGCTCCGCTCATCAGGGCGATGCCCTTCTCGCGGGCGGTATCCCGGCTGGTCATGAGCATGATCCGGGGCGCCTTGGCGCCCAGCTTGTTGGTCACCTCATAAGCGACGTGATAGCCATCGATATAGGGCATCATGACGTCGAGCAGGATCAGGTCAAGCTGCTCGGCCATGGCTATCTGGAGGGCGTCCTTGCCGTTGGCCGCGGCGAGGATATCGTAGCCTTGGTGGCTTAAGTCCATCTTCAGCAAGTCGAGCAAATCGGGATCATCGTCGGCCACTAGGATCCGCTTTCGATCGCCCATGATTTTTCCCCTAAAATTTCCCCAATCGATTCTAACAAATTTTCGTCAAGTTGCACGTTGTGGTCCAGCTCCAGCAAGGCCAGGCCCTCTGGCGTCTCCTGTTCCAGGATGACGGGGCATCGGCCGGGATGGCGCTCCAAAGCCTCCCTGAGCCTCTCCCAGCCGCCGGAATCTATCCTTTCGGGCCGCGGCCGCAGCCTCAGCCTGCGGGCGAAACGTTTGACCGCCAGATCCAGGGGCTGTATCTCCTCGACGATGAGCTCGCGCTCCGCGTCGCCGCCCTCGCCCCGGAAACTGAGCCTGCCGGAGGCCGAAACTATGGCTCCGGCCGTCAACTGACGCCCCAGGCCCGAGGCGTAGGCCTTGGGAAAGACCAGCAAGGCGATGGTCCCGGATAGATCCTCCAGCTCGCCGCGCGCCCAAGGTTCACCCTTGCTCTTGGTGACCATACGCTTGACCTGGGTGACGAGGCCGGCCACCCGCACCGTCGCGGGCTTGTCGGTCGACAAGTCTCCTATGGCGTGGGTGGCGGCCGCCTTGAGCTGGGCCTGGACCCGCAGCAAAGGATGGCCGGAATAATAAAAACCCAGCACCTCCTTTTCGAAGGCCAGCAGGTCATGATCCGAAAGGGGTTTGACGGCCACGGACTCGGTGATGGCGTCGCTCTGGGTCTCTTCATGGGAGAACAACAAGCCCTGTCCCCGAGCCAGTTCCTCCCGGAGCCGCGCATGGCGGTTGACCGCATCCTCGATTCGGGACAGGAGCCGGGCCCTTTTGAGCCGAAGCTCCTTTTCGGCATCCAAAGAATCCATGGCGCCGGCCTTGACCAGCGACTCCACGACCTTCTTATTGACGGCGTGCAGCTCCACCCGGCCGCAAAAGTCCTCGAGATCCTTGAAAAGGGCCTTCTTGCGCGCCGCCAGGATCGAGTCGACCGCTCCCTGCCCCACGTTCTTGACCGCCACGAGGCCGAAGCGGATGGCGCCCGCATCCTCGATCGAAAACCGGGCCTCGGAGTTCTGTATGTCGGGAGGCAGTATCTTGATCCCCAGGCTTTTGGCTTCCTCGAGATAGGTGACCAGCTTGTTCTCCTTGTCCTCGGCTCCCACCGCGGAATGCCCGATCTCGGAGCTCAAGACGGCGGACATGAACTCCAGGGGATAGTTGGCCTTGAGATAGGCCGTCTGATAGGCCACGAGGCCATAGGCCACCGAATGCGAGCGGTTGAACCCATAGCCGCCGAACTGCACCATCTGGTCGTAGATCTTGTTAGCGAGCTTGGCGGATATCCCCTTGTTCCCGGCGCCCTTGACGAAGGTGTCGCGCATCTTTTCGAGCTCTTCCGGGATCTTCTTGCCCATAGCCTTGCGCAGGCCGTCGGCCTGGCCGGGCGTGAAATCGGCCAGCTTTTTCGATATCTCCATGACCTGCTCTTGGAACACCATGCAGCCGTAGGTGTCCTTGAGTATCGGTTCCATGAGCGGATGGTCATAGACGATCTTCTGCTTGCCGTGTTTTCTCTCGACGAACATGTCGAGCATGCCCGACTGCATGGGGCCGGGCCGGAAAAGGGCCAGAAGAGAGACGATATCGTTGAAATCCGTGGGCTTGAGCCGGAAAAGCAGGTCGCGCATGCCCTGGCTGTCGAGCTGAAACACGGCCAGCGCCTTGGCGCTGCGCAGCAGCTCGAAGGTCTTGGCGTCGTCCATGGGAATGGCTTCGATGTCGAAGTCATGCTTGTGGCGCCGGCGGACGGTCTTGACCGCGTCGTCGATGATCGAAAGCGTGCGCAGGCCCAGGAAGTCCACCTTGAGCAAGCCCAGCTTCGGCAGCACGTCGCCGTCATACTGGGTCGTGATCACCTCGGACTTGCTGCCCTTGGCCAGCGGCGAGTAGCGGACCACCGGCTCCTTGGTGACGACGGTCCCCGCGGCGTGAACCCCCGTGTGCCTCTTAAGGCCCTCAAGCTTGAGCGAAAGGTCGAGGAGCCTCTTGATCTCCGGGGTCTTGGCCGCCGCGGAGAGCTCCGGCGATTTCTGCAGGGTCTCGTAGAGCGTCACTCCCGGGCCCGCCGGGATCATCTTGGCGATGCGGTCGACCTCCGATAGCGGAATCCCCATGACGCGTCCGACGTCGCGCACGGCCAGGCGGGCGGCCATGGAGCCGAAGGTGATGATCTGCGCCACGTTTTCGGAGCCGTATTTATTGCGCACGTATTCGATCACCCGGTCCCGGCCGGTATCGGCGAAATCGATGTCCAAGTCGGGCATGGACTTGCGATCCGGGTTAAGGAATCGTTCGAAGAGAAGATTGTGCTTGAGGGGGTCGGCATTGGTGATCCTCAAGGCGTAGGCGACCAGGGCGCCGGCTCCCGAGCCTCGGCCCGGCCCCACCGGGATGTCCTCGCGCCTGGCGAAGGCGATGAAGTCCCAGACGATCAGGAAATAGCCCGAGAATCCCATGCGTTGGATGACCGAGAGCTCGTAGCGCAGCCTCTCTTGATAGGCCGCGGGGATATCCCCGCGAAAGCGCTCCTTGAGCCCTTGCTGGCAAAGCCTCTCCAGGTAAGAGTCCTGGGTGAATCCCTCCGGGACGGCGAATTCGGGGAGAAGGCTCTGATCCATGGGGATCTTGAGATGGCACATCTCCGCGATTTTGAGCGTGTTCTTGACAGCGTCGGGATGGAAGGAAAAGAGCCCATGCATCTGTTCGGGCGTCTTGACGTAGAACTCATGGGTCTCGAACCTGAGCCTGTCAGTATCGGCGAGCTTGCGCCCGGTCGATATGCAGACCCGCACGTCGTGGGACTCATGGTCGGACTGGTGCGAGTAGTGGCAGTCATTGGTTGCCACCAGGGGTATGCCGGTGCGGACGTGCAGCTCCAACTGAGCCTGCAGCACCTGGCGTTGTTTATCGAGGCCGTGGTCCATGATCTCGAGATAAAAGGAGTCCGGTCCCAGCACATCCCTATACCAGACGGCCAGCTTTTCCGCCTCCGCCAGGTTGCCGCTCAAGAGAAGCTGGCTCAGCTCCGACTTGAGGCAGCCCGAAAGCACGATCAAGCCCTTGGCATGGCGCTCCAGAAGACCTTTGTCGATGCGGGGGTCGTAATAATAGCCCTCGAGGAAGCCGCGGCTGACCAGCGTCATAAGGTTCTGATAACCCTCGAAGTCCTTGGCCAGGACGGTCAGATGGCAATTCTCCTTCTGGGAATGCCCTCGATCAGAGCGAGAGCCCTTGGACAGATACATCTCGCAGCCGACGATGGGGTTCAGGCCGACCTGGCGGCATTGGGTATAAAACTCTATGATGCCGTACATGGTGCCGTGATCGGTCAGCGCCAGGGCCCTGGTCCCGGAATGGGCCAAGGACTTGAGCAGCTCGGAGGGGCCTCCCGAGCGGTCCGAGAGGCGGATGACCCCATCGAGGAGCGAATACTCGGAATGATTGTGGAGGTGTATGAATTCCGGTTTAGCGGACATGCTTGCTATAATGGCCGACCGTGAAGGTCCCTAAAAACGTCTTTGCTCGCGACCCGCGCTTGACCGAGACCCTGATCAAGCGCAAGCGCGTCTATGCCGGCGCCGCCGTCGACTTCAGGGTCGATACGGTCAGGCTTCCCAACGACCGTCTGGCCACCCGCGAATTCCTCGATCATCCCGGCGCGGTCGGGGTCGTCGCGTTCCTCGATCCCGGCCACATCGTGCTCGTGCGCCAGTACCGCCACCCGGTCGGCGAGACGACCTTGGAGCTTCCCGCCGGGAAACTCGATCCAGGGGAGTCGGTCACGCGCTGCATCAAAAGGGAATTGCGCGAGGAGACCGGTTATTCGGCCCGCCGCATCCGGCCCCTGGTCAACTATTGGCCCACCCCGGCCTTCGCCAGCGAACTGCTCTATCTCTTCGTGGCCGAAGGGCTGATCCCGGGGCGTTTCTCTCCGGACCCGGATGAGTTCCTCCAGGTCGTCACCGTGCCCTTTCAACAGGCGCTCCAGTGGGTCAGATCGGGCAAGATCAAGGACTCAAAGACCGTCATCGGACTGCTGGCCTGCGCGCTCTGGCGGCGTTCAAGCAGGTAGATTATACTTAATTGCCGATCGGCCTAGCGGGAAAATAGTCCGCCCGGCGCATGGTATGACGCCTGAAGAGATACCCATCTGGGCGCCGTTTCTCAAGCGGATACCGCTTTTCTCCGGGCTCTCCGCCGGCGATCTGTGGCGCATCGCGCTTTGCCTGCAGCCTTTGTCCTTGCCCAAGGGCTCGACCTTGTTCTCTCAGGGCGACGATCCCGACGCGCTCTATATCGTGACTTCAGGGCAAGTCAATGTCATCAATACCGCCAAGGGCATGGAGACCGTGTCCGCCGTGGTGGGCAGGGGAGAGACCCTGGGAGAGGCCGGGGTATTGACCGGAGAGGCCCGCACCACCACCATCAGGCTGGTCACCACCTGCGAGTTCCTGAAGCTTCCCAGGGTCGATTTCGAGGAGATATTGAGGGACAACCCGACCATACTCCTCCACCTCTCGAGATTGCTCGTCAATCGCCTGAGGGAATCCCATCGCGGCCCGGAACGGAGGCTCGATCGCCCCCAGCTCATCGCGGTCAACGCCGCCCTGGGCAAGGGCGATCGCATCCTCTTCACTCTTCATCTGGCCCTGCAGCTTTTGGAGCAGACCCGGAGGCGCACGCTCCTGGTGGACATGAATCCCGATGCCGGAGCCATCGCGCGGGCCTTGGGCGTCAAGCCGGTGATCGCCACCGAGCAAGCCCTTCGGGAAATCAACTTTCGCGAGCCCGCCCGGCTTCGCACCCTGGCCCAACAGCATCCCTCGGGTCTCGAGATATTTAACCTTCCCGCCTCCGCGCTCGCCGGCCGGCTCTATAGCGGGATCTATCTTTTCCTCAACTTCTTGCGGGATACCCATGATCTGGTCCTGGTCGGGCTCGGCGGGGAGTTGGGCGACGTCGAAAAGAGCGTCCTGACCGAGGCGGATACGGCTCTCTTGGCGGGCGCAGGGTCCAATCGGCCCCAATTCCGACAACTCGAGGCCGAGCTGCTTTCGATCGCCGATCCCAAGAAGGTGCAGTGTCTGTGGCTGGGGGAACATGACGCCGAGGAGGGCTTGACGATCAGCCGCCAGAGCCAGGCCATTCCTTGGAGCGAGGGGATCGCCGAGAGATTCGAGCTTTCCGGGTCTCCTTTCGAGGCCTTGGATATCCATCCCAAGGCTCGCAGGGCCATGGAGAGATTGGCCCGCCGGCTGGGAAAGGTTCAGCTAGGACTGGCCTTCGGCACCGGCGCGGCTTTAGGGCATTTCCATGTAGGGGTACTGAAGGCCTTCAAGAAGGAAGGCATTCCCATCGATCTCATCTCCGGAACCTCGATCGGCGCCCTGATGGCGGGCTTTTACGCCTTGGGCTTGGAGCCCGAAGAGATGGAGGAGATCGCGGTGGGGGTCGACAGGGGATGGGTGTATGAGAACCTGTTTTGGGACCTGACGCTTCCGCGTTCCGGCCTCTTCGCGGGCCAGACCCTGCTGCGCTTCCTGAGATCCTATTTCGGCACGCGCGAATTCTCCGACATGGAGATCCCTTTTCGTTGCGTGGCCGCCGACATCGAGACCGGGGAGGAGGTGGTGCTCAAAGAGGGCCGGGTGGCCGAGGCCATACGCGCCAGCTGCGGGCTTCCCCTGGTATTCGCGCCCATCCGGCTCGCCGGACGATATCTGGTGGACGGAGGTTTGGTCGCCCCGGTTCCCACCAAGGCGCTCTCCGAGATGGGCGCCGACATCTTGGTGGCGGTCAATCTCACCATGCCGGCGGGCGATCGCAATGATCGGCGCAGGAAAGCGGGACCATCCTTGCCCATGGGGCTGGAGAGCCTCAAGGAGCTCACCCTTCCCGACGCGCTCAAGGCTCCCAATATGGTGCAGGTTTTCTTCCAGATGATCTATACCATGGAGTATGAGATCGCCCGCGCCACCATGGCGCCCGCGCACGTGCTGATGCACCCGGATCTCAAAGGTTTCCGTTGGACCGAGCTCCATCGGGCCCGCGAGCTCATACGGGCGGGCGAGTTGATGGCCGAGCAATACGTGCCCCAGATCAAGGCCCTGATCCCCTATTTCTCGAACTATTGCCAGATGCCCGTGCGCCTGTCCAGTCCCTGGAGTCCTTGATTTACCGGCGCCGTCCGGACTGAATCCGGTCAGCGCATCCGGCCCTGATAAGCCTTGAGCATGGAATCGGCCGCGTCCATATCTCCTCGCGCGATCCGTATGGCTATTTCCCGGATCTCGGCTCGCCGGGCTTGTTCCGCCCGGAGTCTTTTGGCCGACTCGGTCCAGGGAAGCAGCTTGAGAATGATCCAATCCAGGACGCGGCGCCAGGCGGGCTTGCGAGCGTAAGCCTGGGACAAGGCGAAGGCGGCGCCGGCGAAATTGCTCAGGTCTCGAGAGAGGTTCTTGCGCAGCGAGGAGGCCGCGGCGAGGCCCCGGGACACGCTCGATAGCTGCTCCTTCCAGCGTTCTGATTCGAGGCCTTTGACCGCCGCCTCGTTGAGCGCCTTGAGCGAGGACAGCTTCTCGTTGAGCTTCTCCCCGCGCCCGAAGTAAGAGTCCCGGCTATTCTGGTCCAGGGGAAGGGCGCGGATTCCCTGTTGGAACTGAGCCGACCACAGGCTCTGTTCCGAAGCGATCCTTTGTAGCTCTTCCTCCAGGAACGCCAGGGTGATCCACCGGGCCGCCTCGCGTTGCTTGCGCCCCAGCGACATCAAAAGGCTCCAGCTGATCGACTCGGGGCTCTTGGCGGCCGATGCGGTGTCCTCGAAATCAGACAAGGCGGAGCGGGCTTTTTCGAGCAGGGCTTGGCGCTTGATCTGGCCGGGCGACGGTTTGAGCTTGTCCTCCGCGCTCTTGAGCTCCAACTCGACTCTCGGGTCCAATAGTTGGGAAGGCGTCAAATCGCGGCGGCCCAGCTCCCTGGCCAGGGCCCAATTCCGCTCAAGCCTCAACTGGCGAGCGAGCTGCTCGATATCATGCCGTATCCCGTGGCGCGGATAGCTGAGGGTCTCGTAATCGAGTCGGCCGGTCTCTATCAGCTTGGGGGCGCCGGGGGGGCGCCGTATGTTGAGCGAGCTTTGTATGGCCTGCAATTCGGGGGAATAGCCGCCAAGACGGCTGGGGTTGAGACGATCATAATAGACTTCCCCGAAGGCGCCCTCGGCCTCCGGGGGTTTTGCGGACTTGGCCTTGGGCACGATGATCAGATTGGATTGATTGCCACGGCCCTCGAACATCGTGCGAAGTATCTCGCGCTGCTCCTCATCGTGGATGTCCTCGGAGCCCTTCTTGAGCAATTTTGAATCCACGCCGGCCTTGTCCACTCGTCCGAAAAGCCCCTGGCTGCGGTCGAGCATGAAGATGTGGGACTTCTCGGGCATATTGAGTTGGGTCTCGAAATTCCTGTTTCCGGCCGCGTCATCGCGCGCCAAACCCAGGCCGATACCCGCGGCCGCGGACGGGTTGGCCCTGATCCAGGCCGTGATCTCCCTGAAGCGCGTCTCCGGATCCGAGGCCTGGGTGATGCGCTCAACCAGGGAAGACTGGAGGATGCGCTCGGCAAGGCGGGACACCGCGTCTTCGCTCGAGCCCAAGCGAGCGCTGTACTCTTGGGCCTCACGCTCGAGTTCCGCGTCTATTTCGGCCTGCCCAGAGGCGGAAGGCGGCTCGGAGGCCAGCCCGGGCCAGGCCAGGGCCAAGGCAAGCGCCAAGGCGAAGTTCACGGTGAGGACGCCGGCTCCCGGGTCGCCGGAGGGGCCGGCGTGGGCGGGGTTTCCGGGAGTGGCGCTCCGAAATCGAATATCATCTTGCGGCCGGAGAATATCCTTCCAGTGTCATCGATGCGGGCCAGGCCCAAATAGAGCTCCCCGGAGGGTATGTCCTTGCGCGCCTTGGTCTTGATGTCGAGGAATGTGTGGGAGGCGCTCTGGTCGGGCACCAGCCACTTGGCCATGGCGAAGCGGCCGTTGCGGGTGATGGCCATGGCTTGCAGCTTCGGGAACGGTCCCGCTTCCATCAACGATGAGCCTAAATAGTTCCTCACAGAGAGCGTCCAGCCCTTTTCCGTGGAAAGGGCCACCACGACGGTCTTTCCATCTTCCGAGAAGAGCAAGGGCTCGCCAGTTTCAGGGACGTCCGCCTCCGAGCGACTCCAAAGCTCCTTGCCCGCGGTGCCGAAAAATCGCAGGGTACGACGGGATTCCAAGAGCTTGGTCCGCGGCGGGTTCCATATTTGGATCCGGTCGAGCGTCCAAGAGAACTGGCCATTAGCGGAGGCCCCGCCCCGGATCTCGTGTATCCTTACGCGTGAACCGCTCGAGTCTTCCCACGTTCCCAGGCCGATCTCACTGGTCAGGTTCCCGGAGGAGTCATAGAAAAGCAGCGAGGAGGACTGCTTAAGCCACACATTGGACCTGAGCTGCTGGACGGTCGAGGTCGATTGGGCCCAGGCCATTCCCGAGGCAAGAGCCAGCGCCGATAAGATCATGATGAGGCCTCTTCCACCTTGATTTGGACACCGGAGGGCCTGGAAAAGAGCCGCACGGCGTAGGGTTGCGTCAGAGCCTGGATGGCGAAACCCGTCGGCGCTTTGACTCGATAGCGGATGAGCAAGACACCGTCCTTTTGGCGTGGCTCCAGGAAATGGACGGAAAAGCCGCCCGTCGGCTTGGTCCCCAGGAACACGGCCACGGCGACTCGTCCCTTGAGATCGGCCGCGGGAGCATCCTGCCCCAGCAGCTTCCAAAGCTCCAGCCACTCCTTGCGGTTGCTCGTGACGCGATGAGAAGGCCGCGAGACGGGGCAAAAACCTCCCTGCCACTCCATCCTACCCTCCTTATGATCCGCGCCGGTCGAGATGAGGGTCGACAGCGCGAGCGCGGCCAAGAGCGCGCTAGGCATGCCGGCCGCCTATGAGTATGCGAGGGATCCTGATCGTGGGCTGCCCGTCGCTGACCGGCACCCCCTGCCCGTCCTTTCCGCACGTGCCGATGCCCCAGCCGATATCCCATCCCACCCGGTCTATGGATCTCAGTATCTCCGGCCCCACGCCCAAAAGATTTGCGTCCCGTACCATATGTCTTACGGTGCCGTCCTCAACCCAATAGCCCTCGTCCACCTCAAAGACGAACTCTCCGGTAGCCGTATTGACCTGCCCGCCACCCATGCGAGTGACCAGCAAGCCGGACTTGAGATTCCGCAATATGTCCTCCGGATCATCCTGACCCGGAGCTATGTAGAGATTGGACATCCGGGGGATCGGCCGGCAATGGAAGGACTCGCGGCGGCCATGGCCGTTGGAGCGCCGGCCCTCGCGCATGGAGGTGACGCGGTCGTAAAGGTAATCCACGAGCACCCCGTTTTTGACCACGGCCGTCGGCGCCGCCTCGACGCCCTCATCGTCGAATTTGAAGCTGCCCCGATAGGAGGGGAGCGTGGGATCATCGATGACCGTGATGTTCTCGGGCGCCACGGTCTGTCCCAGCCGGCCAGAATAGGCCGGCGAGGATCCCTCTTGGACGTGATCGACCTCCAAGGAATGCCCGATCGCCTCGTGAATGAAAGTGCCTCCCGCGGCGCTCGAGATCACCACTGGCATCTCGCCCGCCTGCGCCTTCGGGGCCTCGAGTTTCCTCAGCGCTCGGCGAGCGGCGAGGCGAGCGGCCGAGAAAGGGTCCTGGTCGGACAAGAGCTCGTAGCCCTTGATGGCCCCGATTACCTCATGGCCGGTCTGCAGGACGCCGTCCTTCTCCGCCACCACGCTGACGGAGAACACGAGGGCGATCCTTTCTTCCCGCCTGTGCATGCCCTCGTTATTGAGGATCTCGATATCCCTTCGGCGCTCGGCGTAGCTGAGAGTCACCTGGCGTATATGCTCGAACTCCTGGCGCAATGCGCGATCGATGGTCTTGAGCAAGGCCACCTTGCGCTCCAAGGGGACCTGGGCCGGGTCAAGACGCGCGGGATGGCGATAGAGCGAGAGCGGCTGCGGCGCCACGCCCCCGGAAGGCTCCTTGGAGCCCAAAAGGCCCCGGCGCAAATCCGCCGCGGCGACGGCGCCCAAGGCCTGGGAGCTGCCTTGGAGCGTCTCTATGGCCCGGCCGCGGCGTCGCAGGTAGCGCAGGCCCATCCCCTGCTCCGAGCCCGTGGCTATATCCTCGATCTTGGAATCCTCGAGCCGTATCGATGTTCCGATGGAGGCCTCCAGGTAGATCTCTCCATAGTCGGCTCCGGACAAGATGGGAGACAGTCCGCGAACGCCGGCATCGGCCAATGCGCTCACGGCTTCTTCTCCTTATCCGCGCCTTCGCAGGGCAGAGAGAACCAGACCGTGGTTCCCTGGCCCATGCGCGAGACGAGATTGATGCGCCCGCCATGGCTTTCGATCACCTTCTTGGAGAAGGGAAGCCCCAGACCCCATCCATCCACCTGGCCGGTGAAGAATGTCTCCACCTGATGGAAACGGGCGAATACCTTGTCCTGGTCCTCGGGAGGGATGCCCTTGCCCGTGTCATGGACCGTGATCAGGGCCTGGGAACCCGAGGTCTCGGCTCCCACGGTCACGACCTTCTTGCCGGTATTGGAATTGAACTTGATCCCGTTCTCCACCAGGTTCTTGATCACGTCTCGGAGCTGATCCCTGTCGCCCATCACGATGATGTCCGCGCGCCCATGATAATGGACCTCGGCGTTCTGCTCGGCGATCCATTCCTTGAGCTGGTCGATGCCTTCTTTCACGATCTCGTCGAGAGCCACGGGTTTGCGCTCGGTGGAGTGGTCCGGGCTTTCGAGCGTGATATAGCGCAGCAATTTATCGACCAAGCTCGAGAGTTTTCGCCCTTGGGTGAGTATGGTCTTCCCTGCCGAGAGGGCGGCCGCGGTCGAAGGCGCGGCCTCGAGCTCCTGGAGTATCACTTCGGAAAACCCAGTCACGGAGGCCAAGGGCGTCTTGAGCTTGTGGGATATCAAAGAAAGAAAATTGCGCTTGAGCAGCTCGCGATGCCATTGCTCCGTCACGTCGCGAAACACGCACAGCCACCCCGTTTCAGCCCAGCCCGGAGCCTGGGTCAATTTCTGGCTCAAACCGCCCAGGCGGCGCACGGTCCCGCCGAGCACGAGAGTCTTGGGTTCCTCTCGCTTGGCCATGAAATCGATCACCGGAGATTTCCAGATTTCCTCCCAGGACGGGTAGAGCCTCATGTCCTGGAAGCACTTGAACAGGTTTTTCGGCGATGGTCCGACGAAACGCTTGGCCGCCTCATTGACCAAGACTATGCGGCCTTCTGAATCGGCCAATATCGCGCCGTCGGTCATTTCCCCGACCAAGGTCTCGAGTTTGGATTTCTCCTCCTTTAGCGAGGTGAAAAGCTTGGCGTTCTCGATGGCGACGCTGGCTTGAGAGGCGAAGGCGTCGAGCACCTTGAGATCCTCTTGCGAAAAGGAGCCGTCCTTCTTGTTGAGGGCCTCCAAGACGCCGACGAGCCGGCCCTTGATGGTCATGGGCACGGCCAGGATGGATTTGGTCTCGAACCCCGATTGCGCGTCGACCGAGGGTGACCAACGCCGGTCGGCGCGCGCGTCGTTGATGAGCAGCGGTTGAAGCGTCTGGGCGACCGAGCCGGCTATGCCTTCCCCGGGTTTGAGCCGAAGATGCGTGGCCGCTCCTCCAAGACCCAGGGCTACGTGGAAATACAGCTCCCCCGTGCTCTCATCAAGCAAGAGAAGCGATGCCGTCTCGGCCTTGACCACTTTGGCGGCCAGATCCAGGACGCTTCTGAGCAGCTCGCCGAGATCCAGTTTAGTCGACAGCAGGCGGCCCGATTCGATGAGAAGGGCCAGCGCCTCAGCTTGGGAAGAAATAACCATGTTACTTTAAAGTACCAAATTGGGCCCTAGGGCGGCACGGAGCCAGCGGAGGCCTGCGGCGGAAAGAAGAACTCGAAGGACGCGCGCCGGATCAACAGCGAGCGGAATCTCAGATCATACACTGAGACCTCCGGCCGCAGTCCCGCCTGCCAGACCGGCGCCTTGAAGAAGGCCTCGAGCCGGCGTCCGCGCTCGCTATCCCGCGCTCGCTTGACCCCCGCGTCGGAGAGATGGGTGATCAATTCCCCGCGGGGCTCGATCTCGCCGCTCAAGGTCCGAATCAGGAAAAGGCTGTAGCGCTCCCCATGGCGCAGCACGCCCCTCCAGCGGTGGGGGCCCAGCGGCTCCGGAAAGACATAGGAGAAATCCGGGGATCGCGATTGCCGCGCGAGCAGGCGCTGGGCGAGGGCCCGATTGGCGAAGCAAAAGAGAAGATAGCTTGCGGCCAGGACCGCCGAGAGCTGGAAGGCCCTTTGCCTGCGCTCGAGGAAGCGTGCCAGCGCCCAGGGCATGAGAAGCAGCCCGGTCAAAATGAGGTCTATGATGAACACGATGGCGAGCTCCGGCCTCCAGAGCGAGAGAGGCCATAGGAGCACTACCCCGAAGGAGTTGATGAGGTCGAAGAGAAGATGCAGCGCGCCTCCCACGGCGCAGAGCCCGAAGAGCCGCGGCAGGCTATGCTGGGGGTAGCGCCTTTTGAAGAGCCACGCCAATATCAAGGTCCATACGGGCAGCAGGATCAGGGAATGGCCGAAGGTCCTGCGCGAGGCGATGGCAAGAGGGTCGGCGGTCAGATGCACCAGCACGTCGATGTCGGGCAGGTTGGAGGCGACCGCCAATATCGGCGCCGCTTCCGGGCCTAGGCGGCGGCGGAAAAAGGCGTTGGCCACGACCAAGCCTGAAAGGGTGTGGGTGAGGTTTTCCACGCCCGCAAACTCAGGCGCCCAGGCCGCGGGCCCGGTTGATCCTCTGGACCAAAAAGGGCACCCAGGTCCTCGGCAGGTGGCGGGCGAACGCCACGAGAACCCGGTTAAGCGCTCCAGGGACGATCAGCCTTTGACCCGCCGTCATCCCGCGAAAGGCGGCTTCAGCCACCGCTTCCGGGCTCATGCCCCTGGGACCGCGGGCCGCCACACCAGCCCGCGAGCGCAGCTCCGTTTCGGTGCTTCCCGGGCAGACCGCGGTGACCTTCACTCCCGTGCCTGACAGCTCTTGCGCCAGGGATTGGGTGAAATTGAGCAGAAAGGCCTTGGTAGCCCCGTAAACCGCTTGCCCTGGCGCCGCGGCGAAGCTGTATACCGAACCAATAATGACGATGTGCCCCTTCCCTCGGGCCAACATTCCCTCCAGGGCCAGCTTGGTCAGCTCGAGCATGGAGCAGATATGCAGGCGTACCATCTCTTCCTCCCGCCTTCCATCCGTCTTCGCGAAAGGCCCGCATAGAGTAAAGCCGGCGTTATTGACCAGGGCTGCCACGGGCGCTCCCTCGAGCCGGCGCCAAAGCTCCCGCGCTCCCTCGGGACGGCAGAGATCTTGAGCGATAACCCGTGTCTTGATCGCGAAAGGCTCGCAGAGCCGGGCCGTCTCCTCCAATCGCGCTTGGTCTCGGCCGTTGAGCGCCAGATCCCATCCGGCTATGGCCAGGCGTCTGGAAATGGCTCGACCTATCCCGCTTGAGGCGCCGGTCACCAGCGCCAAGCCGGCCATGATCTAGGCGAACTCCGCCAGATCCGGGATGGTCTGCGGCAGCTTCGCGCTCTCGAGGGCACGCACCGCTTGCTCGACGCGCGCGGTGACCAGGCGATAGGCCTCATTATTGGGCCGATTTTGGGCCAGCTCCGAGAGCTCTTGAAAGGAGATCGCGGGTCCAATGCGGGCCCGCAGGCGGCGGGCCCGGGGCCATAGCCATCCCTTGGGAAGCGCCTCGTAGGTTCCTTCGAGGTATATGGGCAGCACGTCGACCTGGTTTTTGAGCGCCAGATAGCCGATCGATGGCTTGAAGGGGTTGATGCGCCCGTCGAGCGAGCGCGTGCCTTCGGGAAAGATCAGGAGATTGCGCCCTTGGCCAAGAAGGCTTGAAGCGTATCGCAAGGACTCCTTGGGCTCGCAGCGGTCGAGGGGCACCAGATTTGTGAAGCGACCGAAGAAAAAGCGGCCGAGACTGGAGCTGAAAAAGTAATCCTTGGCCGCAAGGGACATCAGCTCCTCGCCGGCGCTTCCGAGCGCCTGCTTGATCAAGCCCATGTCCAAATGGCTGGCATGATTGGCGGCTACGAGAAAGCCGGATTTGAGCGGGATGTGCCCGACCCCTTCTATCTTCGTGTCGAAATACCAGCGATAGGCGACTTTTTGGGCCGCCTTGAACGCCGCTCGAACGCATCGATCGATGGAGCCCAGGGGCGCTTTGCCGATAAAGCCGGCGCCGCCCGTGACCGGCAGGGATCGATTTTCGAGATCACCGAAAAATGGCGATGCCCCAGAAGGCATGAGGCGGAATTTCTAACATTTTTAGGGTGGAGAGACAACGCAAAGGAGCCGCCAGTCGTTAAAGCAAAATGCTTGCAAAGATTCCGTGTCCGTGGTATTTTGAAGCTTGGAGCATCTTCCAGGGCACATAACGCCAAAACATCTCCTGATGGCGTTAGTGCCTAAAACGCTCCGCGTTTTAGGAGAGGTGGCCGAGCGGTTTAAGGCACCAGTCTTGAAAACTGGCAGGGGCTAACCCCCCTCGTGGGTTCGAATCCCACCCTCTCCGCACTTTTTGCTGTCGCAAAAAGTGCAGGAGGGTTCGTAGGGTGTCCCATACCCTCCGCACCTGCCTGGGCCCTTTGGTCCCGTCGCGCCGATCCTTTGTCCCTCCTGTTGGGGGCCCTTTTCCGACGGAGAAAGTGCCTTTTTGGCCCAAGGAGCCATCCCTGCAGGATTCCTAGAATCTCAGGCAGATACCTTCTTTCGGAGGAGAGATGAGGATTTTAAGGATCGCGGTGATTCTGTCGTTTTTGGGGACAGGCTCTTGGGCTCAAGCCGGCGGCCAGCTCGAGCAAGATAAGGCTCGAGAGGACCAGCGTTTTGACCGGGCTTCGGCCAAGGACGGCCAGGCGAGCCGGGACGGCTCGGCAGCTTCCCCGGTCTTGGCGCAGCCCGGCGCCGCGGAAGGGTCCTCCGGCCAGGAGCTCTCCCCCGCCGCGCCCGGCGCTGGATCGAAGGAAGAGCCCGTGGTCCCATCCCCGGCGTTGATCACCACTCCCCCTCCCACCCCGGTGCTCGTCTCGCCCAAGATCACCACCCAGGATTTCCCGATCCCGGGGCGAAGCTGGGTCGAGGCGCGCGACGTTAAGGGCGGTCTTGACGAGTCGAACCCTTCGGCTCCCGACAAGCGCAACTTCGAGGAGAATCTCACCAGAAGCGACCTCTTTAACAGCCTGCTCGAGGAGATCTGCGGCGAGTTCCGTATCCCGCTCAAGAAGACCTTTTACCCGGTCAGCGTGCTCGGGGTCAGGGCTCGCGCCGAAAGGGAACTGGATAGGCGTGCGCAGAACGAGATCGTGCTGGTCGATCGGGTGGGCTTGAGCGTCAACACCGGTTATAGCCGGTCTTTGCCGTCGCTCGATGATAAATTGCCGATCTCGATCGGCTTCGGGATGAGCCTTTCAGGAGAATCCGTGGTGATCCGGCCGACGGGAGATCGCCTCAAGTGCCGGGCTATCGATGATCTTTTGAAGGTCTGGAATTACAAGACAGCGATTGATTTCAAGGCCAGCCGCCTCATGAACATAAAGGAAGGAGAGGTTTGGCAATTGCCGATCCGTTTCACCAGCAGCATCAGCCTCGGCGTCAGCAACGGCCAGCCGGGATTCTCCGCCGGGGTCAGCTTCGGAGCCTCCCGCGCCGGCGAGAACACCGTCACCCTTCGCGGCATGCCCGACGACATGCTGAGGGTCCGCCTCAGGATAGACGAGGCCTTGATCTATGGCCCTGGATTGCAGGTGGTTGGCAGGATTTTCGCCAAGGACACGGACGATTACCGGTTGGACACGAAGAATTGGCTCGGAGAGAACACCGGCAATACTGTGGGGAAATACGGCTTCGGCGTTGCGGATGACCTGGTCATCGATGTGCTCGAAAAATGGTTGACCTGGAGGTTGGGAGTCTTCGCGCAGTGGCAGACCGGCAGCCACGGCCTCATCGAATTCAATCTCAATCAAAATGACGAGCAGCATATGCAAGCTCTGGAGAATCTCTTGCAGGGCCGTTTCGACGAGTCCCTCGCCATGCTCCAGGATTCCTCGCTCATCGAGCGATTGGCCGGCGCCGCCAAGACTCTTTTCAACAGGACGGTCGACGCCATCAAGGCTTTCTTGGGCCGGGAGCCGACCAAGAAGAGCATGGCCGAGCTGGACCGGATATTCTCGGGCCGACTGGGCGCCGAGGCCTCGTTCGTGGGAATCAACAACTACAAGCAATTCAGCCTCCCGTTCTTGTTCAAGGCCCCCATACTCTTCAGCTGGAAAGGGTCTCTTGTCGATAGACGGGAGGATCGGATCAGGGTCATCGGCGGCGAGGGCGATAAATACGAGATTTACAACATCGGCCGCAACAGCGACGCCGGCTTCCTCGACGTGCCCTTTCTCGGCTATGTGTTCAAGCAGAATGAGAGCCAGCGTGTCCGCGTGATGGCCCATCGTGAAGGTAACGGCCATCAGCACATGCCCGTGGCGGTCTATATCGAGCAGCATGGGTTCTCCTTCGGCCAGCACCAGGCCGTGGAAAGCATGGTGGGGCGGGCCAATGGCATCCTACGCTACATCGGGGTGCGCGGAGAGGGGTTCAACGAGACGGCCCAGCTTCCCCCGGAGATGATCTATCCTCCGGGGGATAAGAATGTGCCGCTCGAGCAGATGTCTTACCGGCGCGGCATATCGGCCTTTACCCTTTTGCTCAACGACAAGGCTATCACGGATATCGGCCGGGCCAGCGACGCCGAGGTGCTTAAGGCCTACCTCCATGCCATGACCGATCGTCGCGAGCGTGAGATGATGGAATGGGTGATCGAGAACGGGAAATTCAGCGGCGGAAGTATCTATTATGACTTCTCGTCATTCAGGCAGAGCTTCTATCATTCCGATGATCTCCAAGAAGGCGATGGCCGCATCAGGCAGTTGATCAGCTACGCGGAGGGGCTTCTCAAGGACGTTCACAGGCTCAGGACCCGGGTGGACGCGCAGGGAGAGCCCGTGGCCAGCCACGTGCAGGCTGAGCGCCTTTCCGAGATATTGGCGGGGCGGGGAGCGAGCGGCCTCCCTTATGAGTACATCATGAAGGTGCTGGTGCAGCTTGTCGATCCCGCGGACATCTGGGCCGAGTTCTCGGTCAGCCTCGACGCCCGCGGCGAGAAGAGGCACAAGGTTCAACGCCGCTTCCTTATAAATCGTGAGAAGGGCGAAACCGAGGTGATACGGCGCATGAGCGAGACCATGGGCCGGTTCGCCCGATCCTCCAAGCTCGGGGATTGACCCGAATCGAGACGAAAATAAACCAGCCCGGCCGCATGGCCGGGCTGGTTTATTATGGCGTTATGAGGCTGGGCTTAGGGAGCCTGCTCTTCAGCGGGCTTTGTGCCGCTGCCGCCGAATCCGCCCTCGGGCTTGACGCCGCTGTAAACCGGGCGGCAAACCTCGCCCATCTCGCTCTCGAACTCGCACTTGGTCGTCCCATCCCACTCGTACTCGATCGACGCGGGCTGGTCCGACACGCACTGCGCGCCGCCCTCATCCCAGATGCCGGTCGGATGCGTCCCGATCGGGCACGGGCTGAAGTTGTAATCGCTGGCGTCGGTGTCGCCGGCGCGGACCGGTATCGCGATCGCGGCCAGCGCGAACAGCATAAGGCTGACTTTCTTCATGGTAACTTGACCTCCAGGCCCCCGTTAGGGGGCGTCTAGTGGGTCCATTCTAGCGCAGCGACTCGCGCGGGTTCTATAGTTTCAAGCGGGTCCGAGGTCCTGTTTAAGCTCCAGAAGCGATCAGGGCCGAACCGGGGAAAGATGGGAAGTATCGCTTCACACGCCGGGACCTCTTATAGTAGAATCCTCGTTGGAATGGAGGCGCGGTCCGATGCATGGATTTGCAGAGACGGTTCGCAGGCTTAGGGACGGCGCGGGCTATTCCTCGGCCCGGGCCTTCTACAGGGCCAAGGGCGGGCAGAATTATTTTGGCTGCACGTATAAGGCCTACCTCAATATAGAGAGCGGCCGCTCCGTTCCTCAGCCGCGGCTCGCTTACCGAATCGCGGCGGGCTTGGGTTTGCTCGCTGATGGGAGCGCGGTGAGGAATCTCGTCCTATCTTATCTCTACTCCACCATCGGGAGCGAGGATCTCGCCGGATTCCTGGCCCAGGTGCTCTCGGAAAGGGCGGTGGCATCAGGGCCCGAGGTGCTGTTTCAAAAGGCTTCGGCCAGCTCCATGGCCGCCCGCAACAGGCCGCTGACTCAGGCCCAAGTAAGCCGGCTTTACGGTGACGAGGAGACCTATTGGTGTTTCACCCTTCTATCGAACGACTACGCGCACTGGACGGAATCGGATATCGTCCGGTCCACCGGCTACAGCCTCAAGAAGGTGCGGGCGGCCACCGAGGGCCTGCTTGAGCACGGCCTTATCGCCCGCGATCGCAACGACAAGCTCTATTGCCCCGATACCGGCAAGGTCTTCATCATGCCGCGCGAAAAGTTCTTCCGGCCTCGATTCCTGGAGCGTCTGCGGCAGTTGTGGGGAGGCATGTCCAGCCGCCGCGGGGCGACCCTTCTGCATCAAGGCCTCGTGCTTCGCGCCTCCGAGTCGTCGCTCAAGGAATCCTTTCCTTATCTGGCCCAGAGCGTTTATGGGGCGCATTTGTACGGGAAGTGCAGCAAGGCCGTGGGTCGGCCGGATACGGCCATGTTCGTCATCGAGGTCATGGTCAAGAGACTGTCGGATTTCTAATGGCGGCTCGAGGAGGCGCGAGCAACGGGCGGGACCGGGCGGCGCTTGATCTCTTTGCCGCCATAGTCAGGCGCTGCCGGGAGGCGTCAGGCTACCCGGCGGCCAGAGCCTTCTACCAAGCCATGGGCGGAGCGGCCTTCTTCGGTTGCACCTACAAGGCCTATCTGAACGTGGAAAACGGCGTGTCTCTGCCGCAGCCTCGTCTTGTCGAACGGCTGGTGGCGGCCTTCCGATTGGCCTTGCACAAGGATCTTGCGAGGGATTTCGCCTTGGCTTATTTGGGGCTTCTTTTCGGCTCAGGCGAGTGGCTTGATTTGACCGCCAGAACACTCGAATCCCAGGATACGGGCCCTGGCTTTTCGCGGGTCGTCGGAAGTCTGGAGATGACGCCGAAGCAAAGGCGCGTCTTGAGCGATCCCGAGGCGTTATGGTGCTACGCGGTCCTGGCCCAGGACCGCGATCGCTGGAGCGCCGGCGGCTTGGCGACTTTCTTGGACTTGCCGGAACGAGCCGTGGAGAAGGCCCTCAAGTCGTTGATCAACGTCCAGCTGATCTGCCGCGGCGGGGGGCGGTATTGGTCTCCCCATGCCGGAAGGCTGGCCCCGCCGATGATCGACCCCGCCTCCTTGGTGTCGCGCCATGCGGAAGCCCTGGAGAAGTCGCGAGGCTATCGCATGATGGAGCACCCCCTGCTGATCCGGGCCTCGGAGACTGAATTCCGCCCCTATTTTTCTTATTTCAGCCAGAGTCTCGATAAGGCCCGCCAGCACGCGACCATCTCGGGCGGAGGCGACACGGCTCTCTTTCTCATCGAAGGTGTCGTGACCAAGCTCTTGGATTTTTAACAATCCCGTAACACCACTGCGGTTTAATATCTTCTTGGAGTTCTTCTTGTAACAAAATGGAAACGAGCGCCTGTTACTCTCGCCGTCAGAGAGTCCAATCCAAAGACACGAGGATGTTGTGAACGTATTCATGCTTGTCGCGATGACCGCCTCCACTTCCGGGATGATGGCGGAGACCCGTTGGGCCGATTCTTGCGCGCTGTTTCTTCTGCTTTCCGGCGCCGTTTCTCTCGGCATAGCCGGTTACTTGTTGGCCCGGGCTCCCAAGTTCAACCCCGCCCGCCAGCATCGGCGCCGCATTTAGCGGCCCGACGCGGCCCTCTCTTGCTATAATTCGGCCATGAAGGGATTCGCGCTGGCTCTTTCGCTGCTCCTATTTCCCGCCGCCGCATCGGCCCAGAAGCCGGGGTATCTCGGTTTGGGCGCGCTTCTCGGCGATCCGACGGGGGCTACGGTCAAATACTGGATAGACCCCGCTCAGTCCATCGATGCGGGCATCGGCGTCAGCCATACCCTGACCTTGCTGGCCGACTATTCCTGGCATGGCTGGCGAGCTATTCCGCAGCCTTCGCGAGGCAACCTTGCCGCCTATTTTAGCGTGGGCGGGCGATTGGAGACCAGGGATGACACCGATTTCGGGTTGCGCGTCCTTCCGGGGCTCTCGTACTGGCCCCATTTCAAACGGCCCGTGGAGTTCTTTCTCGAGATCGGGCCGGTTTTCAGGGTGACCGACGTCAAGCCCCGCGTTCGCGCCGATGGCGGCTTCGGCCTGCGCTATTATTTCGAAAGGGCAGACTGAGGGCCGTTTTCCGGACCTAGAGCCGTTCGCTGTCGAGCCAGAGGGTCACGGGTCCGTCGTTGACCGATTCGATCTCCATGTGCTGTGCGAACTCGCCGGTAGAGACGGCCAGCCCCGCCTCTCTTAGGCAGGCCGCGAATCGCTCATAGAGGGGCCGGGCTTGCTCCGGGGGAGCCGCGGTCGTGAAATCGGGGCGACGGCCGCCTCGCGCGTCGCCATAGAGCGTGAATTGCGAGATCAGCAGGACGCCTCCCTTCTCGTCGGCTACGCTGCGGTCGAATTTGCCGAGTTCGTTCGAGAAGATGCGCAGGGCGGCGCATTTTTGGGCCAGCTTGGCGCATGTCTCGGCCGAGTCTTGACGTCCAATGGCGAGATAGATCAGCAGTCCTCGGCCGATGCCGCGCGACTCCCCTGACGGCAGTCGGACGGCCGCGCGGCTCACTCTCTGGACCAGGGCCCTCATTCGGGATATTATAGGATTACCAAATGAGGCTGTTCATAGCCGTGCCAATCAGCTCCAACGTCCGGGAGGCGGCGGACCGGGCCATCGCAAAGCTGCGAGCCACGGGCGCCGACTTCAAGTGGGTCGATCCTGGCGCGCTTCACATGACCCTGTGCTTTCTGGGCGATATGCCCGAGTCGAGCAGACCGGGCATCGAGAGGGCCATGACGGCCGCGGCCGCTGGAGCCGGACCGTTCGAGATAGAGTTCGATCGCCTGGGCTTTTTCGGCTCGGCCGATCATCCCAGGGTCTTGTGGCTGGGCGTAGGGAGCGGAGCCCGGCAGCTCAAGAGTTTGGAGGCCGCCATTTCCCGCAGACTCGTGGAAGAACGGCTCGAGTTCAAACGGGAAGAACGGGACTACGAGCCGCACCTGACGCTTGGCCGCATGCGCAGCGCTAAGAATCTAGAGCGGCTGAGGGGAGACATCAAGGCCTTCGCTATCGTGCCGACCTTGCGCTCCCAGGTAGATCGCGTGGTCCTCTATGAAAGCCAGCTTTCGCCTCAAGGGCCCGCCTATGCGGCTTTGACCGAGTTTCCTTTGGGGGCCATGCGCTAGGCGGTCCTGGATTCTTTCTTTCGGACTGCCTTGAAACTGAGACCGTCCTTTCCGGCGCTGGCTGAGATGGCGTCCCCGTCCTTGACCTCGCCGGTGAGCAAAAGCTTGGCCATGGGGTCGATCACGTGTCTCTGGATGGCGCGCTTGAGAGGTCTGGCCCCGTAGGCGGGGTCATAGCCTTCGCGCGCCAGGAAATCCTTGGCCGCCTCGTCGAGCGTCAACGCGATCCGGCGCTCGGCCAGGCGCTGGCGAACCCTGTCGAGCTGGATGTCGACTATGACGCGCAATTGGTCGCGCTCCAGGGCTTGAAACACGAGGACTTCGTCGATCCGATTCAGGAATTCCGGGCGGAAACGGCTCTTGAGCTCGGCTGGATCGAGGTTTGAGGTCATCAAGAGTATGGTGTTCTTGAAATTCACCGTCCGCCCCTGCCCATCGGTGAGCCGTCCGTCGTCCATGATCTGCAAGAGCACGTTGAAGACGTCGGGATGAGCCTTCTCCACTTCGTCGAGAAGGACCACCGAGTAAGGCTTGCGTCTCACCGCCTCGGAGAGCTGCCCGCCTTCCTCGAAGCCGACATAGCCGGGTGGAGCGCCGATCAGACGGCTGACCGTGTGTTTCTCCATATACTCGGACATGTCCAAACGGATCATATTGCGCTCCGAGTCGAATAATAGCTCGGCCAGCGCCCGCGCCAGCTCGGTCTTTCCGACGCCAGTCGGTCCCATGAGCAGGAACACGCCGATGGGCCGGTTCGGATCCGAGAGTCCGCTGCGCGAGCGGCGCACGGCCTCTGAGACAGCCTTGACCGCGGCTTCTTGGCCCACGACGCGCTTGTGCAGGCTTTGCTCTAGCTGCAGCAGTTTTTGCGTCTCTCCGGCCAGGAGCCGCTCCACCGGGATACCGGTCCAGCGGGCCACCACCTGCGCGATGTCATCCTCGTCTACTTCCTCCCGCAGCAGCTTCTGCCTGGACTGCAGCTCGACGAGCTCCTTTTGAGCGAGCTCGCTCTTCTTGCCAAGCTCCGGGATCTTCCCGTATCGGATCTCCGCGGCTCGCGTCAGGTCACCCTGGCGCTCGGCGCGGACCTCCTCCGTCTTGAGCTCGTCGATCTGGGCCTTGAGTTTTCGCAAGTGGGAGATAGCCTCTTTCTCCTTTTCCCAGTGCGAGCGCATCCTCCGGGATTGCTCCTTGAGCGTCTTGAGCTCGGACTCCAGGTGCGAAAGCCTTTCCTGGGAGGCCTGGTCCTTTTCCTTGCGCAAAGCGGTCTGCTCGATCTCGAGTTGGCGTATCCTGCGCTCGTTAACATCGAGCTCGAGGGGCATGGAGTCAATCTCCATGCGCAAGCGGCTGCACGCCTCATCCACGAGGTCTATCGCCTTATCGGGAAGGAAGCGATCGGAAATATAGCGGTCCGACAGCACGGCGGCGGCCACTAGGGCCGAATCTCGGATCTGGACGCCGTGATGGACTTCATAGCGCTCCTTGAGGCCTCGAAGGATCGCGATCGTGTCCTCGACCGACGGGGCTCCGACGGTGATGGGCTGGAACCGGCGCTCGAGCGCCGCGTCTTTCTCTATATGCTTTTTGTACTCGTCGAGGGTGGTCGCGCCGACGCAGCGCAGTTCTCCCCGCGCCAGCATAGGCTTGAGCATGTTGGCCGCGTCCATCGCGCCTTCCGCTGCTCCCGCGCCGACCAGGGTGTGGAGTTCGTCTATGAAGAGAATGATCTGGCCTTCTTGGGCCGATATCTCCTTCAGGAAGGCCTTGAGCCTCTCCTCGAATTCGCCCCGGTACTTGGCCCCGGCGACCATGGCTCCCAGGTCCATGGCGACGACCCGCTTGTCCTTGATCCCTTCCGGAACGTCGCCAGCCACGATTCTCTGCGCCAATCCCTCGACGATGGCGGTCTTGCCCACTCCGGGCTCTCCGATGAGAACGGGGTTGTTCTTGGTGCGCCGGGACAGGACTTGTATCACGCGCCTAATCTCATTGTCCCGGCCTATGACCGGATCGAGCTTGCCGCGCCGCGCGGACGCCGTCAGGTCTCGGCCGTACTTTTCGAGGGACTGGAAGGTGCCTTCGGGCTCCTGGCTGGTGACCCTTTGGGCGCCGCGCACCTGCGCGAGGCCCGCGAGAAGCTTGTCTCCATCGAGGCCTTGAGCTCTTAGCAGGCGGCCGGCGGGCGCGCCTTGGTCCAATATTCCCAAGAGCAGGTGCTCCACCGAGACGAACTCGTCCTTCAGGGCCTTCATCCGGTCCTCGGCCAGGCGAAGGGCGCGCGTGAGGCCGGCCGAGGGATAGAGCTGTCCGCCGCTGACCTGCGGCCTCTTGCCCAGCTCCTTCTCAAGGCCGGCGATCAGCTGTCCCGGATCGGCGCCGGCCCTGCGCACGACTTCGGCCGAGACTCCCTCGGGTTGGGTGAGCAGGGCGAGGAGCAGGTGTTCCTCGCTCAATTCTTGGTGGTTTCTGTCCTCGGCGAGGCGATGGGCTCGCTGCAGGGCTTCCTGCGATTTGGTGGTCCAGCGGTCGAGGTTCACGTTAGGGGATGTAGGTCTCTCGCCGCCGCAGGGGACTGTGCGCCTGCCCATCCGCCGACGAGACGCTGATAAGATCGGCCAGGATGTTCACGCTCTCCTCGAGAACGAAATCGGGCGTTGGAGGGGCCTTTTCGTATTCGCCGCCCTCCTTGGAGGTCCCGGCTTGGGCGGCTTCGGCCGCTGTCGATATCACGACGGCCGGCGCGGCCGCGGGATTGTCGATGGATTGCAGGTTGATCTCCATGGCGGCCAGGGGAGCGGCCTTCCTGGCGGCGCGCTCCTTCTTTCGCGCGATGGAGCGGGCCTCGTCGGCGTCCCGCTCGGCCAAGCGCTTTTTCTCATTGAGGGAGATGATCTTCTCCTCTTTCTGCTTCTTGAACCTTTCGACGTCTTCCTGGACATAGGCGAATTCCGGGGAATCCTTCACCCGTTCCGCCGAGGCGCGGGACAATTCCTTGATCTTCTCCGGGGTCACGTGATCAAGCCTCTGATAAGGAGAAGGCTCGATCTCGTCGTAGGGCATGGCGTGGTCGAGCGATGATTCGGTCGCGTCGACGTAATCGGAGAGCGAGGGCAGGGAGATATCGGGGATCACGCCCCTATTCTGGGTCGAGCCGCCGGAAATGCGGTAGAACTTCTGGATCGTGAGCTTGACCGCGCCAGGTTTGAAGTTGCGCAGGGCGCCGGGCAAGTATTGCGACAGCTCGATGATCGACTGCACCGTTCCCTTGCCGAAGGTGCTCTTCTCGCCCACGACGACCGCGCGGCCGAAATCCTGCAGATTGGCGGCCAATATCTCGGAGGCTGAGGCCGAGGCTCGGCTGGTCAAGACTACCAGAGGCCCGCCGTAGGCCAGGCTGGGGTCGGAGTCGCGAAGAATCCGCACGATGCCTCGCGCGTCGCGCACCTGCACGACGGGACCCTCGGGGATGAAGAGACCGGTCAGGGCTACGGACTCCGAAAGCGACCCTCCTCCGTTGCGCCGAAGATCCAGCACGATCCCCGCTACCCCCGACTTCTTAAGAGCTCCGATGAGCTTCTCGACGTCGCGGGTGGTGCTCTTGGGCTCGATGACCGACTTCATGTCCGCGTAGAAGGACGGCAGATCGATGACTCCCACCTTGACCTTGGCCCCGCCTTTGAGCGAGGCTTCGATGATCTTGGCCTTGGCCTCCTGATCGGTCAACTTGATCTCATCGCGCACCAAGGCGAGCTCCTCCCTGATCCCGGGGTCGATGGCGTCCGCCGGAATGATGCGAAGACGTACCGTGGTCCCTTTCTCCCCGCGTATGAGCTGCACGAGCCGGTCGAGCTTCATGCCCACGGCCTCGACGAAAGGCCCATCCCCCTGGGCGATCGCCTCGATCTTGTCGTTGGGCTCCAGCTTCTTGCTCTTATCCGCGGGTCCGCCGGGCACCAAGGAGACTATCTTGGCATAGCCGTCCTCCGATCGCAAAACCGCGCCGATGCCGACTAAGGACAGCCGCATGCTGATGTTGAAGTTCTCCATCTGCGTGGCGGCCATATAGTCTGAATGGGGATCATAGGTGTGCGTCAAAGCGGTCAAATAGGCCTGGAGTACGTCATTGCCGTCGAATTCCTTGTACGAGCGGAGCATCCGCTCGTAGCGAAGATTGACGGTCTTGGCTTGCTCCTCGGGCTTGGTCTTGTTGAGCCGCTCCTGGAGCAGCTCGTATTTGATCCTGAGCCGCCAGATATTCTCGGCTTCCTTGCGGCTGGCAGGCCAAGGAAGCTCGTGGCGATCGACCACGAAGGACTCGTCCGTATCGAAACTATTGGTCGCGGCGGTCAGCTTTTGCACCAGGGCCTGCCGCTCGCCAAGCCTCTGCAGGAACCGATCAAATATATCGAAGGCGGCGCTGACATCACCCTCCTTGATCTTGTCGGCCAATGTCCTGCCGTAGCGCGCCTCGAACTCCTTGACGTCGGCCTGCTCGAAAATCATGTGGTTGTAATCGAAGGCCTCGAGGTAGTTCTTGAGCATCTCATGGGAGGTCTTCTCGTCGAGGGGCCTATGATTATAGTGGTTCTGCTCCAGTATGCGGGCGACCATCTGCGCCACGATGGGGCTTCCCGGGCCGGGGTCGAGAGGCGCGGCCGAGAGCCAGAACGAGCTCTGCAACTGGAGCAACGCCGCCGCAATAAGCAGGGCTTTTCTCAGTCCTTTCATTGATCGCGATAGCACGTGAACCTCCAGCACGTCGCTTAATTATAACAGGATTCCCGGTTCCCGCCAGTGCCGGATTGTGACAAGCGGGTTTTCGTTTATTGGCGCGGCCAGCGGAGAGGCGGCGTCTAGGCGGCGACCAGTTGGCGCATTTCCTTGAGAAAATCCAAGGCCTTGGCCAGCTCTTTGTAGGGAATCCTGACTCCTTTCTTGGACCACCCTTTATAGTCGTGGTCCTCGACCCATTCCCGGAGGTCGATGCCCGTGGAGTCTCGAAAAATGGTGATGCGGAGCACGAGCTCGATGCCGAGTTTCTTGGGAAACCGGGCCAACTCCTTCTCCTCCAGGGCGTCCGGCTGGGCCGGTAATTTAGCCAAGGCCGATATCACTCCTTCGAGAATGGAGGAATTCAGGGTCACGCCCGATTTGGTCGGTCCCGAATAATTGCCGCCCTTGACGAAGGTGCGTATCGAGCCGTACTTATATCCCTTATACTCGTCGACGTAAAACTTCAGCTCGCTCGAGTCCGATATGGGGAAAGCGCCTACTTCCTTTAAAGGCTTGAATTCGCGGGATTCCATTTTCCTATTATAGGAAAAGCCTCTGCGCCCGTAGGGAGCTGGGAAGTGGTATAAGAAAAGAAACCCTACGCAAATAAATCATACCATAAAAGTATAATAAACGCCATGGTATTTTTCCAGATCGCGGCGGCGTTGCTGATCCTGGTCAACGCCCTGTTCGTGCTCATCGAGTATTCTCTGGTCAGGGTGCGATCCTCCCGCGTGGAGATGTTGGCTCGCAAGGGGGATGTGCGAGCCGCGGCGGTCCAGTATATACAGGCTCATTTGGACCGATATCTGGCGGCCATCCAGGTGGGCATCACCATGGTGGGCTTGGCCCTGGGATGGGTCGGCGAGCCCGCGTTGGCCCAAGCTCTCAAGCGGACATTCTCCCATTGGGAGCCCCTCTTTTCTCCGGGCCTCTCTCACGCTTTGTCCTTCGCCTTGGCGCTTGGAATCCTGACATTGATCCAAGTGGTGCTGGGCGAGCTTCTGCCCCGCACGATCGCGCTTCAAAACGCGGAAAGGATCGCGCTCTGGGGCGCCTATCCCCTGCGTATCTTCGCCTTGATGATCAGGCCGGCCGTGGCGTTGGCCTCGTTCCTGTCGCTCTTCATGACCCGGCTGCTGGGCCTCAAACCTGCGTCGGAGTCTGAGTCGCCCGTCTCTGAGGAAGAATTGCGCGTGCTGCTCGGTGAGAGCCAGGAAAAGGGCCGCCTTCCCTTGGAAAGGCTGCTGCTCTTGGAAAATCTATTCGATCTGGCGGTCGCGAAGGTTTCCGACGCCATGGTGCCGAGGGAAAAGGTTGTTTTTCTCTCCCTCAAGAAGACGTGGGCCGAGAATCTCGAGACGATCAGGAGCAGGCGGTTTTCCAGGTATCCTTTGTGCGAGGACGGCCTCGATTCGGTGATCGGTCTGGTGCATGTGAAGGATCTGGTGCTCCGATCGGCGTTGGCCGAGCCCGATTTCGACCCCAGGCGGGCGCGGCGCGACATCTCCGAGGCCTTGGAGGCCGACCCGTTGGAGAAACTTCTCCGGGTGTTTCCCGACAAGGGGATCCACATGTCCGTGGTGCGCAACGGGGCGGGGCAGGTCAGCGGCATCATCACCCTCGAGGACATCATGGAGGAGATCATCGGCGAGGTGCACGACGAGTTCGACCTGCCGCAGGCCTGGTCTCTGATGGACGTGCTTGTTCCCGCGGCTGTCGCCGTCAATCTGGCCGCCCCCGATCGCCGTGGCGTCATCGCCGTCCTTCTGGGCCGGTTGGCCGCCGCCCATGGGAGTCTGAGGGAGAGCGAGACCCTGCAGCTTGTCTGGGATAGGGAAAGGAAGTTTTCCAGCGCGGTGGGACGGGGAGTGGCGGTTCCTCACGCGCGCCTGGCGAACCTGGAACGTCCCTTGGTCGCCCTAGGCCGATTCTCCCCGCCCGTGGCCTTCCCGACCCCCGACAATGTCCCGGTCAGGCTGGTTTTTCTCATCCTGACCCCGGCGTCCACGCCGGTGTTGCAGCTCAAGGTCCTGGGTCGCATCGCGGCGATCGTGACCAACGACAATATCCGGCGCAGGTTGCTGAGGGCTCGAACGGCCGAAAGCCTGATCGATACGCTGCGTACCGCCGACACCCTGATAGCGCAATAGCGCCGCCCCTAGGGCTATCGCCGTCGCAAGAGGCAGCGCAGCCTGGCTAGCAGCTCTTCTTCCTCGAACGGCTTGGAGAGGTAGTCGTCCGCTCCCGCATTGAGACCCAGGACGCAGTCCTCGAGGGTGTCCTTGGCGGTGACCATGAAAACAGCGGGGTCGCCGAGCGACTTGTTTGAGCGGATCTTCTTCAGGAGGTCCAGCCCGCTCATTCCTGGAAGGCCGCAATCGAGGACGACCGCGTCGATCCTATTCTCGGAGAGCACCGTCAGGGCGATCTCCGCGGTGGAAGCGTGGTGATAGGAGAACTCGTCCTTGTGTATCTTGAAAAAGGCGTCGTAGAGTTCTTGCATGGACTCATCGTCCTCGACGACCAGAACTGCTTTAGCCATTTCGCTCTTCCGGCGAGATTCTACTAAAAAGCAGTGAAAGACAAAAGATTTTTGGGATTTTGTATGATATATATCGCCGTGAACGCCGAGAAGAAAATGAGCCCCACGCCCGACCAAGCCCGTTTCCTTCGAGCCTGTCGTCGGCAGCCCGTGGACCGGGTGCCGGTTTGGTTCATGCGCCAAGCCGGCCGTTACATGGAGGAGTATCGCCGTCTGAGGCAAAGGCATTCGATACTGGAGATCGCCAAGACCCCCGAGCTGGCTTGCGAGGTCACCCTTCAACCTGTCCGATCCTTTCCCGTCGACGCCGCCATCATCTTCGCCGACATACTGCTCCCGGCCGAGGCCATGGGCGCCAAGCTGAGATTCGCCCCCGGACCCATTATCGACAATCCTATAAGATCTTCGGCCGATGTCAGGCGCATCAAGAGGGTGGACGTCGAGAAATCCTTGGGTTTCGTGCTAAAGGCTATTTCTCTGACGCGTCAATCGCTTGGAGGCTTGCCGTTGATCGGCTTCGCGGGGGCGCCGTTTACGTTGGCCAGCTATCTCATCGAGGGGGGGCCGACGCACGATTTCATCCGCACCAAGGCTTTGATGCACGGCCAGCCCAAGACCTGGGATCTTTTGCTGGGTCATGTCGCGCGAGTGACCGCCGATTATTTGAAGGCGCAGATCGCTTGGGGCGCCCAGGCCGTGCAGTTATTCGATAGTTGGGTCGGCGCTCTCTCGCCCGCCGAATACCGCAGATACGTCATGCCCCATTCCCAAGCGGTGCTCGAGGCGTTGAAGGGCTCGGGCGTTCCCGTCATCCATTTCGGCACCGGGACCGCGGGATTCCTCGAGGATTTCGCTCGGGCCGGCGGGGACGTCATTGGAATAGATTGGCGGATCGATCTGGCCAGCGCCTGGAAGCGGGTCGGGGCCAAGGCCATACAAGGCAACCTGGATCCGACGTTGCTGTTGGCGCCGACGCCGCTGCTGCGCCGCGCCGTCCATGAGCTGCTGGAGCAGGCGGCCCATCGCAAGGGATACATATTCAATCTCGGACATGGAATTCTGCCCAACACCCCGCCGGGAAGCGTGAAGGCTGTCGCGGATTGGGTCCATGCCTGGTCCGTGAACTGATGATCGTGACCGCCCCTTCCCCCAAGCAGCTAGGCCGCCCCCCGCGGGTCGCGATCTTGGGCGCGGGTATTTCAGGGTTATCCGCTGCCTATGAGCTCTCCCTCGGCGCTCAACGCCAGGGTCGAAGGCTGGAGCTGATGGTGTTGGAGGCCTCAACCCGCATCGGCGGCAAGGTGACTACGGAATCCAGGGAAGGCATCATCGTTGAGGGGGGGCCGGACTCTTTCATCGGGGCCAAGCCCGAGGCCTTGGAGCTCATCGACGAGCTGGGCCTGTCCCAGGAAGTGATAGGCACTAATCCCTGCCGCCGTCCGATCCAGGTCTTATCCGGAGGAAGGCTCGAGTCGCTGCCCGAGTTCGGACTGGCGCCGAGCTCTCCCTGGCCGTGGCTGGCCTCCCCGTTGTTGAGCTGGAGAGGCAAGCTTCGCATGTGCCTTGAACCCTTGGTCCCGGGCGAGCAGGGCCATCAGGACGAGTCGATCGCTTCTTTTTTCCGCAGGAGGCTGGGCGCGGAGGCGCTGGATAAGATATTCGCCCCGATGTTTGGAGGCATTTACGCAGGAGACTGCGAGAAGTTGAGCCTTCAGAGCACTTTCCCCCAACTGCGCGAGATGGAGCGTAAAGGGGGGCTGTTGCGCTCGATGCAGTCGGCCAAAAGGGCTCCGAGGCCCCGTTCCGGCTTTATGACCTTGCGCGGAGGGCTCACGCGGCTGATCGAGGCGTTGGCTCGAGCCTTGCCCGGCGGAGTGGTCCGCGCCGGCGCCAAGGTCGAATCCGTGGCCAGGCGCGGCGGCTCTTGGGAGCTCGGCGTCAACGGAGAGCTGTTTAAGGTGGACGCCGTGATATCCGCCCTTCCCGCCCCGGCGGTCTCCGCGCTGCTGTCGGACGTGGACTTCGAGCTTTCCTGCGCCCTTAGGGAGATCCCTTTCGTCTCCACCGCGACGGTGTCTCTAGCCCTGGAGCGGGCTCAATTCAAGCGGCCCCTTCAGGGATTCGGCTTTCTCATTCCTCGCGCCGAGGGCCGGCGTATCATCGGAGCCACCTTCTCATCCTCCAAGTTTCCCGGCCGCGCCCCCGAGAACACGGCCTTGATCCGTTGTTTCGTAGGAGGGGCCGGCCAAGAGGAGTTGGCCGAGGCTCCGGATGAGGAGATATTGCGCAGCGTCTCCGCCGAGCTCAAGGACATACTAAGGATGGATTCCTTCAAACCGGCGCTGTCGCGCGTGTTCCGGTGGCCCAAGGCCAACCCCCAGTATCTGGTGGGCCACGCCTTGAAGCTCAAGCGCATCGCGTCGTGCCTGCAGGGCCATCCGGGCCTTTGGCTCACGGGCTGCTCATTCGAGGGCGTCAGCCTTCCGGATTGCATCCGATCCGGCCGGCGCGCCGGGGTTCAGGCCTTTCAATGGGTCTGCGGGAGGCGGCATGCTGGATCCTAGATGGGTCGACTCGGAAATGCTCAAGATGCTGATAGCCCTGGCGCTCGGCTCGGTGATCGGCTTGGAGCGCGAGGTCAGCGACAAGGCGGCCGGTTTGCGCACGAACATCTTGATCTGCCTGGGCGCGGCCTTGTTCACCATCCTCTCCTTCAAATTTGGGGACGATCGCTCCCGCATAGCGGCCCAGATCGTCTCGGGCATCGGCTTCCTGGGGGCCGGGGCCATCATGCGCGAGGGAGAGCATGTGACGGGGTTGACCACGGCCGCCAGCATATGGGCCGTGGCCGCCATCGGGATGGGAGTGGGCTACGGCTACTTCCGGCTGGCCGCTGGGGTCACGCTTTTGGTGCTTTTCGTCCAGCTGGCTTTCACCCAGCTCGACATACTCATCGATGATTGGCGGGAGAGGCACACCTATCGCCTCACCTCAAGGCTCGACGGCCAGGTCATCGACGAGATCTCCGGCATCTTCCGCGAATGCAGGCTTCATGTCATGCGCCGCAAGATCATGAAAAAGAACAACCAGTGGTATTCCGAGTGGTATGTCTCGGGCGGGCGCAAGGGCCAGGAGAAGGCGGTGCGCCGCCTCCTCGAATCCAAGGACGTCTTGGATTTGAGCTATTGACTTGATGAACCTGCAAAGAGTCGAGGCGGCTCTCAAGGATTTGAAGGCGCCCGCCTTCCGGCTCGAGCAGTTGCGCCAGGCCGTTTTCCGGCAGTCGCGCGACTCCTACGAGGACATATCGGTGTGGCCCGAGTCCCTGCGGCGCAGCCTTTCGCAGGCCGCCCCACTGTTGAGCGCCAACCTGGCCGAGCTTCGCGTATCGGGCGACGGCCGGGCTCATAAGGCGTTGCTGCGCCTTTCCGACGGCAAGCTCGTCGAGACCGTGTTGCTGCGGCCCTCTCCCACTCGGTGGACTACCTGCATCTCCTCGCAGGTGGGATGCGCCATCGGCTGCACGTTTTGCGCCACCGGGCTCATGGGTCTTTCCCGCAACCTCACGCCCGAGGAGATCACCGACCAGGTCCTTTTTTGGCGCCAGTACATGAAGCGGGAAAGCCTGCCCGGGAATCTCGACAACGTCGTTTATATGGGCATGGGCGAGCCCTTCGCTTGTTACGAGCAGACCGCCGCTTCTCTGCGCGTGCTCATGGATCAAAAGCAGTTCGCCATAGGCGCCCGGCACATCTCGGTTTCGACCTCCGGCCTGGCTCCGCAGATCGAGCGTTTCGCCGAGGATTTCCCTCAGGTCAACCTGGCCCTGTCCCTGCACGCGGCCGAGGACGGGCTTCGCGCCAGGCTCGTGCCGGTCAACAGGGCCTTCCCCCTTGGGAGACTGGCGCAGGCGCTCAAGGTCTATCTCTCCAAGACCAATCGCAAGGTGTTCGTCGAATACGTGCTCTTGGAGGGGGAGAATGACGGCCCGTCCCATGCGGAGGCCTTGATCGGCTATTTCAAGGGCATCGGTCCGTGCGAAAGGCTTCATGTCAATTTGATCGTGTTCAATCCGACCGAGACGCCTCACCGGCCCTCTTTGGAATCGCAGGCCCGCTGGTTTCAGCAACGGCTCAGGAAGGCCGGCCTGCCCGCGACTCTCAGGCAGAATCTCGGGCGGGACATACGAGGGGCATGCGGACAGCTGCTGGTCTCGAGAAATCAGGCATGATGGATCGTCCCGAAACCGACGACGGGATACAAAAGCGGCTGGAGGAACGAGACGCCCTGCTCAAACGGCCCTCCCGCGCCCGCTACGACAAGGTGCACGCCCGCCTGGAGCAGAAATGGAGGAGGCGCGAGCTCAAGGCCGAGCGCATGATGCGCGAAGTGGTCGACGAGCTTTGGGACCATTTCGCCGACAATCCCTATTCCTGGTGCGGCTTCTACGTCCTCTCGCCCTCGGGGCAAGATCTTATGCTCGGGCCGCATCGGGACAAGCCGGCTTGCTCGCCGCTCTCCCTGCAAGGGGCTTGCGGCCGCGCGCTCCGGGAAGGCAAGCCTGTCGTGTTCCCGGACGTCAAGGCCCTGTCCGAAGGCTACATAGAATGCCATCCGGACACCGCCTCGGAGATCGCGTTGCCGGTATTCGACGCGCATGGCAAGGTTTGGGCGGTCTTTGACGTGGATAGCCGCAATAAGAGCGCCTTCGATGACATGGATCAACGCTGGCTTGAGCGCATACTCAAGCATTTCCAATCGTTGGCCAAGAGCGAGCCCGGCGGCTTGCGATAGACCTTCCTACCGTCTATAAACGATCCGCCCCCGCGTGGGAGAGACACGCAGGGGCGGAATCTTTTTCTGTTGCCGTACGCGGTGTCGTTGCTGTTGCGCGCCGCATCTTGATTGTAGATTTCGGGCATCACAGAAAAATGAACCGATTGTGAAGAAAATATTAATGGGTCTTCTCCAAAGCGAGTGGGTGATTTTGACCTGATTTCAGATCGGATCGAGCATGCAGGTGAGCACCTTGAGGCGCAGGTACTCCTCGTCTCGTAGGCCGTAGC
>JACQPG010000039.1 GCA_016207665.1 Elusimicrobiota bacterium | reverse complement strand
TGAGAGTTAAACGGTTCACTTTTCAGAGTTACGGAACAGGCTGCGTATCGACTCGATACTCGCGGAGCAATGAGAAGAACCGATGTTTTGGGATGTCCAGGACTTTCATGGCGACCACCCGGATTCCTTGAGCGGCTGAGAGGACCTGAATAAAATAGTCGCGCAGGAATTCGTCAAGAGTCTGGGCGGGCTTTCGGCCGGATTGGGCGAGGGCGAGATACTGCTGGTGTTTTTGGGCCAGGGTATCCATCCAAACGAGATCCTTTGCTAGCCGCTCATTGCGCAGCCGCTCCTCGCCTTTTTTGTTGAGAGCCTGAGGCTTCCACTTCGACGCCCATTTGAACACGGTGGCGATGGACACTCCGGCCTCCTGCGCGGCTTGAGGCAAACGATCCTCCCATCGGGACAGGAGCCGAAGGGTATAAAGCCTGTTGATCGCGTCGAGGGGAATGGCTCCCGCCTCGTTTCCGCGATGCCTGAGCTTGACTTCTCTCCATGGAGCGAGTTCTTGTCCTGCGGAGGAGTCGGCGATGAGCCCGTTGAAATATTCTTCAATCTGCGGCGACACGGGCTCTGGAGAAGACGGCGGTTCTAGAAGCAATCGTTGTCGAAGAACCGACTTCCTTCCTCGGGCCTGGGCCACGCTCGCGAAGGCCTGTCCGCCATGGGCGCCGAGAAGGCCTGCCAGCTCCTTCATGCCTGCCGCCTCGATCTGCCGAACCCATTCCCTGCTCCAATTAAAGTTGCGGCCGATGTCCTCCAGGGTCATCCCCTCGAAGCGCATCTTGACGACGCGGGCGCGCAAGGCGTGCTTGCCACCTTTCTGCTCCTGGCTCTCGATCAGGGACAGGAACAGCGCGCGCTGATTCTGAAGATCCACGGCGTCGCCGACATCGCCCGAGGTTTCGTCGGCCAATCGTTCGATCGCCCTTTCGTCCTCCTTTCCCTCGAATCGCGGCAAGGCGGCCGGCTTGGCCAAAAGAGCCTTTTGATAGCCACTGAATTGACTTTCCCCCAAGCCCGAAGCGTCGCGGAGCTCCTCGTCAGTGGCGGGTCTCCCCAAAGAGCCCTCAAGTCTGGTTCTGACCCCTTGAACCCTTTTGATCACGGTCTGCATATAGCTCGGCACGGTGAGAGCCTGGTTTTTCAAAAATCCACCCTGCATTCGTTTTGTGATCGCAGGAACGGCGTAAGTGGAAAACCGGTTGCCGCGGTTCGGATCGAAGCCGTCCACGGCCGAGATCAGACCCGGCATCGCCGCCTCGAATAATTCGTCAAAAGTGGCGCCTCTTCCGCTGAACTCTGCCGCCGCGTCCACCACGAGCAGCAAATTGGCCCGGACAAAGCGCTGGCGTGCCGCCTCGCCCGCTTTCATGGTCTCAATGAGGGGTTGCAATTCCGGTTGGAGCTCCGGATCCCCTCCCCGTCGAGCCAATTCGGCCCGAGCTCTTTTCGCCGCTTGCACCAGTTTCCCCAGCTCGCGCTCCTCTTGAGCATTGAGCAAGGGCTCCTGGCCGATCTCATTGACCATGAGGCGGAAATGATCCGGGGCATCGGACCTGGGAAGGCTTGGGCGGGTGAGGGCCCTATTGTGGCGTGGGGCGCTGCGGGCGCTCGCGCTGAGGGCCGGGGCGGCGGTTAATGGGATGTAGGATAAGAACGCGAAGACACAAGCCCTCGAGAGGCGGCGAAAAGGCCGGCTGGCCATAGGAAATTGTGAACAATTTAAACGAATCTATCCTGGGTCCTCTGGTCCCATAAGGGGGGCCCTTGGATCGGCCCCTTAAGCCTTGATTTTATCCAGGCGCCGATTATACTTGAGCGCTCCAATGAGACCTTTGCGGCCGGCTCAAGCGCTGTGGCAGCAGGCTAGGGCCAGGGGAGGGCATGCCCAGCCTGGGCCAACGAACACTTCCCCTGTCATGGAGCGCGGAACCGGAGAATGGGAATATCTGGGTCGGCGTCTTTTCAGAACCCTGGCATTTCTGGCGCTGATCCTGGGATTGGGCTTGTTCCAGCGTTGGTGGGCGGGTTTTTTCGAGGATAAGAGCGGTAATGATCCTATCGAAGGTGTTGAAAGCCTTCTAGCGCCTTCCCCTGAGGCGCAGCGCTACAGGCAACAAGTGGAAGCGCTGCAGCAGCGCTTGAAGGCGATGACCCCGGAGGATCGCGCTTTATACCAGCAATTCATCGAGGATTTTAGAGTCGATTCGATAGGGAATCCGATCATCATGGGCTTGAGCCGACCGGCAAAACGAGGGACGGCCGATCGCTGGAGATTAAAGGGGGCTGGTCTGGCGATGCGGGCCTGGGTATTTTTGGCCTGGTTGGTAGCCAGCGCATACGTGGGTTTGTGGGCGGTGGTGGGCGGTCTTTCCGTGTTGGTCTTGGCCGGCCATGTGCTAGGCAGGGAGGGATCTGCCCGGGCAACGGTCGCGGCGGGCGCCAATCTGGCCTGGGCCTGGCTGTGGCTGTTGTCATTGATCTGCACCGGCATATTCGCGCTGACCGGACGCAATTTTTGGTCACAGATACCGATGACCTTCTATCTTGGCCCAGCGGTGATGTTCGTGGTTTTCATCTACCTGGGCGCGGGCGAGCGCTGGGGAAAGACATGGCTTAAGGCGCTCGAATCGGCGCTTGCGCCGCTGAGCTCGGCGGCCATGTTGTGGCTCGCCTCCATTTGGGTCTAGCCTCTTTACCACGAAAAAGGCCCTCCGGGTGACCCGGAGGGCCTTTGATGGTCTTGGACGCCTACAGCACCTTCACCTTGTGCGGCTTGGCTTTCTCGGCCTTGGGCAGGCGTATCTCCAGCACGCCGTTCTTGTGGTTGGCGCTGACGCGATCCTGCTGGATTTCGGCCGGCAGGCTGAAGGCCCTGTAGAAAGAGCCGTAATACTGCTCGCGCCGCAGCCAGCCGGAGTCTTCGGCGGGCGCTTTCCGGCTCCCGCTGAGCACGAGCGCTCCGTCCTTGATCTCGATCTGGATTTCTTCCTTTTCAACGCCTGGGACGAGCGCGTAGATCACGAGCTCGTCGTCCGTTTCGCGGATATCCACGGCTGGCGACCAATTCCAGCCGGTTTCGGTGTCCGTTCCTCGGGCCAGGAGCGGCCTTCCGCTGAAGAAGTCATCGAAAAGGCCGGTCACCGAGTTCCGAAGCCCCATCATTTCCCGCAGCATATCTCCGGGACTATTCCTGGTGAGCGTCAATTCCCTCTCCATCGTTGATTCCTCCCTGTGTGAGCTTTATTGAAGTTACTCTGTAACGCATTCTCAAAATGATCCGGATGCCGGGAAGGTTGACGTGCTCTTCCATGAGCTTCCGGATCTCGTTCAACATATCCATGTCGGTATCCGAGAACAACCGTTGATTCCCGCCGGTGCGTGTCGGTGAGATCAACCCATGCCTCTCGATCCAGCGCAAGGTCCAGATAGGAATGCCCGTCAGCCGGGACGCCGTTCCAATGTTATAGATCGGCGTGCTCTTCCTCTTCTGGACCTTCTTGCGCAATCGCACCATGGCTTTGGACGTTATCGGATATCGATGCGTCGGGTCTCAGTCTCCCGGGCCCTGGGCAGCTCGATCTTGAGCTCACCCTCCTTGAAGCTGGCCCGGACCTCCTGGGCCCTGATCTCCGCGGGCAGGGTCAGCCGGTGATAAAAAGACCGGCTGCTGCGCCGGCGCAGGCGCACGTGTTTGCGGCCCTGCGCGGAATCTTCCTCCTCGTGGGAGGCCTGGATCGTCACCGCGTTGTCCGTGACATCGACCTTTAGGTCTTCCTTCTTGACCCCGGGAAGCTGCGCGCTGATCGTAAAACCCTTGGGGGATTCCGAAAGGCTCAGCTTGGGATCCCAGGTGGAAAGACCGGACAGGCTCGGCCATGGACTGCCGAAGAACCTATCCATGGACTCGACCAGGCCGAGCATGCGCTCGAATGGCGCCAGAAAGCCCGCGCCGCGGCCGGTCCACCGTTGCATGTCTTTATCGGCCATAGCATATCACCTCCTGATAGAGTATAACAGATTATACAAATATTATTAATAGAGAAGCTAAGTATTTTTGTTATGTTTAGGCCAAGGCCCATTTTGGGCCGGACATGGGTCGATTTAGCGGCCTTGTATGAGCAGCTCGGAGCCCGTGCGCGTCAGTATGAACTTGGCGTCGCCGAATGAGACCTCGACGGGCTGGCCTAGAGGAAGAGAGGACTCCGAGAATCTCCAGGCCCTGGTGGAGAGCCCGTTTTCGTGCAGGAACAGGAAGGTCCTGCTGTCCATGAGGCGGTTGGTATTGGGATCCACATCGGTGCTGTAGAGCGCGTGATATTCGACGCCGGCGTGTTTGAACGCGTGGGCCCGGGCCTTGAGGGCGTCGATGATCTCTCCCGTGGAGGGCTTGTGGCTGGGACCGCGGGTGTTGGAGACCGGCTTCATATGTATCGTGCTTCCCCGGAACGGGTCGAAGATCCAGACCGCCAGCCGGAAATTGTAGGTCACGCCCGGCTCGATCTCGGCGTTGACGCCCTCGCCGCGCAGCCTCTTGAGCTCGCCTACGGGCCGGATTTCCAGGCGATCGCCCCTGCGGAAAGTGAGGAAATAGTTCTTAAGTCCCGGATCTCCCGCGATGCCTATCTGCCAAACCGAGGAGCCCAATTGCCGGGTCTGGAGGTCACGATGGCGGTCGAGTTGGGCTGGCAGGGAGACGCGGGTGATCAGTGCCTTATTCCAGCGCAAATCCCTCAAAGGCCTCATCGCGGCCTGCTCGACCCAATAATCCCATCGATCTGGTAGAAAAAACAGCCCGAGCTCCACGAAATCAGAGACCTGAGCCGCGATGAAGCGCCTTTCGGAACCCATCTTCGCCGTCTCGGGAGAGGCGAACGCCCAATTCGTGATCAATACCGGAAAGGACAGCATAAGCGCGATGTTCATCATCTTCCTCCTGAGACAGGCGTTGGTTTCAATTGGGTCTGGGACAGCGTCCTTGCGGCCCGATAAGGATCATCCGCCAACTCGATAAGATAGAGAGCGGGGCGTATATTATTGTTGAAAGTGGTGTTGATCGCGTCGGCTCCCGGGTAGAATCCTCCGTCCCACATGGTCTTGGGCGTCAGCTCGAAGGTGAAGGAGAATATGCGATGCGCGCCCCAGGCCCAGTCGGTGGTATCCCCCGAGGCTATGTAGAGCTCGCTCGACTGCTGGGGGGTGTAACCGGTCATGCGGCCCATGGTCCCCGCCATCGCCCGATAGGCGGCCAAGGCCTCCGCGTCGGGGATCGGGTCATAGCTGTGACCCCACGGGTATAGGATGAGCTCGCTGAAGGTATGATAGCTCAGCAGTATCTTGATCGTGTCCTTTCTTTCCTCGACAAAGCTCTTGACGGCCTGGGTCTCCGGCTCGGAGAAGGGGGCCGGTCCGCGGTAGATGTCCGAGTCCGGGCGGTCCGAGGCGCCTCCCTCGCCCCAATGGAAGCCATAGTTGCGGTTGAGATCGACGCCGATCGAGCCGCGTCCGTTTTCGCGCATGTTCTTGCGGTGCATCCGGTAGAAACCGCCGCTGATGTCGTGCTCGACGCCGTCAGGATTGATCATCGGGAGAATGAAGATGTCGCGCCGGGACAGGAGCGCGGAAATCTCGGGCTCGTTGCGCTTGTCCACGAGATAAGCGGCCAACATCAGCGGCACTTCGGTCGACAGGTGCTCGCGTGCATGGTGCGTGCCCATGAACGCGATGGCCGGCTTGCCGCTCTTTTGTCGTCCCGCGGCATCGGTGTTGAGCCGCAGCGCGAGTATCTCGCGATTTTGATGGCTGTGGCCTATGACAAAGATCGAGGCCAACCCGGGGGCGCGAGCCGCTATCGCCTCTAACTCCTTTCGGAGCTCCTGATAATTGTGATAGGCCTGGTCTTCCGGAGGGAAATCGGCCGGCAAAAGCCGGTCAAGCTCGCTGACATGGATGGGAGCAAGCCCCTGTTCCTTGAGGCGATCGATCATGGCCCGAGTGCCGATGCCGCCCACCCGGTCGCCATAGACCTGCTCGATGGATATTCCGGTGTCGGCGACCGCGGTTCGAGCCTGCTTGGTGGGGGCGCGCACGACTATCCACAGTCTCGAGTCGAGTCCCGCCGCGGCCGGCGCTGTGGCCGGAGGACGAGGCAATTCCACCTCGGCCGCTGATCGGCCGTCGAAATAGCCGTCGGGCGCCGCGAGGGCGGCGGAAGGCGAGCATAGCGCGAGCGCGGCGGCGAGCCAGACTCTCTGCAAGGGACCCCCTGGGCCAAAAGGCCCGGGAAAATCTAGGACTTATGGCCCAATCATGTCAATAAGCCCCGCATCAAGAAAAGAGTAAAATGCCTGGGCGATGCTCAGGCGATTCCCGCTCTCCTGGACCGTGGCGGCCTTGTCCTTGGCGAGCCTCCTCGTCATTCTTAGCGCGCCGGCGCAATATTTCGGACGCCAGCATGACGACGTCCTTTTCGTCATCGCGACCCAGGCCTTGTCCTACGGCAGTTATCGCTTGTTTACCAGCCCCGGCATGCCGCCCTTGACCATAGTCACGCCGGGATTCCCGGCCGTGCTCATGCCCGTTCACTGGCTGGCGGGGGATTGGCCCGCCGCCTATCAAGCCTTCTGCGCCTTGGTGCTGGCGGCCTGCCCTTGGTTGGCTTGGCTTTGGCTGAGGCGGCGGCTCGACCCGAGCAGCGCGCTTTTTTGCGCCCTGCTCTTGGCCACGAGTCCTTTGACCCTTTCGCAGTCGGGGACCGTGATGCCGGAGGGGATATATCTGGCGCTCTTCTGCCTGTGGCTGCTGGTCGAGGAACATCGGAGCCTCGACCGTTGGCCTGGTCCTCTGTTATTGGCTCTGACTCAAGTCCGGCCCGCTGGATTTTCCGCTCTCCCAGCCGCCGTGGCCGGGTCGTTGTTGGCTCGCCGGTGGAAAGAGGCGGCGTTGCGTTTGGCGTGGCCGGCGGCGGGAGCCGCAGCCTGGTTTCTTTGGTGTCGCGCGCAATCTTCCCGGCCGCATGAAATCTTCGAGTGGTCGGTGACCTTCCAGGAAGGGGCGGTTGCGCGCGTGGAGGAAGTGGTATGGAGCAATCTCCAATATTATCTGGGTTCATTGGGTTCATGTTTCCTGCCTGCCGCCCTGGGCTCTTCTCTTGCGGCCCTGGTCTTGGGGTCGGTTTTGGGCCTGCTGGCCGCGCTCGGCGCGGGGCGGGCGATGGCCAAGGATCGAGCTTGCAAGGAAGCTTGGGCCCTGGGGGCGGCGGGACTCATGCACGCGTTCTGGGGCTGGCAGTATGAACGCTATCTCATCCCCTTGATCCCGCTCCTGCTCTGGGCCGGGGCTAAAGCCCTCGGCCGCTTTTCGGGAGGATTCTTGGGGCTTCTGTTGGGACTGCAACTCATATTTCACGGGGCGGATTTCTTGAAGCCCGGCGCTTGGTCTGAGCCCGAGCTGAAGCGGACTTATGCCTGGATCCGGGAGAACACGGACCCGTCCGACGTGCTGGCGAGCCTCCTTTACGCCCGGGACGGCTATTATGCGCTGCGTCCCAATGTGGCTGTGCCCTCGACTGAGAACAGCTCCGAGCTCGCGCGAGCCTTGCGCCTGCGTCAGGCCCGCCTCGTTCTTTGGCAGGAGCAGCTTGACCTCGGCCTGACCGGAGCTGGTTCAGCGTTGAGCCGGCGGATCGATCAAGTGGGCGAGCAGCTCAAGGACGGGCGGCGTTTTAAGTTGCTTTTCGCCGATCCCCGCGAGAAATCCTCGGTCTATGAGGTCCTTTAGACTTCGAGCCGAGATCGGCGCGTGGGCCGTATTCGCGGCCTTGGCCCTGTTCCACCTCTATTGGGTGGCCCACACAGCTGTCGATCTGCCGTATTGGGATGATTGGGAGATGCTGGAGGCTTGGGCGCTGCCGGGCGGCCTGAGCTGGAAATGGCTTTTTTCCATTCATAGCGAAAGCGTATTGGTGCCCACCCGCCTTGAGACATGGATTCTCTACCGGCTCACCGCTTGGAACATAGCGGCTCATCAGATCCTCAATTTCCTTGTCTTCTTGTTAGGTCCGCTGTTAGCCGCGGCCGCCGCCCGCGCCTCCAGCGCCGGGCTGCCCGGACCGTTAGCCCCGGCCTTCCTGATATTTTGGCTTTCTCCGCTGGCCTTCGAGAATCATTCATGGGCGACCAACGGTTGCATCCATTTCCAGATCAGCTTCCTCTTGGCGGCGGCCTATTTCTGGTTCAGGCACGAGTCATCCTGGCCGCTGTTCGCCGCCGGACTGGGGATGACGTGGCTTTCGCTCAACTCGTTCTCATCCGGGATCCCCGCGTCGCTCGCCCTGGTCCTGGGATTTTGCGCCTTCAAGATGAAATCCGCCATGGAGTCGAAAAGCGCGGGACGCGCCAGGACGCTTCGCCTTCAGGCGGCGCTCGCGGCGATGTTCGTGGGCTGCGCCCTGCTTTGGTGGAAGAGCGGCTATCGCAAGATAGAGGGTTCTCCTTCGTTGACCTGGCCGGACACGGCCGAGTTCTGGCGCTTCTTTCTCAACCTGATCGCTCAAGGCTTCGGGATGGATCAGCTCTCGGCCGCCTTGGGAATGCTTTGCCTGATCTTGGCTCTCGCGCCGCTCAAGAAATTGCTGTCCAACCGTCAGGCGATGCCTCAAGCGTGGGCTGCGGCGACCTTGATCGGGGCCGCGCTCGCCATTATGGCGGCTATCGCTCTCGGCCGGGCCTCTCAAGGCCTGGGAGAGGCAAAAACCTCCCGCTATGCGGAATTCGGGATGCTTCTCCCGTTTTTGACGGCCTGGGCCTGGCAGCTGCGTTTGGCCAAGGACGGGCGGCGGGTCATCGTCATCGCATGCCTGTGGGCCTTCTGTTTCCTGGGCTTCCTCAATAATTGGCGTTTCGACGTCTATCGAACGGTCGAGGCCAAGCGCCTGGAGGGCCGGCGTTGCATCGAGAAGAATCTGGGCAGCGCGCCGTTGATATGCCGCGGGGTCTATCCGTTCGACCTTTCCGCCAAGCTCGACCGCGCCCGCGCGCTCGAGCTCTCGTTTACTCGGCCGTGGGCCGTCCTGAATCCGCGGGCTGGGATATAACGGGGGCGGTCCGTCCCTGGATCGGCACGCTGGGCTTCTTGCCGCTGGCCCGCTCCAAGGCCTGGCGCGCGGCCGCCAATTCCCGGATCACCGCCTCGGCATGCTCTCGGCCCTCGGAGCGGCCAAGTTTCTCACCGAGGAAGGGCCGGGTATCGTCGGGGACAGCGGCCGGATCCAGAACCCTGATACCCAGGCGTTCGGCCTCATCCTGCAGCTGTCCGCGAAGAGTTTCGTTGGTGTGGGGGTTTGCCCGCCAGGCGCGCCGCGTCGTCGACGGGGGAGGAAGAGGAATGGCGGGCTCTTGGTCCAACGGGCCGCCCGCGAACAGCAACAGCCCGATCAAGGCTAGACCCGCGGCAAGCCAGAACCAATAGCGCCTGTTCATCAGGGGCCACGAAAAACCGGGCATGGGGCCTAGCGCCGGCTTTTGACCGGCTGGAATTTCTGCCGAAGCTTGCGCGAAACGCAGGGCGTGACGAATGCGTCGACCTTCGCGCCCAGTTTGGCCACCTCTTTCACCATGGATGCGGCCACGTAGGTGTAGCGATCATCGGGCATCAGGAAGACGGTCTCGACTTCCTTGTACAGATGGCGGTTAAAAGAGGCGATTTGGAACTCATAATCCATATCCGAGATCACCCGCATGCCCCGGATCAAGACGCGCGCGCCCTTGGAGCGGAGATAATCCACGAGCAGTCCCGTGAAAGTATCCACCACGACGTTGCGCAGGTCCCGCACCGCGTCCTCCACCATCACGATGCGTTCTTGGACGCTGAAAGTATGGGTCTTGGCCGGATTATTCGAGACCGCGACGATCACGTTATCGAAGATCCGGCTCGCACGGCGGATAATATCGAGGTGACCCAGGGTCAGAGGATCGAAACTTCCAGGATAGACGGCCGGGCGTGCCATCAGCCGACTTTACCAATTATTGGAGTTTTTTCAAAGCCGAGCTCAGGCGCAGGAAGAGTTGGGAAGGGTCCCGCTCGGGGCTGGGGGCGAAACGGGCATCCTCATGGATATGCGCCAGAAGCCGCTCGAGATCGGTCTTGGCCTCCCTGGCACCCAGAAGCGCCAGGCTCTCCGCGGCCTCCGTGACCACCAAGGAGTCCGGATGGGCCAGGAATCGGCGCGCCAGGGCGTGGCATGACGCTTTTACTTTCGGAAGCAGTTTCAGGGCGGAAATCGCGTGCTCCGGATGGGAGGACTCCGCCTCCAAGGCCTCGCAGAGCACTCTCGTCGAATCAGCGGGGATCAAGGAAAGCCGCTTGGAGCCCTCATGGCAGGCGTCGATGGCGGCCAGGCGGGCGAAGGAGCCGGGCGGGAACCGTTCGACAAGCCGCAAAAGGGCCCTCGATGATTCCAAAGGCGCGGACCTGGCCAAGGCCAGCAGGGCGTTTCTAAGGGCCAGGCGTTCCGGTTCGTTGCGAGGACGGTCTAGTTCGCGTATCAGGACTTCGAGACGGTCTGGCTGGTCGCAGCCCAGGGAGGAAGCTTGATAAAGCGTCTCCTTCAGGGCGGAGCTCGAGAGTCCGCGCTCGAGGGCGCCGCATAACGCCGCGCGGCGAGACCGAAGGCTCAAGCCAAGGCCGGATACGCCTGAGGCCGCCGCTGCGCGAAGATCGTCGGGCTGCGACGGATCCCAGAGGATGCGGGTCAGCGCCGGCAAAGCGGTAGGGTCCCTGGTCGAGGAGGCGGCGATCACCGCGAGCAGGCGCGTCTTGGGTCCGCGTCCGCGATCGAGAGCGATGGCGCAAAGCGCTGGAACGGCCTCGAGGCCTCCCCGGGACGAATCCAAGGCCAGCTCATGCATGCGGCGGTCCCAGTGCCGGATGGCGGCGGAATCCTGGCCTTGTTGCTGCCGCTCCAAATCCTCGATGAGAACGAAGGTTTCGGCGACGCTTTGCGTCGAGATCGAGGCGCAGGCGGGAAGCGACCAGAGCGCCAGAAGCGCGGCCCACCCCATGATGCCTAGGCCTCGACGGTAGTCCCCACGGAGAAATAGTGGGCTTGCGGGTGATGGAAAACCATGGCCGAGACGCTGGCTTCCGGCTCCATCATGAATCCCTCGGTCAGGTGGACCCCGATATGTTTTTGCGGCTCGAGCAGACGGAATAACTTGGCTTGATCCTCCAGATTGGGGCAGGCGGGATAACCGAAGCTCACGCGGATGCCGCGATAACGGGCCTGGAACTTCTCCTTTAGGGTCATGCCCTGGGGATTCTTGATGCCCCACATCTCCCTTATCTTTTCGTGGAGCAATTCGGCGAAAGCCTCGGCGCTTTCGATAGCCAGAGCCTGGAGCGCGTGGGATTTAAAATATTCTCCGGACTCCCGGTAGCGATCCGAGAGCTCGCGTATCCCCGAGCCGCAGGTCACCACGAAAAGAGCGAGGAAATCCGCGCGCCCTGAGTCCTTGGAGGCCACGTAATCGGCCAGGCAGAGACGCTGCGCGGAGGGCTGCCTCGGGAACTCGAAGGTGCCGGCCGGCTTGGCGTCCTTGGGAGAAGCGAAGAGACTGACGTTCTCTCCTTGCGAGGCGGCCGCGTAGAACCGGAACAGGCCCCGAGCCTTCATCAGGCCCTTGGCCAGCACCTCATCCTGGAGAGCCCGTACCTGCTGGAAGAGATCGACGGCCTTGGGATGGCCCTCGCGCAGCAGTTGCTCGGGGTTGCCGCGCAAGCCCAGATGCTTGCCGTAAAGCATGATGGGGTTGATGTAGCGGAAAACATCCTCCACGGGGAAGTCATCGACCACGTGGAGCTTGAGATCCGGCGGAACGGGAATATCATGGCTGCCGCTCAGGCGCGCCGGCTGGGCCTGCGTTCCGTTGGCGCTGGCGGGCGTCTGGGAGGCCTGGCCTTGCAGATGCCTCTGTATATCGAGGTTCTTCTCGAGCAGTCTATCCCGCTGGCCGTCATCGCGCAATTGATTGGCCAAGTCGAGGCCCGTCATGGCGTCCTTGGCGTAGATCACCGGCCCGGGATAGCGCGTGGCTATGCGCGTGGCCGTGAAGCGGGCCGACAAGGCGGCCCCGCCGACGAGCACGGGCACCTTGATGCCGGCGTTGGCCAAGTCCTCGGCGGTGATCGCCATTTGTTGCGCGGATTTGACCAGAAGGCCGGAAAGCCCCACGATATGCGGGCATATCCGCTTGACCGCCTCGATCAGGGTCTCGGGCGCCACCTTGATTCCGAGATCGGTGACATCGTAGCCGTTGTTCTTGAGGATGATGTGCACGAGATTCTTTCCGATGTCGTGCACATCGCCCTTCACCGTTGCCAGCAGCACCTTGCCGCGGGACGCGCTCTCCGCCCGATCCATGTGGGGCTCCAGGAACGAGACCGCGGCCTTCATCACCTCGGCGGACTGGAGCACCTCCGCCACGATCATCTCGTTGACCGCGAACAGCCGGCCCACCTCGCCCATCCCCTTCAGCAACGGCCCGTTGACGATGTCCAGCGGTTTCCTGTTCTTGAGCAGGGCGCCGAGATCCTCCAACAGCCCCTCCTTGGAGCCCTCAACCACGTTGCGGGCCAGACGCTCGTCGATGGGAAGCTTGAGGCGCTCCGAGGGGGCTTTGGCCATGGCCTTGACTTGGCGGAAATGGTTGGAGAATTCGGCCACGGCATCGTAGCCCTGAGGCCTCGGGGGATCGCCCGGCCCCTTCCAGCTCAACAAGTTCCAGGACAGCCGTTTCTCTTCTTCGGGAATCAGGGTATACCGGGCGAGCTTCTCCGAGTTGACGATGGCCAAGTCCAGCCCGGCCTCCACGCAGTGGTGGAGAAAGACCGTGTTGAGCACTTCCCGGCCCGCGGGAGGCAAGCCGAAGGAGACGTTGGAGATGCCGAGTATGGTCTTGCTGCGCGGGAAGGCCTTCTTGATGAGGCGGATGCCTTCGATGGTCTCGATCGCGCTGGCCCAATAATTCTTGTCGCCGGTGCCGGCGGGAAAGACCAGCGGGTCGAAATAAATATCCTCGGGCGCCAGGCCGTACTTGTTCGTGAGCAACTCATGGCTTCTGCGGGCGATGGCGAGCTTCCTATCCCGGGTCACGGCCATGCCCTGGTTCTTGTCCTCATCGATGGCGCCGACCACCACGGCGGCGCCGTAGCGGCGGATCAAGGGGACCACCCGCTCGAAGCGCTCCTCGCCGTCCTCGAGATTGATCGAGTTGATGATGGACTTGCCGGGGGTGCGCTTAAGGGCCTCCTCGATCACGGCGGCATCGGTCGAGTCGATCATCAAGGGCGCCTTGACCTTCTTGGTCAGGATGTCCAGGAATCGGATCAGGTCCTGCTTCTCGTCGCGGTCGGGATTGGCGAGGCAGACGTCCAGGATATGCGCCCCGCCCCGGACCTGCCTGCGTCCGACCTCGGCGGCCTCCTCGTAGGAGCCCTGGACTATCATCTCCTTGAACAGGCGCGAGCCGATGACGTTGGTCCTCTCGCCCACCAAGGTCGGCCGCTTGTCGTCCTCGATGACCAGGGATTCCAGGCCGGAGACCGATGATTGGCGCCGCGCGCTTGCGAGCCTGGGCTTGTGCCCGGCCGCCATCTGGGCGATCATGCGCACGTGCTCCGCCGTGGTGCCGCAGCATCCGCCCACGATATTGACCCAGCCCTCGGCGCAAAAGCGGTCAAGCTTGCGGGCGACCATCTCGGGAGTCTCGTTGTAGCAGCCGCTTTCGTCGGGAAGTCCGGCGTTGGGATAACAGATCGTCGCGGTCCGCGACATCTCCGATATGGTGCGCAGATGATCCGTCATGAAATCGGGTCCCGTGGCGCAGTTGAGGCCCAAGGCCAAAAGATCGAGATGCGAGACCGAGTCGCAGAAAGCCTCGGCCGTTTGACCGCCCAGCATGGTGCCCATGGTCTCTATGGACGCGGAAAGTATGATCGGGACGCCGCGGCCTAGCTTCTCGAAGGCCTTTGAGAAACCGCATAGAGCGGCCTTCACATTGAGCGTATCCTGCTGGGTCTCGAGCAGCAACAGGTCCACGCCGCCGGAGACCAGCCCCTCGGCGGCCTCGGCATAGATGGACAACGCCTCGTCGAAGGTGATGCCGCCGGTGACCGAGATGGTCTTGGTCCCGGGACCCAGAGCTCCCGCGACGAATCGGGGCCGGGAGCCGGTGCTATAGCGCTTGGCCAGCTCCACCGCTAATCGCGCCGCGGTATGATTGATTTCCAGCACCTTGTCGGAAAGCCCATATTCGCCTAACACATGCCTCAAGCCGCCGAAGGTATTGGTCTCTATGATATCCGAGCCGGCCTCAAGATAGCTCTGATGTATCTCCTTGATCAGATCGGGCCGGGTGAGGACCAGGTTCTCGTTGCAGCCGTCCAGGGCGGGACCGCCGAAATCAGCCGGGCTGGGCTGGCGTTCCTGTATGGCCGTGCCCATGGCGCCATCAAGCACCAACACGCGCTCGCGCAGCAGATTTCTCATCTCTTCGAGCCGGCCTTGGTCGGAAAAAGCCTTGTTTTTAATCATAAAAAAAGAAAACCACGCTGGATATGGCGTGGTCTATCCCTCTTTAGCGCCCTGAAGAAGGCCGCCCCAGGGTCTAACTCATTTCCTTAAGGACCCTGGGACGTACCGCTACCGCGGTACGGGGCAATTCGGGAGAAATCCTCGCCGAGCGATATTTTAGCTCTTAAAGCGCCTATTATCAATGGGAGGATTCTTGAATGTCATTTAACTTTGGGTCTTCTCCAAAGCGAGTGGGTGATTTTGACCTGATTTCAGATCGGATCGAGCATGCAGGTGAGCACCTTGAGGCGCAGGTACTCCTCGTCTCGTAGGCCGTAGCTGCGCCGCTGGATGA
>JACQPG010000042.1 GCA_016207665.1 Elusimicrobiota bacterium | reverse complement strand
TTTCGGGCCGTGGAGGGGTCGTGGTAGAACCAGGTGAACCATTGTCCCGGTCCCACGCCGTAAAACTTGATCAAGTCGCCATCGATGTGCTTTTGCAATAAAAGGGTGGATATTTCGCGGCGCTCGAAGTCGCGCCGGACGGCCTGGAGCTCCTCGGCGTTCTTGACGAAGACCACGTCCCTGTCGCAAGTGTTGTGGACGTCCCCGCGCTTGACCCAAGTCCCAGGCCATGGGGGCGGGGTTTGGCCGGCCGTGGCTACGCCGTGCAGCTCGGTTTCCGGATAGACCAAGCCAGGCGTGCGCGAGAAGGACTCCAGCATCCGCGTCCTGTAACAGCCCAAAACCGAGTCGGGGGGATTGACCATCAGCGCGCCGGTCTGGGCCGCCAAGGATTTGAGCCGCATAAGCCTCGGGTAAGACTCGCACATCGGGACGATCATGTCCCAACCCGTCAGATCGTCGCGATCCGCGGCCTCGGGCTCGATGAGCGATGTCTCGACCCTCTGGATGGAGAGATGCTCGATGACGGACTGGAGTATGAGCGCGTCGTCGGTCTCGCGGTTGGGGGAATTTTGTCTTTCGCGATAGATGCCAAGGCATTTCACCATCGGAGCGCCTCCAGGAAATTCTCGGCCTGACGTATGTCTTGCGGCCGGTCCACGTCTATGGATTTGGAGATCGGCTCGCCGGCAAGCCGGCCCGCCTCCGTGGTCAAATGGGCGAGATAGTCGCGCAGGGAACTGAAGCGGGAGGCCTCGGGCATCCTGACCGCGATCTCGCGCGTCATGAAATAAAGTCCGGCCGTGGCGAATTTCTTCTCCTGGGCCTGCTGGCCCAAGCGGCGTATCCAGCCGGCCTCGAGATCGGCGTAGAGAGGCTTCTCATCGTCGATGAAATCCGTCAATGCCAGCCCCGCGAGAGCGTTCCGGCCCCGCATGGCGGAAGCGAAGCGGGATATTTCCTCGGGGCGGATCAGAGCGTCGACCGTGCTGACCAGGAAGTCATCGCAGCGCTCGGAAAGCGCCCGGCATACCAGCCGAAAGCTCTCCCAGGACGAAGCGGTGTCGGCGAACAGGAATGACCAACGTATTGCCGGGAAAGCGGACTCGAGGCTGCGCGGCACGTCATGGCCGCGATTATTGAGCAGGATGGTGATCTCACGAACGCCGGCGCGGCGCAGGGCTCCCGCGATCCAATGGCAGAGGGGCACCCCCGCCACCGGGACGAGCGGCTTGATCTTATCGGGAAAGCTCGCCGCCAAGCGGGCGCCTTCCCCAGCCGCGATGATGCCGGCGCAAGCGATCGAGGATTTGTCGTTCATCCTAGCAACTCCTCGAGTTGGGTGAGGCTGGAGATACGCTTGGCCTGTCCGCAGCAAGGATTGGCATCGGGGTGGAGCAGGGCGTGAGGCATCCCGAGCCGCTCCGCGCCTCTCATGTCGCGCGCAATCGAGTCTCCGACCATGATCGCCTCCGATGGCTCGACGCCGAAACTCCGCAAGACATGCTGGAAGATGCCAGGCTCCGGTTTTTTGGCCCCCACCACCTCCGAGTCGGCGATCGCGTCGAAGAGGCCGCCCAGGCCTTCCGAATTGAGCACCGACTGCAGATTGCCGTAAAAATTCGATACGATGCCCAGCTTGAAACGGCGCCGTAAGGGCTCGAGAAAATCCCTGTTTCTCCGGAAATGCCAGCGGCTCTGCTCGACGAAACGCCGCACCACCGTCTCGGCGATCTCGGGGCGTTCCGGGGCCAGCTCGTGGAGCACATCGCGCACCTGCAGCGAGACAGTCTGCTCCAGGCCGAGGCCGTCGAGATCATGCCGGAGGGGAAGGTGATCATCGGAGTTCCAGAAAGCCTTGTAAAAAGCGTCCTTTTCCGCACGAATCCCCGCTTCCCGGTAGATCGGGAAAAAACGGTCGGCCCAGGTCACTCCATCAAAATCCAGTGTGCCGCCGAAGTCGAACAGAATCGCCTTTGTCGCCAATGCTCAACAAAATTATACAAAATTCGAGGCGACACTACGACGAAGAAGCTGAAGACCCTTCAAAAGCAGGCCAAAAAGGCCGCCCAGAGTGATCCAGACGCCGAGGCGAAAAGACAGCGGCCGGTAGACGAAATCCAATCGCAGGGGTCCCGGGCTTACGGGAAGCGCCATGAAGGCGCCTAGAGCCCGACGAGGAAAGAGCTGTTCTCTCTCCTTATATACCCGCCATCCTGGATAGAACGCGTTCGAGACAAAAGCCGCGCCAGGCCCCGAGGCGTAACCGAGCAATCGAAATCGGTCCTCCCGGGACGACTCATAATCCAGAGGCACCGCCCCGGATATCTCGGCGGCTCGGCTGAATTCACCGGTCAAGGCGCGGGTTGAGCCTTCAGGTATGAACCAGGCCCTGGCCGGGGTCTCTATTTCGATGAGAGGCCATAGCACCGTACGCCAGGGCATGCGGCGATCGGGCGGGGAAAAAGTGGCCAGGAATTTGCCGTCGAGCCAGGGCAGATAATTTTTCGCGGCTTCGGGGCTCTTGAGGCTGAACAAGAAGTCCTTGACCGCATAACTGCCCTTCAACAGCAGGGCTTCTCCTAACCCTCCCACCGTGGAGATGTGATAGGGCAGCTGGGATTGGCCGTAAAGCCGATGCTTGAAATCCCGGTAACGGCCTTGAAGGTCAGCTCCTTGTCCCCGCAGCCAATGCGCGGCGCGAGGCGACACCGCGAAGCGATGGCCGCCGGCGTCGCGTTGCAAAAAGCGCGCGAGCTCTCCCCCGTCCGAGTAATACGACTCCGAGACCGTGGGATGCATTCCCCGGCCGTAAACGAGAAGCTCGAGGCTCATCGCCAGCAGGGCCCATCGCGCCCATTTTCGGCCGGTGATCCCGAGAGCGGCCAAAGCCGCCAACGCGAGCAAGGGCAGGAAGGCGAAATGCGCCGGGCTGCGCACATACCGGAGTGGAGGGAAGTGTTGCCAGAGCCAGAGCGAAACAGAAGTATGCGGCCCCAAGAGTATCAAGGCCGAGACGGCCAGGAGCAGGCAGGTAGAAAGCGCCTTGCGCGCATCCAGGCGTCGTAATCCCTGGGCGGCCAAGAGCAGCACGCATAGGCCCACGTAGTAGCAGGATTGCCTGGGATATTTCAGCCCTTCCCCCGAGCCGAAGGCCTCTCCCAAAGGGCGAATGAGCCCGGCCAATTGCCAGGGCTCTACCGCTGGGATCAACCGGTCGGATAATCCCAGGCCCGACTGCCGTGTCGATTGCGCGAAAAACTCGAAAGCCGGGAGCAGCAGGGCGGCGGCGACCGCAGCCGCGATCAGGCTGGCCAGGAGCCAGCGCCTTAAAGATCGCATGGTCCAAGAGCCCGACAGAAACGCGATCAGGGCCGCCGGGGCGAGAATGGGCGGATAACCGGAAAAAAAGGCCAGCGCCAGGCAGAGCCCGAGCGGCAAGGGGTTGCGGCGAAAGAGCATGAAGGCCGGCCACCAGCAGAGCGTGGCGGTCCAATTGATTTGCGTGACATTGGCCGCCAAGAAACCGGAAAGCGAGAATAGAGCCGCGCCGAGCGCGGCCGGATAGCGGCCCAGCCGTCTGAGCCAGAGAAAGGCCCACAAGGTCCCTAGAGAGTGATGGAAAAAGAGGTGGAGCTTGAAGGCCGTTGGGAAGGGGAAGAGATGAAAAGGCATGCTTCCCGGAGCCAGAACGCCCGATTGGAGCATGGCGTGGAACGGATAGCCCAAATGCGAGTAGGGATTCCAGAGGGGGAACTGCCCGCGCTGGAGCAGCTCCCCTGCGTAGGCGTGAAGCGGATGGAAGAGAACCGTAAGATCGCCTAGGAAATAGACGCCCTTGGTCCAAAGGCTGGAATGGAGCAGGACCCATGACACCAAAAGGATGATCGCCGGGATGGCGTCCCGCTTGTTCATCCAGCAATTCTGGCAAGACAGATGCCTGCCCGTCTAGCCGTATTACATTGATGTTGCCGAACTTTCAGCGGGCCTTGACAAAGATACACAATCTGTTAATAATTCCTATGCTGTGCGCGCCGAGACGGCCCCTGGAGAGGGGGTCGACGGCTTTTTTTTTCGGCCTAATTTTAGAAAATGCCAGTTAAAATCGATGAGCTGAAGCAAAAGGCGGCGGAGGCCCTAAAGAAGGCCAAGGGCTTGAGCGTGCTCTTTTTCGGCCCGCAAGACATCATCGCGGTCGACGTGGGCAGCTTTGCCATCAAGGTGGTCTCGCTCAAGGAAGAAGGCCTGGAGATCACGCTCAAGGACTGGGGCTATTTGCCGCTCAATCTCAAGTCCGAGGCCTCTCCGGAGGAAAGAAAAGCCCACACCATCAACGCGCTGCGCGCCTTCATGATCGAGAAGGGTGTCAAGATCAAGGAGGCGGCCACCTCCTTGTCGGGGAACTCCGTGATCGTTCGCTACGTGAAGTTCCCCAGGTTGACCCGGTCCGAGCTTTCGGCCACGCTCGCGACCGAAGCCGAGCCGTTCATACCCTTCGATATCAACGAGGTTCAACTCGGTTTCCATATCCTGGGCGAGGTGGTCGAGGAAGGCCAGAAGAAGATGGAGACGGTCTTGGTGGCGGCTAAAAAAGACCTGGTCACTTCCCGGCTGGATGTTCTCCAGGCCGCGGGATTGAGCCCTACCATCATCGATGTGGATTCCTTCGCCCTGGAGAACGTTTTCGAGAAAGCCCGCGATCCCAAAACCGACACGGGAGCGACCCTTTATCTCAATATCGGCCATCTCGTCACCAACCTGTCGATCCTGGATAACGGGGTGACCCGGGTCGTGCGCGACATCTTCATCTCGGGCAACACGCTTACCAAGGCTATCAGCAAGGCCCTGCAGATAGACTTCGCCAAGGCGGAGGAATTGAAGCGGCAATACGGCATCATCGTGGACGCGGCCGAGAAGGAGAGGGCTCTGCAGGAGGGCCAGCGCGAGTCTTTGGGCGTGTCCCAGGCGGTCACGAATGTCGTCAAGGACTTGGTCGGAGAAGTGCACAGATCTGTGGACTTTTATCTCTCGCAGGGGCCCGAACGCTCGATCGGCCGTATCGTGCTCATGGGCGGATCGGCCAAGCTCAAGAATCTCCCGAAGCATCTTTCCGCCGAGCTCAAGGTCCCGGTCACGATCCTCGATCCCTTCTCGTTCGTCAAGGGCCGGCCCGCCAGCTTTTCCCCGGAATTGGCGCCCGATTTCGGAGTAGCCATGGGTTTGGCGTTGCGGCGCAACAGGGACTGGTTATGATCAAGATCAACCTGGTCCCGCCCGAGATATTGGCCAAGGCCAGACAGCGGCAGCAGAACATGCAGGCCTTGCTTGTGGCCGTCTTGGGAGTGATACTCCTGGTCGCGATATCTTTCTTCCATTGGTCGAGATACCGGAGCATCGAGCAGAAGCTGGCCGCCAATCAAGAGGAGCTTAGGAGACTCGAGGCCGTGGTGGCCAAGGTCGAGGAGTTGGAGCGGACTTCCGCCGCGGTCAAGGCGCGCCTGGGCGTGATCACCGACCTCCTCAAGAGCCGGCCGCTCTACCCGTATTTCATGTCTGATTTCGCTCGCAGCGTGCCGTTGGGCGTGAGGGTCAAGACCATGGGCACCAACGGCGGCGGCAGCTCCGCCGGGGCGCTGAGGCTGAACATTTCGGCGGAGTCGCGGACCAACGACGACATCGCGGTCTGGGTCAGGAATATGGAGGAATCCGGCAAGTTCGCGGAGATCGAACTCGGAGCCGTGACCGCGGCGGAAGGAGCGGCTGAAAAGGTCTATTCGTTCACTTTGACCACGACCTATAAGCCGACGCTCTGATGGCCAACTTGAATATCAATCTCAGCAAGGAGCAACAAAAGGTCTTCGCGATCGGCGGGGTGATGCTGATCGCCACTTCCGTGGTCTACTATAAATTCTTCTGGAGCCCCTATTCCAAGAAGATCGTCGAGGCCCAGAAGCAGAACGAGGAAATCGAGGCCAAGATCGAAAAGGCGAAATTCCAGGCTTCCCGATTGCCGCAGCTCGAGGCGACCTTGAACCGGCTCAACGAGCAGGCCCAGGAAGCCGAAAAAAGACTGCCCAAGAAGAAGTCGGTTCCCGAGATACTGGTGACCGTCAGCGATCTGGCGGAGAAGGCCCGGGTCTCCTTGATCAGCTTCGCTCCCGGCGGGAACTCCAACAAGCAATTTTTCACGGAGCTCTTCTATCCGGTGCAGGTGAAGGGCGCCTATCACAGCATAGGGCGATTCCTGGCTGCGCTCGCTCTCGAAGAGCGAATATTCAACATCCAAAACGTCACCTATTCGGAGCCTGCTCCGGAGACTGGCGAGATGACGGTCAACTTCATGCTGATTTCGTATCAATACAAGGGATAGCGGCCGATGGCAATCGCGACGATCATTCTGCTGGCGGCGGGGGCCTCGGCGCAGGTCGCCGAGGTCAAGAGCTCGACCGTCCCGCCTCCCGGGCCCGGCTCGATCTACACCGCGGAGAAGGTGCGCGATCCCTTCGTGAGGACGGCCAGCGGCGGCCGCGCGGGAGCCGGCAAGAATTTCACTCTCGAGGATTTCAACATCCATAATTTGACCTTGCGCGCGATCATGAAGGATGCCAAGGTCGACTATGCCCTTTTTTCGGACAACAGCTTCGGAGTGACGTTCATCCTGAGAAAGGAAACGCTCTATTCGGAAAAGGGCAAGCCTATCCCCGGCGTCAAGGGCTCCATCAAGGGCAAGCAGCGGAGCGCATTTCTCATGACCCAGGACGGCGACGTCCAAACTTTTCGCCTCGGCGAGGAGATAAAGGAGTAACATCATGACCGAATTTAAAGAGCGTTTCAGGAAACTCATCGCCGTGGTCCTTTCGGCGGGGTTGATCGTTCCTCCCGGCGGGGCGCCCTGGCTTTGGGCCGCCGAGGTGATCACGGTAGACGGCATCATGGTGGGAGACGACGAGGTCACCGTGAAATTGAGCGCCGACGCCCAGCATCAGAGCTTCACTACCGCCAATCCGCCGCGCATCATACTCCAGTTGTCGGATGCCGAATATCAGGCGGGATCCAAGATTCTGGAGGGGCAGGGCCGCTTTCTCAAGCGCGTTAGATCGGGCCAGTTTCAGCGGACCCCGAAGATGGTCTCGCGCGTGGTCTTGGATCTCAAGGAGATGGTCGCCTTCGAGGTGATCAAGGGCGATGGAGAGTTGAAGATCAGGTTGGCGGGCGGAGGAGCGGACCGGGCCCAACAGGATGAGACGCCTCTTCCCGGCATGACCCAGGTCTCGGCCGAGGCCCCCGCTTCGGAGCCGGCGGTCGCTCCCAAACCGGAGCCGATCAAGGAGGACTCGGAGCTCCATAGAATAGCCCAGACCGGCCAGGTCATACCAACGCCGACCCCTCCCGGCTCCCCCGCGCCGACCCCCGCCCCCGCGCCCGCCCTCCGGCCGGTCAGGGCCTCGAGACC
>JACQPG010000045.1 GCA_016207665.1 Elusimicrobiota bacterium | reverse complement strand
TATTTCTTGGCCTGCGCCAAGCCTTTCTTGGCCAAATGGTGCGTGATCGCGGCCGTCAAAGTCGTCTTGCCATGGTCGACGTGCCCGATCGTGCCGATGTTGACGTGCGGCTTCTTGCGCTCGAATTTTGCCTTTGCCATGTCTTAGCTCTCCTTAACGCTGCTCGGCCATCGCCGCGGCGTTCTTCTCCACGATGACCTTGTAAATATTAGACGGAACCTCTTCGTAGTGGCTGGGCTCCATGGTGAAGGAGGCCCGGCCCTGCGAGATTGAGCGCACGACGGTCGCATAACCGAACATCTCGGAAAGCGGCACCGTGGCGCGCACGAATTTCAGATGACCCCGATCGCCCATCTCTTGGATCTTGGCGCGACGGCTGTTCAAGTCCCCGATCACGTCGCCCATGTACTGCTCGGGGGTGACCACCTCGAACTTCATGATCGGCTCCAGTATGGTCGGGCTCGCCTTCTTGCAGCCGGCCCTCAGGGCCATGCCAGCCGCCCACTTGAAGGCCATTTCTGACGAGTCGACCTCGTGGAACGAGCCGTCAAGAAGGGTGACCTTGATATCCACGATGGGATAACCGGCCAGCGCGCCTCCTTCCAAAGCCTCGCGCACGCCCTTTTCGACCGCTGGAATAAACTCCCGCGGGATGCGGCCCTGCTTGATCTCGTTGACGAACTCGAATCCCTTGCCGATGGGTTGAGGCTCGAGCTGAAGGATGCAATGTCCGTATTGCCCGCGCCCGCCCGACTGTCGTATGTACTTGCCTTCCTCGACGTGCTTTTTGCGGATCGTCTCCCTATACGCCACCTGGGGATTTCCAACGTTCGCCTGGACGTTGAACTCGCGCTTCATCCGGTCGACGATGATCTCCAGGTGAAGCTCTCCCATGCCCGATATGATGGTTTGGGCGGTTTCGGTGTCGGTCTTGATGCGGAAAGTCTGGTCTTCCTCGGCCAGCCGCGACATCGCGTTGGCCATTTTCTCCTCGTCCACCTTGGACTTGGGCTCGATGGCCACGGAGATCACGGGCTCCGGGAACGTGATCTGCTCGAGCAGCATCGGATTGCTCTCCACCGACATGGTGTAGCCGACTCGCGCGTTCTTGAGAGCCACGGTCGCCGCGATATCGCCGGCGTTGACCTCCTTGATCTCTTCGCGCTGGTTGGCATGCATGCGCAGGATGCGGCCCACCCGCTCCGAATTGCGGGTATTGGGGAAAAATACGGTGTCGCCCGCCTTCAGGGTCCCGGAGTAGACCCGGAAAAACACGAGCTTCCCGACGAAGGGATCGCTCTGTATCTTGAACATCAGCGCCGAGAAAGGCTCCTTGTCGTCGGCCTTGCGCTCCTTGGGTTCGCCCGTGAAAGGATCGCTGCCCTTGACCGGCGGCAAATCCAGCGGCGAGGGCAAATAGTCGCAGATAGCGTCGAGCATGGGCTGCACGCCCTTGTTCTTGTAGGACGACGCGGCGAGCACCGGGAATATCTTGGACTGTAGCACGCCCTTGCGGAGCGTCTTGCGCAGCTCCTCGGAACTGAAATCATGCTTGCCGTCGAGATACTGCTCCATCATCTTGTCGTCGAATTCGACGATCTTCTCGATCATCTTCTCGCGGTATTCCTGCGCCTTGTCCTTCATGTCGGCCGGGATATCGACGACGTCCCACTTCGCGCCCAATTCCTCGCCGCGCCAGACCAGCGCCTTCATCTCCAGAAGGTCGACGACGCCGGCGAAGTTGGACTCGGCCCCGATGGGAAGCTGTATGGGGCAGGCGTTGGCGCCAAGCATCTTGATGATGGAGTTATAGGACATGTAGAAATCGGCGCCCATCCGATCCATCTTGTTGATATAGACGATGCGCGGCACGTGATATTTGTCCGCCTGGCGCCATACCGTCTCGGACTGGGGCTCCACGCCCTGGACCCCGTCGAACACCACCACCGCGCCGTCGAGCACCCGCAACGACCGCTCGACCTCGGCGGTAAAGTCCACGTGACCGGGGGTATCGATGATGTTGACCTGGCAATCGCGCCACTTGCAGTAGGTCGCGGCCGCGGTGATCGTGATGCCGCGCTCCCGTTCCTGCGGCATCCAATCGGTGGTCGTCGCGCCCTCGTGCACTTCGCCGATCTTATGGATGCGGCCCGTGTAATAGAGTATGCGCTCCGTGGTCGTGGTCTTGCCCGCGTCGATGTGGGCGATAATGCCTATGTTGCGGATCTTGTTGAGTGGGAATTCTCGTGCCATACCCGTGTTCTACCAGCGATAATGGGCGAAGGCGCGGTTGGCCTCGGCCATCTTGTGGGTATCTTCCCTTTTCTTGAAAGCGATCCCTTCCTTCTTGTTGGCCGCAATAAGCTCTTCCGCGAGTTTCTCCGCCATAGGCTTGCCGGTTTTCTGCCGGGCCGCGTCGAGCAGCCAGCGCATGGCCAAAGTGGTGGAACGCGTCGCGGGGACCTCGATAGGCACCTGATACGTGGCTCCGCCGACGCGCCGCGCTTTGACCTCGAGCAGAGGCCGCACATTCTCGATGGCGGCGGTGAAAACCTTGAGCGCGTCCTCCTTGGTCCGCTCCGCGATAATATCCATCGCGCCATAGACGACATGCTCGGAGGCGTTCTTTTTGCCCGCGAAATTTATCTTGTTGATCAACCGGGCCACCAGAACGGAGCCGTATTTGAAGTCCGCGGGAGGCAGCCCCCGTCGATCCCTGGGTCTAAGTCCTTTTCTCGGCATAGTACCTCGCTTAAGCCTTCGCGGCGGCTTCCTTGGGCCGCTTCGCTCCGTAAAGTGAACGGCCTTGCCGCCGTCCCTCGACTCCGGCGGCGTCGAGAACGCCACGGATGATGTGATAACGAACGCCTGGGAGGTCCTTGACGCGACCGCCCCGTATCAAAACGATCGAGTGCTCCTGAAGGTTGTGGCCCACTCCGGGGATATAGGCGGTGACCTCCATCCCGGTGGTGAGCTTCACCCTGGCGATCTTGCGCAGCGCCGAGTTCGGCTTCTTGGGGGTCGTGGTCTTGACCTGGGTACAGACCCCGCGCCTCTGAGGACACCCGATCAGGGCGGGCGCCTTGGAGCGGCCGCTCGGGCTGTGCCGCCCGAAGCGAATTAACTGATTAATCGTAGGCATTATGCTTTCTCCGTCGCGGCCGTGACGCCGCTAATGGACGAGATCTCGTCCTGCTTCTCCCGGGCCTGGAGGCCGGTGCCGGCCGGTATCATATGGCCGATGATCACGTTCTCCTTGAGGCCCTTAAGGTAATCGATCTTGGCCGTGGTCGCGGCCTCGGTGAGCACCCGAGTGGTCTCCTGGAAGCTCGCCGCCGAGACGAAGGAGTTCGACGCCAAGCTCGCCTTGGTGATGCCGAGCAGCACAGGCTCAGCCTGGGCCTCCCGGCCTCCTTTTTCCCGTATCTCGCGGTTGACGTCGGCGAAGGTGAAGCGATTGACGATCTCACCCTTGAGGAAGGCCGTGTCCCCGGAATTGACTATCTTGACATTCTCGAGCATCTGGCGGACAATGCACTCGATATGCCGGTCCGATATGGTCACTCCCTGGAGGCGGTAGACCTCCTGGATCGCGTTGACCAGGAATTCCTGGACCTCCTTGATGCCCTTGACCCTCAGTATGTCGTGCGGATTGATGGCGCCGTCGGTGATCGCCTCTCCCACGCCTACCCGATCGCCCTCGTACACCACCAGATGCTTGCCCTGCGGAATGAGGTACTCGCGGATCAGGTCGGTCTCCTCGTTCCTTACGGACACCTGCACCAATCCCTTCTGGCCTATGCCGAGCGAAACCACCCCCTCGATCTCGGAGATGATGGCCGAGGCCTTCGGCTTGCGAGCCTCGAAGAGCTCCGAGACGCGGGGCAGACCGCCCGTGATATCCTTTGATTTGGTGATTTCCTGGGGGATCTTCGCCAAGACGTCGCCCGGCCGGACGGCCTGGCCGGACTCGACCATGAGTATGGTGTCGGTGGGAAGAGGGTAATGCGCCACTTCTTTGCCGCCCTTCACGATCTGGACACGGGGATTGAGACGCTTGCCCTCCCCCTTCTCGCTGCGGCGCGTCTCCTGCTCGATGATGCGGCGCTCGATGATGCCGGTGATCTTGTTGCGCTCCTCATGCAAGGTCACGCCCTCGCGAACATCCAGGAGCTTGATCTCTCCCTCCTGCTCGGCCACGATGGGCATCGTGTAAGGGTCCCACTCGGCCAAAAGATCGGCCGGCGATACCCTGTCTCCATCGGAGACCTTGAGCCGGGAGCCGTAGATCAGTCGGTGCTCCTCGAGGACGTTATCCCTATCCTTGATATAGAGCATGCCCGCGCGCGACACCACGATCGCATGGCCCTCGCGGTTCTTGAGCGTGCGGACGTTCTTGAATTCGATGGTGCCGGGCCTGACGGCCGCGATCTGCGACCTCTTCGCCACGCGTGAGGCGGTTCCTCCGATATGGAAGGTGCGCAGGGTAAGCTGAGTGCCGGGTTCTCCGATGGACTGGGCCGCGATGATGCCCACGGCCTCGCCTATCTCGACCATGCGGCCGGTGGCGTTGTTCATCCCGTAGCACTTGGCGCAGACGCCGTTGCGCGACTCGCAGGTAAGCACCGAGCGAGCGCGGACGATCTCGATCGCGGATTCCTTGACCTTATGGGCCAATTCGGCCGTGACCAGCTCTCCCGCCTTGATGATCGTCTTTTCCGCCGCCTTGCCCTTGGCGTCGATGATGGTGCCTACCACGTCCTCCAGCAGGACGCGGCCCAACACGCGCTCTTCCAAAGGCTCGATGACTTCGTCGCCGGTGGAGAGATCGCCCAGGCGGATCCCGTTGATGGTCCCGCAGTCGTCCTCCACGATGACCAGATCATGCGCCACGTCGACCAGGCGCCGGGTCAGATAGCCCGCGTCCGCGGTCTTGAGCGCGGTATCGGCCAGACCCTTGCGGCCGCCGTGCGTCGATATGAAGTACTCGAGCACCGTCAAGCCTTCCCTGAAGTTCGAAATGATAGGCTGCTCGATGATTTCGCCGATGCCTCCGGTCAGCCTCTTCTGGGGCTTGGCCATCAGGCCGCGCATGCCGGCCAACTGACGCACCTGCTGCCGGCTTCCGCGGGCGCCCGATTCGGCCATGAGGAAGATGGAGTTGAAGCGCGGCCTGCCGACTCCGAACTTCTCGAACTCCTCCTTCTTCATGTCGTCGAACATGACGTCCGAAATCTTGTCCGTAACGTGGGTCCAGATGTCGATGATCTTATTGTAACGCTCAGCCTCGGTGATGATACCGGCCTTGGCCTGGCTCTCGATCTCCTTCACCTTCTTGCGCGCCACCAAGATCGCCTCTTTCTTCACGGCCGGGATATGCATATCCGAGACCGATATGGAAAGGCCAGCCATCGTGGCGAAATTGTAGCCAAGCCTCTTGAGATCATCGAGCAGAACCACGGTCCTATAATGGCCCAGATTCTTGTAACAACGCTCAACGAGCTGGGACAACTCTTTCTTGCCCAGGGCCGCGTTGATATAACCCATCTCCTGGGGCACTATCTCATTGAAAAGAACGCGTCCGACCGTGGTCCAATCCTTCCACTCAGAAGGCTTGAGGGCCTTGCCGTGCGAGTCGGTCTCCGGGACGTTGTTGATCCCGCGCACCTTGATCCTGGAGTGCAGGTCCACCTTCTTGTTTTGCCAGGCGGTCTGGACTTCCTGCTTATCCGCGAAGATCATGCCCTCGCCGACTTCCCCGGCCTTGTACTTGGTCATGTAATGGATGCCCAGCACCATGTCATGGGAAGGCACCGCGATCGGCTTGCCGGAGGCGGGAGAAAGAATGTTGTTGGAGGCCATCATCAGCATCTTGGCTTCCAATTGAGCCTCTTGCGACAGGGGCACGTGCACTGCCATCTGGTCTCCATCGAAGTCCGCGTTGAAGGCGGCGCAGGTGAGCGGATGGAGCTGTATCGACTTGCCTTCGATCAAGACCGGCTCGAAAGCCTGGATGCCGAGACGGTGCAAAGTGGGCGCGCGATTGAGCATCACGGGATGGTTCTTGGTCACGAATTCCAAGATGTCCCAGATCTCCGGCCTCACCTTCTCGAACATCCTCTTGGCGGCCTTGAGCGTCAAGCTCTCGGTCTTCATCAGCTCCCGGATGATGAAAGGTCTGAAGAGCTCCAGCGCCATTTCCTTCGGAAGGCCGCATTGATTGAGCTTGAGGTTAGGACCCACGACGATGACGGAGCGGCCCGAATAGTCGACCCGCTTGCCCAGGAGGTTCTGACGGAACCGCCCCTGCTTTCCCTTGAGAATATCGGAAAGGGACTTGAGCGGCCTGTTGCCCGCTCCCACGACGACCCGGCCGCGGGCGCCGTTCTCGAAGAGGGCGTCGACCGCCTCCTGGAGCAGCCGCTTCTCATTGAACACCATGACCTCGGGCGCGCGCAGGGCCTCTATGTGCTTGAGGCGATTATTGCGGTTGATGATGCGCCGATAAAGATCGTTAAGATCCGAGGTCGCGAAACGCCCGCCCTCGAGAGGAACCAAGGGGCGAAGCTCCGGCGGGATCACGGGCAATACGGTGATCACCATCCACTGCGGCTCGTTGCCGGACTCGACGAAACCCTGGAGTATGCGCAACCTGCGGATAAGCCGAGTGCGCTCGGCCTCGGAAGTGACGCCCTGTATCTCCTCCAGGATCTTGCCCGCCTCTTCTTTGGGCTTGACCTTGGCGAGCAGCGTTTGAACCGCTCCAGCGCCGATCCCGACCTTAAGTTTCGAGCGGAACTCCGTCTTCGCCTTCCGGACTTCCTCCTCCGAGAGGAGATCCGTCGACTTGTAGACGGTCCGGCCGCTCGAGTCCACCAGATCCTCGAGAACTATGTAGTTGGCGTAATAGATCACCCGCTCGAGATCAGAGGTCTTCATGTTGAGGACGATGCCGATGCGGGAAGGCGTCTTCTTGAGGAACCAAATATGCGCCACGGGAACCGCCAGCTCGATATGACCCATCCGCTCGCGGCGGACCTTGGATTCGGTCACCTCGACGCCGCAGCGATCGCAAACGATGCCCTTGAACTTCACCCAGCGGTATTTACCGCAGGCGCACTCGTAATCGCGGGCCGGGCCAAAGATCCGCTCGCAGAAAAGGCCGTCCCGCTCCGGCTTGAGGGTCCGGTAATTGATGGTCTCGGGCTTCTTGACCTCTCCGAACGACCAGGAGAGAATCTGCTCCGGAGACGCCATCGACAACCTGATAGCGTCGAAATCGAAGAAGTCCAGGGAGTCGCCCTTTTTCTTCTTCTTGCCGCCGAGGGAGAGTTTCTTTTCCGCAGTCGCGATATATGCCATTTTTATCCCTTCTTCACCGCTTCCTTAGCTTCCTTCTTGCCCTTGGCTCCGTTGGTAGAAGCGCCCTTGCCAAGGCGCAGCAGCTCGACATTGAGACCCAAGGCCTGTAGCTCCTTGACCAACACCTTGAAGGACTCGGGGACGCCCGGCTGCGCCGGGGTCTCGCCCTTGATGATCGCCTCGTACATCTTCGTGCGCCCCGCGACGTCGTCGGACTTGACCGTCAAGAACTCCTGGAGCGCGTAGGCGGCGCCGTAGCCCTCGATCGCCCACACCTCCATCTCGCCGAAGCGCTGGCC
>JACQPG010000043.1 GCA_016207665.1 Elusimicrobiota bacterium | reverse complement strand
GCGTTCTGGTGGTCGACGACGAGGAGGACCTGGTGGAGATGCTGGTGTTGAGACTGGAGGCCGCTGGATTCACGGTGGAGCGCGCCTATGACGGCGCCTCGGGGCTTCAAAAGGTCTCCGCCTTCAAACCCCAGGTGCTTCTTCTCGACTCGGTGATGCCGGGGACTCTCGGGTTGGGACGTGTGCCAGCGGCTGAGGCAGGACCCTCAAACCAAGGACATACCTATCGTCATCATGACCGCGGGGTCTCCCGAGGCCTCCCGGGAGCGCTCCAGGAAGATAGGGGTCGAGGATATCATCTTCAAGCCATATGACTACACGGAGATCATCCAAGTACTCGAAAATGCCTCACGCAAAACGAGGAGCATCCCATGAAAACCACCCAACGGATCGCCAAGATATTGATGGTAGACGATGAGCCGGATTTTCTCGCGATTGCGAGGAATTGGCTATCGCGCCGCTACGAGGTCACGACGCTCATGGACGGGTCGGACCTCCCCGAGCAGATCGACGCCCTTGAGCCCGATCTGCTCGTCCTCGATATACGCCTGCCAGGCGCGGACGGGCTCGAGCTTTGCCGGCAGATCCGATCCAATCGCCGATTCGACCGGCTGCCGATATTATTCTTGACCGCCTCGCATAGCGATATCGACTTTTTCCGCAATATCGAGGTGGGAGGGACGGCCTTCCTGACCAAGCCCATCACCCGGAGGACCCTGCTGTCCAAAATCCAGGAATTACTTTCCTAGCCTGATCTGGGAGTGCCCGCGGCCCATCTGACCGGAAGGATTGACGGCTCGCCCTTTGCGGTCGCGCACTTCGAAGTGAAGATGGGGCCCGGTCGAGAGGCCGCTGGAACCGACCTTGCCGATGCGCTTGCGGCCCTTGACCCGATCGCCCACCTGGACGTCGATCGCGGAGAGATGTCCATAGCGCGTGGTGGAGCCGTCCGCATGGCGTATGACCACGATCATGCCATAGCCTTCCCGCCAGCCAGCCTCGATCACCGTCCCGTCTCGAGAGGAGATCACCGGCGACCCCCAAGGCTTGGCGATATCGACGCCCTCGTGGAGCTTGCGCCTCTTCAAGACGGGATGAAACCGCCTGCCGAAGCGAGAGCTGATGCGCCACCCGCCCTGCACGGGGATAGTAAAGGAGTCGAAAGTCCTCCTCGCGCCCGGGATCAATACCCTGTCTCCCCGCTTGAACTCGTAGTCCCAAAGCAGGGCGCTACCGGGAAGCCTATTGGCGTACGCGATCTTTTCCTTCAACCTTTCGCGCTGCTGGCCGTCGCCCGTCAGTTGGCGCACGACTCGCTCCAGGGTCTCGCTGGCCCTCTTAACCTCGTAAAGCATGCCCTCCTTGTTCTGGACCGTGATCTTGCGACCGGGGTAAAGGAACAAAAGTTGGTCATCGTTGGTCGCTTGCAGGCTCTCCAGGCTGGTGCCATAAGCCTTGGCCAAGGCTGAAGCGCTGTACTCCCCTTTCTCTATCTTATGCTGGGTATAAGCCAGGCGTTTGAGACGGCTCAACACCTGCGCCGAGGGCTTGTCTGGGCCCGCGGAAGTGAGCACCGAATATCTCTCCCACTGGCTCGTCGTCCCGAGCCCGGCATGAAGGCCCTTGGCGCAGACCAGGACCAGGCTGATAGAAAAGGCCGCCGCGATCCAGCTCGCTCTCATCCGCCAGCCAGGTTGGAAAGCTCCATGGACTTGAGAAAGTCCTTGTTGGACTTGGTCGCCAAGAGCTTGTCGCGAAGCAGCTCCATCGCCTCGACGGAGGAGAGCGGCGCCAGCACCTTGCGCAGTATCCACATCTTATTGATCTCATCCTCGGAGAGCAGAAGCTCCTCCTTGCGCGTACCCGAGCGATTGATCTCGAAAGACGGGAATACCCGGCGGTCGGCCAGCTTGCGATCGAGATAGACTTCCATGTTGCCCGTGCCCTTGAACTCCTCGAAGATGACCTCGTCCATGCGGCTGCCCGTGTCGACCAAGGCCGTCGCGATGATGGTCAGACTGCCGCCTTCCTCGATATTGCGAGCCGCGCCCAGGAAGCGCTTCGGGCGCTGTAGCGAGGTGGCCTCCAGTCCTCCGGAGAGCACCCGTCCGCTGGAGGGGGTGATCGTATTATAGGCCCTCGCCAATCGGGTGATTGAGTCGAGAAGTATCACGACGTCCTTGCCCAACTCCACGTGGCGCTTGGCCTTCTCGAGCACCATCTCGGCCACCTGGACATGGCGGTCCGCCGGCTCGTCGAAGGTCGAGGATATGACTTCGCCCTTGACCCCGCGCTGCATCTCCGTGACTTCCTCCGGGCGCTCGTCGATCAAGAGCACCATCATGACCACCCCGGGGTGGTTCTTGGCTATGGCATTGGCGATCTTTTGAAGGATCACCGTCTTGCCGGTCTTGGGAGCGGCCACGATAAGACCGCGCTGGCCCTTTCCGATAGGCGCGATAAAATCGAGCAGCCGCGTCGTGAGCTCGGCCCTCTCCGTCTCCAGGGTATAGCGCTGATTGGGATGCAGCGGCGTCAGGTTGTCGAAGAAGGTCCGGTCCTTGAGCTGCTCCACCTCGACCCCGTTGACCTTCTTGACCTGAAGCAGGGCGAAAAACCGTTCCCCGTCCTTGGGAGGACGGACGAATCCCGCCACCGTGTCTCCCTTGCGCAGGCCGAATTTCTTGATCTGGGAAGGCGAGATGTAGATGTCATCGGGACCCGGAAGATAGCTGTAATCCGGAGACCTCAAGAAGCCGAAGCCATCCGGCAATATCTCAAGGGTGCCTTCATCGTAGATCATCCCATTGGCCTTGAGCTGGCCTTCGAGGATCTTGGCGATCATCTCCTGCTTGCGCAGGCCCGACACTCCCTCAAGCTTGAGATCGCGCGCGATCCCATTGAGCTCGGCGATGGTCATCTTGGACAACTGGGTGACGTCGAGCTGTCTTCCCGCGGGAGCGGGCTGGCTCGGTTGAGCCGGCTGGGTCGGTTGTTTGGGTTGGGTCGTGCTTTCCATGATTAGCTCCTCATAAGCCGGAACGCCCGGTAGTACTGGTCTATTCTGCTCTCGAAATCTTTCAAGCCGCCCTCGTTCCAGATGACAACGTCGGCCAATTCCGCCTTCTCGGACACCGGCCTCTGAGCCGACATCCTCCGGCGCGCTTCGGCCTTTCCCAGCCCGTCTCGGGCCATTATCCTTCTCGACTGCGACGAGGGGCGTGCCGCGATCATGACGGTCGCGTCGAATTCGCCCTGGAGCCTCTTCTCGAAAAGAAGGGGCACGTCCGCCACGACGACGCCGGAAGTCTCGCGCAGCCGCCGCCTCATCTCCGCCAATATCGCCGGATGCGTCAGACGCTCGAGCCTGCGAAGCGCTCGTTCATTCCTGAATACCAAGCGGCCGAGCCTGGCCCGGTCGATGGCCTTGCCTCGCCCCAATATCCCGCGTCCGAAGGAACGCACCAGTTTACCATAGGCGCTCCCCCCGGGCCGAGCCTGGCGGCGCGCGATCTCGTCGAGCGAGATCGTCCTGCAACCGAGAGCGGACAATCTCCGCAGCGCGGTGCTCTTGCCGGTGCCGATGCCCCCGGTCAGGCCGATCCTCAAGCTTCGCTTCATTCCGATAAGCTCTTGTCCGAATAGCGCTTCATGATCTGCCGCTCTTCCTCGGTCAGAGATTCGATGCCGCTGACGAGTATCTTATCGAGGATGCGGTCTATCTCGGCCATTTCCGGCCTGGACTCCTTGGGCCGCAGGGGGATGCGCCGGACCGGCCTGGAGCGCTCGATCCTGACCCCGGCCCACAAGCCCTTGGCGCGGATCTTAAGCACCCACCACCATCGTATATAGAGATAGCCGGTCACCATCCCGCCCAGATGGGCGAAGCGGGCCACGGCGGAGTTGGTCTCGGAGATGCCGGCGAATAATTCGATGAGTCCGTAAAGTATCGCCATATGGGAGGCCTTGACCGGGATGAGAAAATAGAGATAGACCACGGCGTCCGGATAGAGCATGGCGAAAGCCACCAGGAGGCCGAAAACCGCCGCGGAGGCGCCGATGACGGGGAAGTGGGAGGCGGGATTCAAGGCGATCTGGGCCGCCGCCCCGCCCAAAGCGCAGAGAAAGACATACTTGAGGAACTCCTTCTGCCCCCACTCGGACTCCACCGGGGCCCCGAACATCCAGATCCCGAAGAGGTTGAAGAGCAGATGCATCAGGCCGCCGTGCAAGAACAGATAGCTGAAGGGCTGCCAAAGCCACCGGTCCTCGACCACGCGTACGGGGACCAAGCCGAACAGCTCGTTGAACTTGGCCCCCACGAGATAGTTGAGGGCAAAAACCACGCCACAGGCGATGATCAGGAAGCGGCAGCCCGGCGGCAGATACCTGAGGTTCAAGGGCTCATGAGCGAAACTCCTCGGACTCATGGGCGTACCCTTTCCCTGGCGACCGCCTCGGGGATCTTTTCCATGTCCTGCCAATTGGCGCCCGCCTTGACGTCGACCACCAGCGGAACGCTCAAGGCCACGGCCTGCTCCATGGTCTTGCGAGCCCAACCCGCGAACTCCTCGAGCTCGGCCCTCGGCACCTCGAAAAGAAGCTCGTCATGGATCTGGAGCAGCATCTTGGCCTTGAAGCGGGCATGGCTCCCGGAAAGGCCCTCGTGGACCTTCAACATGGCCAGCTTGATCACGTCGGCCGATCCGCCCTGTATAGGGGTATTGCGGGCGGCCCTTTCGCCGAACTGGCGCACGGCCGTGTTCTTGGCCTCGAGCTCGGGGAGATGCCTGATGCGGCCTAAAAACGTGCGCGCGTAGCCCACGCGCCTGGCCTCGATGATGTTCTCTTCCATCCAACGAGCCACGCCGCGATAGCGCTCGAAATACTTGTGGATGATCTCCTGCGCCTCTCGCTGCGCGATCCCGAGCTCCGCCGCCAGACCGAAGGGCGTCTGACCGTAAACGATCCCGAAATTGACCGCCTTGGCCCTGCGCCGCATCTCCGAGTCGACCGCATCCGGCGAGACTCGGAATATCTCGCAAGCGGTGCGCAAGTGCACGTCCTCGCCGTTGATGAACGATTCCTTGAGCACGGGATCGGCCGACATATGGGCCAGCACGCGCAGGTCGATCTGGGAGTAATCCGCCGATAAGAGCCTCCAGCCCTTGGCGGAGACGAAGGCGCGTCGGATCCTTTGACCAGCCTTGGATCGCACGGGGATGTTTTGGAGATTGGGGTTCGAGCTGGAAAACCGCCCGGTTTCGGTGCCGGTCTGGTCGAAGCTGGTGTGCACTCGCCCGCTGTTTCGATCGATACGGTCGAGCAATCCGTCTATATAGGTCGACTTAAGCTTGGCCAGTTCCCTATATTCCAGGACCTTGGCCGGGATCGGGTGCTGTTTGGACAATTCCTTGAGGCAATCCTCATCCGTGGAACGCCCGCCCTTGGCGGTCTTGTGCACCACCGGAAGCTTGAGCTTGTCGAAGAGCAGCTCGGAGAGCTGCTTGGGGGAATTCACGTTGATGGACTGGCCCGCCAGCTCGTCGAGCTCGGTCTTGAGCGCCTCGATATCCCCTTGGAATTCCTTGGAAAGGGCTTGGAGATAGGGCTCATCGACGCACACGCCGTGATCCTCCATCTCCTTCAATATCCGGACCAAAGGCAGCTCCACGTCGTCGTAAAGCTTGAGCACCTGGGCTTCGTCCATGCGCCGGCGCAGCTCCCGATGCGAATGGCAACGGGAAAGCCTCGCCTTAAGCGCGCCCTTCCAGTCGCCGTCGGACACGGGATCGGCCTTGGGCCTGATCGGACTCAGGCAATAAGCGGCTATCTTCGCGTCAAACCAGGGCGCTGAGAGCTCGAAACCCAGGGCGGAGAGCCCGCCGAACGCCTCTTTAAGGCCGTAGGTGGCCTTGAGCGCCCGGCCCTCGAGCACTTTCGCTATGGCCCTGCGGAATCGCTGGGCCTGGGATTGATCCAGGAAACAGGCTTTCCCATCCTCCAAAGCCAAGGCAAGGTGGGCCGGCGAGGAGTCCACGAGATTGCCCTCATGCCGCAGCGCCGCCACCAGGATGGTGCTAGCTTTCTCCATCTCCGGCAAGACCTTCTCCGGCGGCAGCTCTCTCCATGACGGCCCCTCGGAAACCTGCGATGGGGCCGGCAGAGAGCTCGCTGTCTCTGGGATCATTTCCTTCAACAAGGAGTGGAATTCCAGCGCCTCCAGCATGGCGGCCAACTTGGCGGCATCAGGCCTTGGGAAGACGCAATCCTTCGGCCCTATTTTAAGAGGGGCGTTCTCCTCTAATTTGAGCAAGGCGGTCGCGCTCAAGGCATCCTTTTCGCCTTCCACGAGCGCCTTAGCCGTCTTGGCCGGTATCCTGGAATCCCCGGCCTTGGCCGCCCGCATCAGCTCCGCCACGCCGCCGAACTCGTTGAGCAACTTGGCGGCGCTCACCGGGCCTATCCCCTTGATCCCGGGTATGTTATCCGTCGAGTCGCCGATCAAGGTCAGATAATCCACGATGCCGGATGGAGAGACGCCGAATTTCTCCCGGACCTGCTCGGCGTCCATCCAAAGCCCTTGAGCCACGTCCCTGAGCACCCGTATCCCAGGGCTGATCAATTGAAGCGCGTCCTTATCCCCGGTCACCAGCACGGCCTCAATCCCCTCCTTGACCGCGCCGCGGGCCAAGGTCGCCATGACATCGTCCGCTTCATAACCCGGAAGCTCGACGGTGGAAAAGCCCATGGCTCTAGCCAGGTCGGGAGCCCGCGCCAGTTGGCGGCTCAGATCGCCGTCGGTCTCCTTGCGGGTCGCCTTATAGGCCTCATAAGCCTTGTGCCTGAACGTGGGATCCGGGTGATCGAAACAAACGGCCACCCGGTCCGGTTTCTCCTTCTTGAGGAGGTTGAGCAGCATGCGGGCGAAGCCGAAAAGGGCTCCCACCGGCTCGCCCTTGGAATTATTGAGGGGCGGCAGGGCATGATAGGCCCTATGCAGGTAGGCATGGGCGTCAACGAGATAAAGACGAGGCTTCAAAATCTGCGTGCGACCGCACGCTTGCCGCTAGGCGACCAAGGTGTCGAGGGTTTTCTTGATCTCCGCCTTGGAATGCACGCCTACCAGCTGTTCTACGACCTTGCCCCCCTTGAAAAACAACAAGGTGGGTATGGCCGATATCTTATAGCGGCTGGCCGCGTTGGGGTACTCGTCGGTATTCATCTTGGCCACCTTGATCTTGCCAGAATACTCCTTCGATAGCTCCTCTATCACGGGAGCCAACATCCGGCACGGACCGCACCAGGGAGCCCAAAAATCGACCAAAACCGGCTGCGCGCTGTTGATCACGTCCTTATCGAAAGTGTCGTCGGTCAAATGAATTTCGCCCATGCTTTCTCCCGCTGGTTAATAGTCAGGTTTATCACGCCGAGGATTGCGAAGGAATTTTGCTGAGGCTTATTAATAATAGCAGGAGAACCAGGAGCTGTCAAGCTAAGGTCTGCTTCTGAGCAGCGGCTCGATCTCGGTCCAAAGTCGCTCCATGGTGATGGGCTTGGGGAGGAACAACGCCGCCCCCGCCAACACCCCCTCCACCCGGTCTCGAGGATCGTTATATTGGGCGGAAGCCGAGATGAAAATGACCGGGGTATGCCTAAAGGCCTCGAGCTTCTTGATGCGCCGGCAGAGCTCGAAGCCATGAATGTCGGGCAGCTGCACATCCAGGATGATGGCGGACGGGCGCTGCCCCATGAGGCCCTGCAGGCCCTCCCGGCCCGACCCGGCGCCGTTGACCTGGATGCCCCTCAAAGCCATCACGTCGATAAACGTCTCCCGGAAATGGGGGTCGTCCTCGATGATGAAGATGGATATCTCCGCCGTCGATCTCATCGGCCGCCCAACTCCTCGTCCAGGCGCTGCTTTTCCCACAGCTTGCGGTAAACGCCCTCCTCTTTGGCCATGAGCTCCGCGTGGAAACCCTGCTCCATGATCCTCCCCTGATGAAACACCACGATCTTATCCGCGTCCTGCACGGTACTCAATCGATGGGCGATCATGATGACCGTGGTCTTGCCCCGGATCTCGTCGATCGCGCGTTGGAATATGGCTTGGTTGGTGCTATCCAAGGCCGCCGTAGGCTCATCTAGGATCAGCATGTCCCAGGGGACCTGCGGGTTGATGAAGAACCGGGACAGCAGCAATCGCTGCACCTGGCCCCCGGAGAGATTGGTGCCGCGCTCGTCGACCTGCGTGCGATAACCCAAACGGATGATGTTCTTCTCCAGCGCCTCCCATTCAGGCGCCTGGGCGTAGACGGAAGAGCCCCGCGGCGGCAAGTTTTCCAGGATGGTCTTGTTCTCACGCAGTTCCAGCGCGGCCTCAGGGCCTTCCAAGCGCATGCGCAGAGCCATTATGCCCCTTTTGATCTCCGACATCAGCTCGACCTCGTCCGGACGGGCATCCTTCTCCAGGGATAAAGACCTCCGGAAACCGATCAAGGCGATATCGTCGTGCAAGCCCACCTTGGCCGCCGCGCTCCAGATCGACTCCTCGCTGGCCCCGGGGTCGAGCCAGGCGATGTTCTCCGCGATGCTCATGCCGAAAGGGATGGGGTTCTGCAATATGGTCCCGGTCCGCTGCCGCAGATGAAGGAGGCTGAGCGAATCCAGGTCCCGGCCCTCGATCAAGACCTTCCCTCGCTGGGTCTTATGGAGGCCTAAGAGCAGCCGCGCCACGGTGGATTTGCCGGAGCCGCTGGTGCCTACGAAGGCCACCCTCTTGCCGCGCTCGATGTCCAAGCTGACGTCATGCAACACGGGCTCGTCATTTTTATAGCCGAAGGTCACGCCGTCCAATCGAGCCGACCAGCCCAGGCCCGTGCTCGCCAGCTTATGGCCCGAAAGATTGAGATTCTCGGTCACCGAGTCCATGACCTTATCGTAGCGGTCGGCCGTCCCGATCATCTGGCTCACCTTCAAATAGAGGCCGATCAGGTTCTGCATATGATCCCGGAAATACCGGCTCAGGTTGTAGAAGATGGTGGCGGTCTCCAGCTCGATCCAGCGGATCACGAAAAAATAGCCCGAAGCCATCAATAGCGTGAAATCGGCGAATCTGGGCACAAATGACTCCAAGGCGTAGGCGGGCGCCGTCACCCGCGCGATCTCGCCTCCCTTGACCATGTAGGCGTCATGGCCCATCCGGCTGACCCGCTCGATCTCCTGCTCCTCTCGTCCGGAGGCCTTGATGGTCTCGACCGCGTCCTTGATCTCCTTGATGCCGCCGGCGAGCCTTGGCTTGGCCCTGGAGAAGAACTCCCGGTAGACTTCCTGGGTCTTATGGCTGTAGAGCACCACCGGAATGGACAGGAGTATCCCGAAGGCCGGGACCACCCAGGCCGACATCCACCAGGCTATCCAAAGCATGCCGGCCAAGCTGCCCAGCACCATAGGACCGCTGCGCACCATGGTGATGATCATGTCCGTGGAGATCTTCTGCGCCTGATAAATGGCGTCGGTCGCGGTCGAAACCACGGTGCCCACCGAGTTCTTGTTATGCCATTGCATGGGAAGCATCATCACGTGTTTGATGAATTGGTGATTGAGGCCCGTCATGATCTTGTTGCCGATGGTGAACATGCGCCGCGAATAGAACTTATAGGTCCAGGATTCCATGGCCTGCACCGCGATCCAGGAAGAGATGAGCAGGACGAACTGGCTGACCACGGGCACCTGGAAAAGGGGCTCGAGCATATTATGCCAGGCGGCCGGCTCGTTCAGCCTGACGGCCGGCAAGCTGGTGACGAAAAGCTTGAAGGCCTTTCCATAGATATAGACCTCCAGGAATTTCATGCCCACCATGAATAACGCCAGGCCGGCGGCCACCCGGAAATCGCCCTTGACCTTGATGCCGGCCGAGTCCACTCCTTTCCAGAACTTGCGAAACCAGGCGGCCCTGGCCTTGATCACCCGGACGGCCTCGTTCCCCATGCTCCACAAGGGATAGACGCCCGCGACTACGGTCAAGCCGGCGGCCGGAGCAGCGGCCCAACCCAAGGGGCCTGAGACCGTCATGGCCGCGGCCAAGAGCCCAAGAGAAGCCGTGATCAAAGCCGTGTGACGCAATTGGAATCGCGGGGTCCTGATCCACGTCTTGAGAGGGTCGAAGGAGGAAAGCCAAATGCCGACCGCCGCCCCGAGCGCGGGCGCGACAAAGGGCCAGGCCTGAGAAATCCAGGAGATGAGCCCCTCGGGCAAAGCCGGACTGACGGCCAACGGAGCCATGGCCGCGAAAGCGCCCGCGCCGCGCAGGCTCGTTTCAAACCGCCCAGCGCGCGAAGAGCTCGCCGCGGACAAAGCAGGCGCGGGGGTCCCAGATTTTCCGGGCAACTCGATCTGGGATCGCTCCCGAGGCCGCGAGCCTAGATAAACCGAGTCCAAAACCTCCGTATGGCCGTCGCTCTCCCGCCCCGCAAGCATTCCAACGCGCTCCGACAGCCGGCTCGCCAGATCCTGGGTCGGAACAACCGGTTCTTCCCGCTCTATCTTGGGCAGGATGGAAGCCGCACCTCCAACCATCACCGGATTTCCCGAGGCCGCCGATGGCGGGCGGGAAACGGATAAAGCCTCCCTCCCCGGCAGGCGCCGCAATCCCAAGCGCAGCGGTTTAGCCCCCGCCGCGAACCTTCCCTTCAGCATCGCGGCCGAAGCTTCATAGAATCCCAAGCCGGGCGAAAGGATGATAAGGGTGGCGGCGATCGCCGCGGCCATGAGCCCTTTTAGCCGGCTTTCTTTGTTCGCGATCCTCACGGCGCCTTCCCCAGGCGCTTGGCCCCCGTGACCGGCACGTCCCTCAGCCAGGTAATAGCTCCGGGGCGCGGCGGCGCCGCATAAGGCTTGACCGGGGTAATGTGGGTCAAATGCCAGGCAAAACCGCTCTCGCGGCTGCCCGTGACCTTCTCGAGCCGCGCGAAGGCCACCACCTCGGCCGGCCGGCCGGGCTCCTCGTCTGTGAACGTCTGTATGATCGCGATATAGGGCTGCGGGGTGGCGGGCATGGTCCTAAACTCGGTCTTCTTACGACCCGAGACGATCATGCGGACGTATTTGGCCTTGATCTTCAGGCCCGGCACCTTGCGCGGCAGGCGCAGCTCTCCGGCCGGGAAATTCGCAGCGGCGCCGGCGACGGCCGCTCCCTTGGCGGCTGCCTTCAGCTCATCCTTGCCTTGGAACCACTCGCACCTGACCGCATTGAACTTGTTGCGCAGATATCTCTTGAATTTCGCGCGGGACCAATCGTGCAGGGTCGGCTCCTGCATCCCTGCCGGCGTCAACAAGGCGATGCTGTTTTCCATGACCCGACGCCATTCACCGTCCGACTTATGCGGAATAGGCGCTTCCGATATCTCTTGCGCGACCAGGTCGTATAGCTGGACCTGAAGCTTCTGACCATTACCCTTGCGAGTCGGGGTCTGACCGGCCTTCAGATCGACTATCTTTTGCTTGATGCCTCCCGGGATCTCTTGCGCGACCACCAGGTCATGGATGATGCGGGCGATATCGCGATGGTCCCAGTTCCCTCTCCTGTACCAGTCGAAGACATGAAGGTTGGGCAGCTCGGTGCCCTGCACGATCGGGAATTCGGCCAGGAGCCGGCCGATGGAAGCGTACATGCTCCTGAGCCGGTCTATCATCACGTCCCGATACCCGCCGGCGTCGGCCCCAGGCATCATGGAGATCGATATATCTTTCCGCTCCTGCTCTCGCTCCCATCGACGTTTCGCCTTTTCGATCACTTCCTCCACCGGCGGGAGCGCGCCGGCAGCCCGATATACCCACAAAGCCCAGTTGAAGGCCACGTGCACCGAGGTGCCCATCAATTGATCGACGCTGACCCCTTCGCCCCAGTCCTTCTTGTTCATGAAGGAGTTGAGCATGGAGGCCGAGCCGACCACGTCACGGGATTTATTGATCCGATAGGGGCCCAGCAAGGCGGCGAGCGACATCTCGATGAGCGAATCGCCTCCCAAAGCCGGCGCGTGATCCTGGGTCCAGATCGCCCCGGGCAGCGCCTCCTTGAGTTGAGCATCGCCGCTTATGATCATCATGTCCGAGGGATGGACGAAGACGTCAAGCTCATCGCGCATGACGCCGAGAAGATGGGGGATGGCGCCCATGAGACCGGTCGGGCGCAGGATCAAGGCGTTGCCCCTGCCGCGAGGCTCCACCTTGAGATCGTACTGGACCGGGCCTCCATGAGATCGCAGACGGCCCGCCAAACGCTCGGCGGCCGCGGCCGCGTCTTCTCCCGCCAGCACGGCCACGGAAAATCTCCCGCCCCCCTTTTCGAGCAGTTCGAGGCCCTCCGCCTGAGCGAGATACTCCATCAGCTCTATGTGCTCCGGCGAGAAGCGGGGCGAGGGCAGGAACGAAGGGAAGCTTCCCTGGTATTGAGCCAGGGAATTGCCGTTCTCGCCCAGGCTGACCAGCTTGTAGCGGGCGAATCTGTCCTTGTGCCGGGGGCCCAGCCCTCCCGTCAACACTTCCTCGATGGATCCGGGACCTTGCACCGGCTTCTCGGAGATCAGCACGATGTGCACGCCCGCCTTCATCAGCTTGTCCATGTCCTCGATCCAGTCCAAGCTCATGGGGCCGTTGAAAAGCCTTAGATCGAGCAAAACAACCTTGGGCAATACTTTATGGAGGCGCTTGAGCCCCTCCGGGATCGCAACCTCGCCGCGCGGGCGAGGCTTGTACCAGATCTCCGGATCCTCCAGGAACCCGTTCTCGGGAAGGGTCAAGGCTTGGCGAAAGGGAAGGAAATGGATGACACGGACCAAGCTGCCGCCATGGATAAGCTCATGCCTATGGAAGGCCGAGAGAGCCCCGAGGAACTGGCGCCTCAAAAGCGACAGGCTGATTCGCCGGGGCCGGCCCCGGCGCTGGATCATGGCCTTCTCGATGTCCTTGGACTCGAGCAACCCTTGGAAATCCTTCAGCGTCATTTGATCGACGCGCTTGGTCTTGGCGTCGGTGATCTTGGACACGGCGAGGGTGTGGTGGCCCATAGCCAGGCGGATCAAGGTCCCCTTCTTGTACTTGCCCCAATATTTGGCGCTGCCGGGATTGCGTATGAGCCGGGCCGTGCCGTAGATGCGGCCCGAGCGCAACGGGCGGGTCGCGGAGCGCGAAAAGCGTATGTCTTCGATGATCTTTTCCGGCTTGCCCTCCGTCGCGGATCCGGGCTCCGTGGACCCCTCGTCGAATTCGCGTCCTATATCGGAAAGCTGCTCCGCGGACGAGGCTCGCGGAGCTTGTCCGCCCTTTTCCGAAAGGCTTTGGGCCGCGGCCATGGCGGAAACCGGCCGCGGGGCAGCGGGCTGGGCCGGAGTCCAAAGACGCGGCCGGGCCATGGAAGCGGCCGAAGCCGCCGGCCGAGCAGAGAGGGAACGGATGGGGCCGCGTGGAGCCTGCGCGGGCCGCGTCGCGGCCCCGGCGGAGCCGGGTCCCAGCAAGAGGGCTGCCGCCAGAGCCACCCTTAACAAGCTCATTTGCGGCCCCGACGGCTGGATTTTGCCTTGGGCTTGCGCGATGCCTTCTTGCCCTTGGATTTCTTTTCTTTCTTGAAATCCGACTTCGAGGCGGGCTTATCGTTCTCTTTCCAATACTCCTGGAATTCGGCGTCGGCTTCTTGGATGTCGATGACGCTCATCACGTCGTCGGTCTTGGGCCCGGTGCGCACCCGATATCTTTGGACGGCCGAAGCCCTGGCCCAACCCTCGGCGGACATGGGATTCTTTTCCAGCGTGAAAAGCTCCTCCGGGCTATAGTTGAACACCTTGCTTCCACGGTTATAGACCACCTGGACCCGGACCCCGCCGAGCTTGGGCTCGATCTCGGACATATAATGCCATTGCCCGTCCTGCCCGATATGGCCGAAACCGCTGGTGCTGGCCGCCGCGGCCGCGAAGATCCGGGCGAAGAACTCGTCCGTGCCGTAGTCCTGGCCCGTGCGTAACACCTTGACGATCAACTCCACGCCCTTGGCCGTATGCGCCTTCATGACCAGAGGAAGCCGCGTGTGTATCTGATAGACCTTGCGCGTGAAGCGAGAGGGCAGGGTCAGGGTGATCGAATTATTCATGTCTCCGCGCGAGCTGACTCGATTGAGGCGCACATTCCACGCCGCCTCGGGATATTGCCTGCCGCCGAACTCGGCATTCCACCAGTTGAAGGCGAAGGCGATGGCCTGCCTCATCACTCCCGGGCTCAACTTCTTCCAAGCCTCGGCTTTCATGGCCTGGGCCATCTGCGCCGTCATCCAAATCCGGAAAGCCATGGGGTTCTTCCACATGCGCACGAGCAGCGCCTCGATCTCGGGGAATTGGCCGTAGCGGTCCTCTCCTTTCCAAATCGCCTTATAGATGTAGGGAATCAGCTCGTTGAGCACGGTGCCCTTGAAGGCCTGCAATTGGCGCATCGCGTCGCCGCCGCCCTCGACCATGCCCGAGCCGGCCCGCGGCCCCGCGCCCGGGCTGGGCACTCTCCTCCGATACGGCTGCCAATATTCCACGAACTGCTTGAGCTTGCGCAAATGGATGTTGACGGGGCTGAGCTCCGCGCCGAAGACGCTGCCCAGCGTGGCCTCCAGCTCGGCCGGGGTCTGCACCACATGGAACTCGGCGAGCTTGGGGAAGGCATGGCTCAATCGCGGGGAGCGCTTGGAATCCGCCAGGACCAGGACCTCGGAAGGCTTGATCGGAAGCTCCGGCTGGTCCGGATAGAAACGGGTCCGAAGAGCCTCGCGGATGCGATCGAGCTGGAATCTCAAGGGCATGGAATGCATGATGATGGCGCGCGGGTTGTCGGGATGCGCCGCCATGCGAAAGGGCAGGCCTTCCGACTGCAAGGCCTTGTTGTAGCGCTTGAGAAATCTCTCGCGGAGCAGCTCGACGTCAGCCAACCCCTCGGGCAGCTCCACCCGATAGCTGAAGGCGTTGTCCGGGCCGGGCAAGGACTCGTTGGCGAGCTCCAAGGCCGGCAATTTCAGGGCGCGGGCCATGCGGACGTTGATCTGAGCGAAGGTCGCCAGATGATTGGGCGCGAAAGCCCCGGAATCCTCGATCAAGGCCGGCGGCTGATTCTCGCGGGTGTGCGCGGCGATGCGCCCTCCGTTGTAGGAGACCACGATGAGAGGGTTATCGAGGCTCGCCTTGACGCGGGAGAGTATGACCTCCTTGGCGGAATTCGGCCCGGTGTGCGGCCGCCAAGTCAACAACACGACATGGACTCCCGTGTCGAGCAGCTTATTAATGGAAGCGATCGTCTGCTCGGACGGCTGGGCTCCTTGAATGAACACGTCTTGGATATAGACCACCTTGGGATAGAGCTTGTCCAAGGGCAGCCCGCTCTCGCTGGCCGCGGCCGGCGCCTCCACGGGAACAACCTGAGGCGTGGGCGGAGCTTGCGGATCCTCCGCCGGGGCGGGAGAACCGTGAGCCGAAGGCGAACCCGCCGCCGAGCCCGGCGTCTCGCTCTGCGCGATCACCGAGCGGGGCGACTCGAGCGGCCGGCCCGCCGATCGCGCGCCGCGGGCGGGAACAGCGGCACGCACGACACGCCCGGACCCAGCGGCTCGCGCAACGGATGCGGCCGCCTCCTGCGGTAAATGGGAAACGAACAAGGCGACGGCGAGCAGCGATGCGATGATTCGCGATGACATTCGTTTCATTGGACGCTCCATGATGTTGCTGTCCTCAATGGCCAGCCGATTCTACGAATGTCCCATAGCGCCCAAGAGGGTCCAAGGGCCTAGTTTGCGAAAGTTATTGGGCCCAGAACCCATTGGGCCCATAGGGCTTAAGTGGTATTAAGTATTATTTTTTACTGTTTACTGCTGAAAAGGCCTAGCTGGGGATATCGCTAGAGGGCGAAGGCCTGGTCAATCGCGTTCTGGAGCTCGGCGGAGTTGAAGGGCTTGGAGAGATAGCCCGTGGCCCCGGCGGCCATGAGCTGGTCGTACACCTTCTTCGAGGAGTTCCCCGTCACGACCAGCACCTTGACGCGCTTGTCGATCTGGCGTATCGCCTTCAATACCGCCAAGCCGTCTTCTCGCTCGCGGGCCAGGGACAGGTCCAGCGTGATGAGATCCGGTTTATGGCTGCGATGCGCTTCGAGGGCCTGTGCGAGATCCTCCACCTCGGCGACGACTTGATGGCCGATATCCTGGAGCATCTCCAGGATCATGGTCCGCGTGATGGGGCTATCGTCAACAATGACTATGCGCAAGGCGATACCTCGATACAAAAAATAAATTAACACAATCGGAGATCATACACAAGGGGAACCGGACCCTAGCCCTTGATGCTTCCGGCGGTCAGTCCCCCCACCAGGTGCTTCTGCAAATAAAAGAACAGGGCCATGACGGGGATCGAGACGACGATCGCGCCTGCCGCGAAAAGCCCCCATTCCGTGGTGTACTCGCCGACGTGGCGCTGCAAGGCCACGGGAAGGGTGAAGCGCGAGGCGTCGTTGAGAAGAGTGGCGGCGAGGATGAATTCGTTCCAAGCCGTCAGGAAGGAAAATAGGGCGGTCACGGCCAAGGCCGGGCGCGCCAGGGGAAGAATCACGCGCCAAAAGATCTGCCAGTCATTGGCTCCGTCGATAGCGGCGGCTTCCTCGAGATCCTTGGGGATGGTGTCGAAATAGCCCTTCAGCATCCAGACGCAGAAGGGAAGGCTGGTCGTGGCGTAGACGAGAGCCAGCCCCGAAAGGCTGTCGAGAAGCCCAAGCTTCTCCAGTATCGAATAGAGCGGAATCAACATCAGCGTCCCGGGAAGCATCTGGGTGATCAGCAACAGGCCCATGAAACCCTGCCGCCCCGGAAAGGAGAAACGGGACAGGGCGTAGGCGGAAGTGACGGACAATGCCAGGCCCACCATCGTGGTCGCGGTGGAGACGAGGCAGCTCGCCAGCAATTGCCGGCCGAATATCCACCGGCCTTGAGCGTCCACCTCTCCCAATATGGCGGAGAAATGCCTCCAGCTCGGCTTATCCGGGATCAGGCTCAACGTAAGAGACAGCGTCCCGTCCTCGGAAAAGGCCAGACGCAGCACCCACAACACCGGATAGAGCGCGATCAGGCAGGCTATGACCAGCCCGGCATGGAGCAGCAGCACTCTCCAGGGAAGACTTTTCATGCCGCCTCGGCCCGGCCCGCGATCCTCCTCAGGAACGCGGTGTAGGCGACCAAGAACAGGAATATCAGCACCGAGTAAGCGGCCGCGAAGCCGTATTGCTCATTGCGTTGGAAGGCCCAGCGATAGGCCTCGGAAACCAGGATATCCGTGCCGCCGCCAGGCTCGCCGCCGGAGACCAGGTAGACGATGTTGAACATGTTGAAAGTCCAGATCGTGCCCAAAACCACGGCCGGACCCAGCGCCGGGCGCAAGAGCGGCAGCGTGATATGGCGGAACCGATGCCAACGCGAGGCGCCGTCGACCTCCGCCGCCTCGTAAAGCTCCGAGGGGATGGACTGCAGGGCTCCCAAGCAAACCACCATCATGAAAGGGAACCCGAGCCAGGTATTGGTCGCCACATTGGCCGCGAAAGCGGTGGAAAAACGCGCGAACCAGCTGATGGGCTCGACTCCGAGCGACTCCAGCAAGGCGTTGATGGCGCCGAACTGGCGGTGGAACATCCCCTTCCAAATGAGGGCCGTGATGTAATTGGGAACGGCCCAGGGAACGATGAGCAACACGCGGAATACCCCGCGCAGCCGCAGCAACGGGCTGCGCAAGGCCAGGGCCAAGGCCAGGCCGATGCCGACATGCAGCGCGACATTGACCACGGTCCAAAGCACAGTGACCGCCAGCGTGAAGTAGAACGACAGGGGTTCGCTGACATAATAACCCCTGGAACGGAGTATGTCGACGAAATTAGCCAAGCCCACGAAAGAGAAACGCCCCGCCTCATGGTGGAAAAAGGCCAGCCCCATGCCGATGAGCAGCGGGAACACGATCAAGACGAAGACCCCGGCCGCGGCGGGCGCCATATAAGCCATCGCCCTCCCAAGGCGGCGATAACGCGAGGGCTGGCCCGATCGCGCCCTCCGCCAGGCCCAAAAGGAGATCGCCACGCCGAGCAAGAACAAGAGGAGGAGATAGGGCCGAGGGGAGGCTTCCGGGGGACGCTCGCGGTAGAGCGCGCGATAGCGCCGGCTCGCCAGGGCCGCTCCTTGCTCCGGGGAAGACTGGCCTTGCAATACGCCGCGCAGAGCCAATTTCATCGGCTCCCAAACCCGGGCCAGTTCCGGAGTATTGGGCATAGGCGCGGCATGGACCGCGGCGCGGCCGAAAGCGGAGATGAAGGGATCCGAACGCAGCTCGGGCCTGCGATAAGCCGCCACATCGGCCGGAACCTGGCGGCCGAGCGTGGCTCGTATCGCCGAGGCCTCCCCCAGAGACAGGAAGCGAGCCAATCCCCGCGCCCCGCTCTGGTCCCCCGAGCGCGATGAAACCAGGGCCGCCTCGACTCCCAGGAAAGGGCTCAGCGGAAGACCCGTCTCGCTGTTGCGGGGAAGCGGAGCGATGGAATAGCGGATTCCAGGGGATATCTCCCCCGCGAACCAGGGACCGCTGATCACCATGGCCGCGCGCCCCTCGTTGAACAGCGATTTGATCAGGGCTCCGGAGGTTTCCTGGGGTATCAGGCCCTCGTCTTGGAGCCTCTTGACGAAGGCGAAGGAGCGGGGCAGGCTCTCGCCGTCGAAGCGGGCCCGTCCCGCGCGATCGAACAGCTCTCCGCCGTAGCCGAAGAGAAAAGGGGCATGAAAATAGAAGTTTCCGGACTCATACGCCAAGCCGAAACGGTTATCGGCGGGCCGGCTCAAGGCGCGAAGCTGTGCCAGCCATTGCTGCGTGTTCTCGGGCGGCTTGGACGCCAAGGCGTTATTAAGGTAGAGAGCCAGGCATTTGAAGGACAAGGGATAGCCGTAGGTCCTCCCCTCGATGCGAAGGGCATCCACCGCGTTGGGGAAATAGTCCTCCAGCCGGATCGATCCATCCAAGGGGGCGACCAGACCCAATCTCTGGAACATGCCGACATTCTCATGCGAATAGATGAAAACGTCAGGGCCATGGCCATGCGGAATGGCGGCGGTGAGCTTGGAGGAGAAAACGTCGTACGGAACCGCCAGAAGCTCGACCGGGCGGCCCGTTTGCCGGGAGTAGGCCGCCAACACCCTTTCCAGGGCCTTCTCCTCGCCGCCGCGATAGGCATGCCAGAGCTTAAGCGGTTGAGCCTCAGCCGCCAGGATCAAGAACAACAGCGACGAGAATATCACGGCTGGGCGGCGGTCTGACGGACGGCGTCGCGCCCCGGATGGCGCAAGGCTCTCTGGCCATCCGGGCTGAAAACGTAGAGGCTGTCGCCCCATGGCGCGACCTGGGCCTGGGCGCCCACTGAGACCGGAGAATCGGGATCGAAGCGGGCGGCCACGGGACCGGCCTCCGTGGAGAGGAAGGCGTACCCGTCGGATCCCAGCCTCTCGATCGCCTCGATGCAGCCCCGTATCGGCCCTTGATCGGCCAAATGCAGGTCCTGGGGCCGAAGACCCACGAGCACCGGACCCGACGCCGCGGACAGATCCGCCGGGGCGGTCAAGGAAAAGCCCCGCCCGCTCAACCGCCCGCTCTCCAAACGGGCCTCGAGCATGTTCATCGCGGGCGAGCCGAGGAATTGCGCCACGAAGCGGTTGGCCGGGCGATGATAGAGCTCCAGCGGCGGGCCGGACTGCAGCAGCCTTCCGGAGTCGAAGACGGCCAGGCGGCTGGCCAGGGTCATGGCCTCGACCTGGTCATGGGTAACATAGATCATCGTGGCCCCGAGCCGCCGATGCAATCGGGCTATTTCGCCGCGCATCTGCACCCGCAGGCCCGCGTCCAGGTTCGAGAGCGGCTCATCGAAGAGAAAGAGCTTGGGACGGCGCACGATGGCCCGGCCCATGGCCACCCGCTGGCGCTGCCCTCCCGAAAGCGCGGCCGGCCTGCGCTCGAGCAAGCCCGCGATGCCCAAGAGCTCCGCGGCTTCGGCCACCCGCTCGTCGATCTCCCCGGCGGGGAGCCGGCGCAGCGTCAAGCCGAAAGCCATGTTTTCCCGCACCGACATGTGAGGATAGAGCGCGTAGGATTGGAACACCATGGAGATATCGCGATCCCGGGGGACCAGCTCGTTGACCTTGCGGCCGCCAATGTAGATATCCCCCTCCTCCATGGCCTCGAGTCCCGCGATCAGCCGCAGCAGGGTGGTCTTGCCGCAGCCGGAAGGCCCCACCATGACGAGAAGCTCGCCCGAGCGGATCTCGAGATCCACTCCCTTGATCACCGAGCGATCGCCGAAGGATTTCTTGACGCCGGAGAGTATGACTTCAGACATGCGGGTTGGAACCCGGCGATCCGCCCCGTAACCACTGATAGGCCCGAACCAGCGGCCATATCATGGGATTCTTCAGCACTTCCTCCAAGGCCTGGCGCCAAGCCGGCTCGAGGTGTTGGTCGAAAGGATAGAGAGCCTTGAATTCCGGCGTCCGGGCGATCTCGGGATCCACCACATAAAGGATATCCCTTTTCTTGAGGATCACGCTCAATACGTAGATGGCAAAGTCGATCGACTGCTGCGCCCAGAATACCGCCCAAAAACGGCCCATGGAACCGGCCATGAAAAAGGTCGATGATACGAGAAAGAAAATATCCCTGAGCTGCTGGAGGGCCGATCTTTGCCAGCGCTTGATCCGACCATGCCCGTAAAGGTTGTTCAAACCTCGATAACCCAATGTTCCGAACACCGTTCCTGGGACGCTCGACTTTATCACGTCCCCCCAATAAGCGAAAGCCCAAGGCGCGATGATCCCAGGCTTGGACGACCAAATGATGCTCCGGAACGTGACGTTCCACAATTGGCCATAACCCCAGTTGAATAGGAATTGATAATCGGAGCCTCTCAGTTTGTAGACATTATGCTGAAAATTATTCCAGGTGTTGATCCAAATACCATGAAAAGTATCCAGGGCGAAAGAAAGGCCGATCGCCGCCGCCAGAGCCAACGGCTTTCCCGTCCCGATATCATGGGTCCATACCCCCACTGAAATGACGAAGGGAACGGCCTTGGTCGCGATCCCGCCTAATATTTCCGATAAAGTCGGACGGGTGACGGAGACCCAGAAAGTCCTGGCCAAAAACGCCGGCTCGGCGATCAGGGAAGCGATGGTAAAGCGCGCGCGCGAAGCCTTGGCGGAAAGGGCCGCTTGTCCCGAGTCCCTCCCTCCTCTCTCGGGCTTCGACCAGTCGATGGGAACCTTCTCGACCTCGATTGGAATCGCGATGCCCGAAGCAGCCAACGCCTGCGCCAGCTCCGGCTTGTCGGCCTCGGATAGAGCCCCGGCGCGGGGATTATTGCCGGCCAACACCAATCTGACCCGAGCCTTGCCGCTGAGCTCACGAGCCAGCTCAGGCTCCTGGCTTATCCGTCGAATAAGGCCATCCCAGGTCGATTCCTGGACCGCTCTCCCCTGGAGGGCCAGAAAAACCAGGGCCCTAGCCGCCGGAGCGTCTTTGTCCTCGACTCGAGCGAGCTCCTGGACCGAAGACCGCTCTGGCCGGTAAGAGGCCGCGGGGTCGGCCATCGCCCGTTCTTGGGAGGAGGATCCATCGATCTGGGGCAAGGCTGCGGATGAGCCTTCCTTGGACCCCGAAACCCCAAGAGGGTCGACCCGGGGCGGCTGGGATCGGAATATTCGGAAAGGGCCGGTAAGCCTGGCGGGCCTGGCGTGTTTTTCCCTGCCGAGTTTCCAACGAAGGCCAGCCTGGGCGGGCTGGGCAAAAAGCTGGACGAAGAGCAGTATGACGATCTGAAGTGAAGCTAGGACGCGGGAACTCATCGCCATCACCAGTATAGGCTTTCGCCGATGAGCCGGGAAGGACTTTAAGTCCCTCGGCGGCCAGAACCTTAGGCCTAGCCCCTTCTAGGCCCTCGGACCCACAGCTGGATCAGCGATTCGGGGCGACTTCCTCGAGCTCGAACACCTGCAGGTCGAAGGCTTTCACCCCCAGGACGATGCCCTGCTCAGACAGCTCCGCGCCGGTGCGCAGGCCGTGATCCCGCGCTTGCCCGCCCTGCTCGAAAAGCTCTTTCAAGACATAATGGCGGTCGGCCCTGAGCGAAAAAGCTCCGAACGAAGCCAGCACCGGCTTGGGAAAGCGGAAGCGCTGCCAGCTTTCGTGACGCCCGTAATTGACGGCGAAAAGAAGCGTCTTTTGCGAACCGGATTGGGGGTCGCGATAGGCTCGGGTCCAAGCCACGATGGGCTTGCGCTCCTTGGCGTCGGCCTGGAGCCGGGTGATGACGGCTTGGCGGGAGAAAAAATCATGACGAGCCCTGCGGACGGCGATCACCCTGCGAAAGAAATCCGCGTTCTCGGGATCTATTTTCGGCCAGTTGATGGAAACCGGGATGTCGAAGGGAATATCCTTGGCCAGGTCGCCGGAGGCCCGAAGATCGCCGATCAGCCGGTCGGCTTGACGCGTGCCCAGCTCAAGCCCGTTGTTGATCAGCGTATGCGACTGCAAGAGAGCGGTGGCGATCATGGGCCGAGCCGCATCGCCGAACTTGTCATAGGGGTTGCCCTCCCCGCCATCGAAGGTCCCGGCGAAATTGGTCCAACTGGCTCCGCCTAGTTGCCAGGTCCGATAAGCCAGGTCGTCGATCGCCTCCTCCAGCTTGTCCACCAGGCCTTTCTCGGCCGCCCGGACCATGGCATCGTATAATCCCACCTTGTTGTAGATGGAGTTGGCTCCGATGCCGGACAGCTCATGGAAGCGCCCATAACCCTCGGGAAACACTCCGAGCCTCGGCCTTCGCTGGCGCACGCCGGCGATGACTTCCTTGAGTATCTCGACCTTGCCCGTTTGCTTCCAGCGCTCCTTGAAACCATTGAGGAATTTCTCGATCTCCTCTCTCACCTTGCCCCGGCTGACGCGGATTTCCGCCTCCAATTGGGCCACCCAATGCGAATAATAGCGCGCGTTGATCAGATATGAGGCCATGTCGAAACGATCAAGGTCGTGGCCAAGAGAATCATGCCTCTCGATGAGCTTGTCGATAATCCACTGACGGGTAGCCGCCCTGGAGAAATCCCTTTGAGCCATGTCGATCCACATCTCGACGTAGTTCGGATAAACACTCAGCGGATGGTGGACCAATATCCAAAACGGCTTGCCCTCGTGGCCCGGATAATGAGTGGTGCTGAGCAGATGATAGGCGGGAGAGTAGCGCTCGGCCGTGGCATGCGGCACCTGCGCAAGAATCCGCCTCTTGTACTGTTCGGGATCCTCTCCGAGCTTGGGCTGCTCGGGCGCAGGGATATGGATGAAATTTTGAGGCGAGAGCTCCACCTCCTCGCTGCCGAGCCCGGCGTGGTTGGGTATCTCGTCGAAAGCGACCTTGAACCCCTTGCGATGGGCCCGTTCGACGAAGCGCCGAGCGGCCTCGTTGCCGCCATGCTCATCCTTGACGGTGTAGCTGTGAAGGGCGAAAGGCGAACCCCCGCCCGTTCCCCAGAGGTTGACGGGGCTGATCTTGAACACATCGATGGCGTAAAGGGCGTTGGCGCCCGTGGCGCGGGCGATACGGTCGAGCTCCTCGTCATCGACGCTGTCGAAGAATCTCGGACCGCGGCCATAGGCGCGCGCGAACATCATATAGCCATGGAATTGATCCCAACTCGACTCGTCCGCGCGCAGCGCCTCCTCCCTGAGCTCATCGAGCGTCTCCTCGAGCAAGGCATTGAGCCTCTGATTGCGTCGCGGCAAAGGTTCGGAACCCTTCTGTATCTGGCTCAATTGGCGCCTAAGATTCCCGGCCCAGGGGAAGGGCGCCAGCAGATTGTCGAGATAGCGGAAAAAGTGATCCCATTGGCCGAGCAAGGCCTCTTCGCCCAACTCTCGTTCGAGCTCCCGCTTGCTGTAATAGAATCCCTCAAGCCCGACTCCTCGAGCCACGTAGCGCTCGAGAAAGGAGAACGCGCTGCTTCGTCCCGTGAGACCCTCGTCGAGCACGATAGCCCCGTCGCCCAGGACCTGTTTGAGCTCGGAGACCGTGGGCCTCGACGCCGGGTCGCCCCGCCCCCCCTCCTCTACCGAGCGCCGGCTCTGGGGCAGGGCCTCGGAAACCGCGACCGAAGGGCTGGGCTGCCTTCTCCAGGGCCGCCAAGACCATGGCCGCCGGCGCTGGGTGCCAGGCCTATGAGTCTGCTTCGACTTGAGATCCGCCATCATCCGGGAGGACAAGCGCTCGATGCGCTCGGGCTTGGCTAGGTCGGCCTCCAACATGGCCATAGCCCGCTCAAGGTTATCGAACAAACCGGGTCCGGATGGGTCGGAAGGCGAGCTCAGGGCGCGATGCGCCAGCCAGAGGAGATATAGATGCCATTCCGGGGGCAGGGGACGACCTCTAGCCTTGAAGGCGTCGGCCAGCCTCTGGGCCAGCTCGCCCAGCTTGACGGCGCTGGCCGCCGCGGCGGCGCCTGTGCCGAACCGGCGGGGAGGGGAAAGGTTGCGCTCGGGAGCGGCCTCGATCATCAAAGCTCCGACCCAATCTGCCATCTGCTGGGCCACGCGAACCACAAATGGCGGACCCGGCATAAGGCGGCGGGCCAAGTCCCATAGCGGCTGGCGCAGCTCCTCGCGAGCCTGCGGACTCAAAGAGGCCAAGACTCCGGGCAGAAGCTCGCCGGTCACCTCGGCCAGCAGAGGAGTGGAGGCCGATAGAGACTCGAGCAAGGCCAAGGCCGAGGCATCGACCGCGGAAGAGGGCCGCGAAAACACGCGCCTCGCATGTCGGGCTAGGTCTATATCCGAGTCGGACACCGGCTCGCTCCACGCCACGCGTCCGTCCCGGTCCCGGGACGAATAGCCCTGCAAGCCGGAGACCGGTCCAGAGGCCCCTACGAGAAGGGCCAAACGCGACCCGTTGCCGAGACTCTCTTCGGAGGGACCTGCGTCCCCCGCGGGAGCGATCACCAGGACCCCATTGAGCATCAGCTGATCCTGAAGCTCGTTGGAGAGCTGTTCCTTGGCCTCGGACGGGTGGGAAAACAGATCGGAGTGTATGATCAGGGGCCGCCCGGGATGGGCGGCCTGTTTGGCGTAGAGCGCCTCCATCGTAGCCATGCTCACCGCCTCCGAGACCGGGGCTCGCGCCGATATCTTGACCAAGATTGGGGACGGCCCGGACGGCAGGCTTGGAAGGGCCTCCTGGGACAGTATGATCGCGTCCTTCTCGGAGGAAGCGCGAGAAAGGCCCAACGCGGGATATTGGGCGAGGGCCGGCTTCAAACGATAACCGCGGCTTTCCAGTTGACTGCCGAGCGCATGCGCCTTGTGCTCCGGTACCCTCAGCCAAATCGCCCCCGATAGAGGCAATACCGCGTTGAGGCGAGCCGCGAAGCGATCCAGCCATCCGCTATCCAAACCGAGCGCCTTCAGGGCCTGCTCGTCGCCGCAATCGGAGAGTTCCGGATAGCTCCTCCAATAGCGGGGCCAGCGCGCCGGTGATTGCGGCGGCTCGACAAGGATGTCCAGGTAGCCCAGGGCTCTGTCCACCCCCGGTACCCCCCGTCCTCCCGGCTGCGGCAGACCGGGCCATGAAGCCATCGGTATCTGCGCCGCGGGAGCGAGCAGCTCCAGCAAGCGCGCATAGACCTCGTATCGGGTGGCGGCCAGGCGCTGCCCGGTGACGAAATCAGAGACAGCGCCTCGCAATGGCTCCCGGCGCATGCGGACGGCCACGGCAGGGCTCAAAACGGTCTGGAAGAACTGGAGCGCGTCCGAAGCCAACGCCGGATTGTCGGCGTCTATGCCGGACAAAATGAGCGCTATCGCCTTGTCGCTGAGCGCGCCTGGATCGGCGATCTCGCGGATTCTCCCGGTCTCGCCCTCGCGCAACGAGCCTGGGGCCGCGCGCGCGATCTTCGCCAGGCTCGCCAAGGCCAGATGCCTGAGCTCCTGGCTTCCGGATCGATCCGACACCTGAGCGGCCAATATCTCCGCCATCTCTGTATCCGCCAATCCTCCCAGCTCTCCCGCGAGCCACACCGCGGTGAAGCGGGCGGAAGCCTCGCCGTAAGTCGCGTGCTGCTTGAGACGGGCGATCGCGGAAGCGTTGCCGCGGCGGACCGCGGCATAGGCGGCATAGAGCCCGATGCGCAAGCGCGAGCTCGATGCGGCCAGCCCGATCAATGCATCCTCGGGGCCCGCCGGGAACTCCGCGAGAGCCAAGAAGCATATCTCGCTGACTCGCGGCTCCGGATCGTCGAGAGCCCGCCTCAGCAAGGCCTGCGCTGCCCGGGTCAATCCATTGCTCTCCTCGGCGGATAAGGCCCGCTCTTGCTCTTCGGGCAAGGTCTGGCGAATCGCCATCACGTTCCAGAGCGCGAGCGCCGCCTGTCTGCGCACCAGCCAGACCTTGTGGTCCATTAAATCGAGAAGCCGGGGCAGAACATCCAGTCTCTCCCGGCGCAGGGCCGCCAAGGCCTTGTCGCGCGCCTCCGGGGCCACGGCCTGGGTCAGCGCCGTTTCGGAGACATGGCTGAATCGCACCACGGGCCTAGGCGAAGAATGGCGGGCGGGACGATAGACCCGGTCTTCCAGCGACTGTATTTCCCTAAGATCCTCGATCCACCCAGGATGAGCGCTCCAATCCTGGGACAAGACCCACTGGACCGCGGCGCCCCCGTCGAGCAGGCCCGCTCCTTGATGCCATACCGGCAAGGCCTGATCCCGGGCCGTGAGCATCAGAAGCGCGTTCCTCACTACGGGGAGATTATCCGCCACGAAACCGTGTATGGCCTTCTTGCGGTCCAGCGCCTCCTTCACCAACGCCTCGATCGCGGCGGCGATGGCCACACTGCCCGAGCTGCCCACCTTGCCCGTTTGGCTGCCATCGCTAGAATCGTCGAGCGTCTTGGGCGCGAAGGGAGAGCGGCCGGAGTAGATCGCGTGAGAGTTGGGTCCCGGCGAAGAACCGTTCCTCTCGCTGCTTCCGCTCTCGGCCACGACGTGAGGGAACCAATAGCGGCGCGGGAAGAAATAGTTCGGATCCAGGCTGGGTCCCGGCACCGCGAAATGGGGGATCGACCCCTGGCTATAAGCGCCCACCGCGAAAACCCTGCGGCCACGGGCCGGCGAGGCGGGCGGGGCCTGGAAGCCGGCGTTGCCGGCGCTGGCCAGCACGGTTACGAATTGCCCGTTGGGATTTCTCTTGAGCGTCAGGCGCGAGAAGAAATCCGAAAGGACCTGGTCCGAGCTTCCGAGCGCCAGATAAATCGTGTCCCCGCGCTGCCAACCGATCGTGCCGGCCGCCATGATAGGTCCGCTGAAAGCGCCCCGGCCGCTCGAGGGAAACACCTTCACCACGGCGCCCACGGCCCCTTTGGCCAGACGCTTCAAGAGGCTGAGGGTCCACGTCTCATGGCCGTCCCAGTCCTCGTGGCCCCGCCGGGTGATGTCGATGCTCTCCACGGAATGGCCCTTGCCCGTGCCCACGGCGACGATCTTGCTCCCTTGACCCGAGATGCCCTGCTCGAGGACCGGCCCCAGGTTGTGGATGGCGACTATGTCGACTCCCGGGGGAGCCCGGCCGCTCGACCAGTGGCCCTGCGCGGCCGACGACCTCAGGGCCACGTCGCGCAGCTCGCCCGCCCGGCTTCGCGGGACGGTCACGTACAGGCCGATTAGAGGCTCGCTTTCGGGATCATCGGAGGATTGGGGCGCATGCCCGTCCACTCCCCAGACGTGCTCGATCCGGGCGCCGACTCTGTCGAGCTGTCCCAGCAGCGCCGCCTGGCCGGCCTCGGCCAAGGCCAGGCGAGCCTGTCTCAGCTCCTCGTCGGTCCGTATAAGAGGAATGGAAGCGGCTACGGGAGCGTCTTTGAGGACGATCAACAGGCCTTCCTTGGCCTCGGCCTTGCGAACCATGAGCACGTGGCCGCCGTTCTCGTAATCGACGCGCACCACGCTGAATTGACCGCCGTCCTGAGTCCTCCAATACCGGAACAGCTTTTCCCAAATTTCAACGCCGGGATCGTCCGAGCCGAAAGGAAGGAAGGCGAAACCCTCATCGGTGAGGCTGCGGTACAGGGCTGCGATCAGCCTTATGGCGACCAGATCCTTCAGCCCCTCCTGGAACACGCTTCCACTGGCCTCATCGGCCAGCTCCTGATAGCGAGGAGAAGATAGCGCCTTGCCTTGGCCCTGGGCCCGGCGGCCCTCGGCGGTCCAATGGAGATTGTCCAGCTGGTCCAGGGAACGCTCGATGCGACGCAGCTGCGACTTTGACCCCTCCTGAACGGACAGCAGCGTCCAAGACTGATCAATGACCACGGCCTGATAGCGCGCGGCGTTCTGCGGCTTATCAAGCTCCGAAGCGGGATCGGCCGCGCTGGCATAGGAAACCTGGGCCTGCCCGCCCGAAAGCCGCTCGTAGATACCCGGGTCCCTGGTCTTCTCCGAAGCGTTGAGCACCAGCATCTCGAAGGGAAGGTCAAGCTTGAGCGAGAGCTGCGATTGGCGCAAAGCCCGTTCCAGGAATCTGAAGCCCAACATCTCGAGCGCCACGCCTCCTCGCGCCTTGGTCTCGGCGATGAACCATCGCGACAGCTCGAGGGGTCTCCAGCTCATCGGCGCCCGCGATTTGATCGAGCGCGAATAGAGGAATCTCTGCACCAGGATAAGACGAAGCAGATACGGCGATGAAGCGAGCTCCGGTCTCAGATGGATACGGCCGTTCCTGACCATACTGAACACCGGACCTCGCAGCTCGCGACTGGAACTGACCAGATCCGCCACCCAGGACATGAGCGGGTCGCGGCCTATCTCGCTCTTGAGCACCGCTTGGAACTGCTCCTCCGTGATGCCGCGACCCTTGAAAAGAATGAGGCGATAAACGAAATACCGGATCGCCGCCGACAGGAACAACACGGAGACGAAGCCGACCGCCATGATCGCGGCGCCCGCCAACACATAGGCCATGGGATCGCTCCAACCCGGGGTGGCCGCCGGAGTGGCCGCGAGAGCGGGCGAACCCATGAGGCTGATGGCTGTGGTCCACACTCCCGCCTTCACGGTCCGGCCCGCGCGGCGCAACAAGGCCAAAGGGTATCTGGAAGGCGGCGGGTTCGCCGAGACCGCGCGAGCTCCGCCGGGAGAAATTCGAGCTCCCATCTTCGCCAGAAAGCTCGATTCCGCCGCCTGGGAACGCTCCGAGTCCGAGGCGTCGGCTGGCAGCGCGTCCAGGGGGGTTTCCCGCTCCAAGGCCGCCAAAGACTCGGCCAAGCGGCGCTGCGCGGAAGGATTGGCGGATCGGGGCAGGCTCGGGTCGGAAAGCTCTAGGCCGGGACGCCGGGTCCCGGGAGACCGGGGAGGGCGCGCGAGCCGGTCAACCGAAGCGGAACCTAAGAACCGTTGCGAGAACCGAGACGATAGCGGCGCGATTCTTCGGCCCGAGGCCTTGCCGGCCGACGCCATCACGCCGAGAGTGGCCGGGCCCCAGGAAAAAACGACCAAGAGCAGCGAAAGTCCCGCGGCTGCCGCCTTTTTCATGCTGTCTTTCCCATCGCCTGGCCTTGTGTTCGGCTATTAGGTCTAACCCGCTACTGAATAAAGAAAAGATCCGACTCAGCCTCCCTTCGATTCCCGCGCCTCGGCGTGCGGGCCGTCAGCGGCTGGGACTTGTCGACGCGCCGGCCGGAGGCCGAATAGAAGCCGTGACGGCCTATCTCAAAGGGCAAAGAGAGTCCCGCATGCACGATGAAGGTCTTGCCCTTGCCGACGCCGATCGCCTTGACCTCTCCATTGGTGAAAAAATTCACCCATGAATAGTTAAGCTGCGCCCCGAGTATCACCCGAGCCGAGTTCGTCTCGGGTCTTTGACTCGACTCGCCCACCACGGGCAGGAAAAGCGGCGTCTCGGAGAGGGCCTCGATACGGGAACGCACCGAGCCGCGGGCATGGTTGTAGCCCAGCCCGGCGAAGGGCGTCCAGGCCCCGAAGGTCTGGCTCAAGACCGCGTTGAGCCCATAGCTGCGCACGTCCCATGCGATAAGCCCGTCGATATCCGAGCTGGCCGAAAAGCCCTCGATCTCATCCAGATCGAAGCGGCTGTTGAAATCGAATCGCCCGAAAACGTGATTGTAATTGGCCCCCACGGTCAAGAGCGGCCTCTCGCCTCCGATCATGTGCTTGCGCAGCGAAAAACCGATCGAATTGCTCTGGCCCTTTCCCGTCGCCTTGGGAGAGATCCGGTAGCGGGGCGGCGTCGTCATATTGGCGCCCCTGATGGCCAGGTCGAAGCGCGCCGGAAGGCCCAGCCTCAGGTGCATGGCTAGATTGGGTATGAGCACCTTCGATGAGAAGATGCCGGCGGGCTCTATCTCGCGCAAGGCGTGAGTCGCCATCTCCGGGAATTTCGACTTGTCGAGCGGGATCATCCCCACGCCCAAGCTGAGGTCCGGCTGCAAGCGCAAGCCCTTCACCTCTCGAGGCGGATCGAAGGTCGAGCCGGCGTTGAAGGCCAAGCCCTCGACGATCTCATGGCTGAGCCACTCCGTGATCTTCTCGAAATCATCCGACATACTGGGAGCGTCTTGGGAAAGGGCGGGGAGAGAAAGGGAGAAGTGGAGCGCCGCGGTCGCGCTAAGGAAGAGGGCGGTTTTTCGCGCCATTCCTCGCCATCAATGCTTTATGACCAGGCGTGAACGGCCACGATCTGTGGTCCAGAGATAGGTCTGGCTATGGCTCTGGAAGGTCAGCGCCGTCTTAAGCCTCTGATTGCCGAGCGGGCTGGGCCGGAGATCCTGGTCTAGATTGACCTGCAAACGAGCCAGACGAGCCTTGTAGCCGTGCTTCCTGAATATAGCTCTCTTGAAAGAAATCATCGTTGATCCTATACGGCAATCATAACACCGGCCTCGCCGAGGGGATAGGGCCCTAGGGCCTAAGCCTTTTCGGACAAAAGGCCTAGTATAAGAGGGCCCCTATTGACCGTATTCCAATCGCAGGGCCAGATATTCCGGCAAGCCCGCCTCTCGGATCTTTCCTTGGACCAGACGGTAATCATAGGAGAGCCGGGCGATGCGAAAAACCCTGGTCTTAGTGTCATAAACACCGCAGGAGGCCCTCGGGTCGTGATCCCTGGGCTGACCCACGGAGCCTGGATTGAAGGCGGCTGGGGCCGGAACTCCGCCCTCCATGGCGGCCGATTCCTCTCGATCCCCTAAGAACACGACATCCGTGCCCGCGGCCGAGCTCCGGAAGGCCAACGGCATGTGGCTGTGACCCATGAACAGGGGCCAAGCCTTGACATAGGAACGACAATCTTGGAATTGAGCGGGACTGAGCAGATATTCCTCGGGAGGCTTCCTGGGACTGCCGTGGACCATGGTCCAATCCGAGGTCTCGACTCGGAGCGGAAGTCCCTCCAAGAAATCGAGGGCCTGCCGCGATAGATGCGCCCGAGTCCATATCGCCGCGGTTCTCGCATAGGGATTGAACCACTCCAGATCCATGCGACCCGCCACAGCCAGATCATGGTTGCCGCCCACCACGGACAAGCCCTTGAGGGAACGGATGAGCCCTAGGCAGGCCTCGGGATCAGGCCCATAGCCGACCAGGTCGCCGCAGCAAAGATGGGCGTCGACCCCTTCGCTCTCGAAATGGCCGAGCACGGCCTTGAGGGCCTCAAGGTTTCCATGGACGTCCGAAAATACCCCGTAACGCAATCAGGATGCCGGCTCGGCGAGAGGTGGCGGCGAAAACAATGGCTGGGCGGAGCTCGGGGCCGGCGAGGACTTCTTCCGGAAATCCACCGAGACGAGCTGGCTGATCCCCATCTCCTCCATGGTGACGCCGTAAATCACGTCGGCCGCCTCCATCGTGCGCTTATTGTGGCTGACGATCAAGAATTGGGTCCGGTTCTGGAATTCCCTCAACAAGGAAACGAAGCGCTGGACGTTGGCGTCATCCAAGGCGGCGTCAGCCTCGTCGAGCATGCAAAACGGCGAAGGCTTGACCATGAAGAAGGCGAAGAGAAGCGCCGCCGCGGTCAAGGCCTTCTCGCCCCCTGAAAGCAACGAAAGCTGCTGAAGCCGCTTGCCGGGAGGCTGGGCGACTATCTCGACCCCGGTTTCCAAGAGATTTTCCGGGTCGGTCAGTATCAGGTCCGCTTCCCCTCCCTCGAAGAGCACCCCGTAAAGCCTGCGGAAATGCTCGCGCACTTCGGTGAAGGTCTGGCGGAAGTTCTCTCGCGTGGCCCCGTTGATCTTTTGAATGGCGTTGCGAAGATCTTCCTTGGCCGCGTTAAGATCGGCGATCTGCGAGGTCAAGAAACCCTGGCGTTGCGCCAAGGCCTCGTACTCTTCCGGCGCGGCGAGATTGATATTGCCCATCGAAGACAGCCTTTTGCGCAGATGCTCTATCCGGCCGGGATCGACTTCCTGGCCCTGGAACTTATTCTTAGCCTCATCGTAAGCCAGTTGCCAGTCGTCCCAAAGCCGGCGCTTGAGCGAGTCCTGGGTGCTTCGCAGCGCGCTGGCCTGTATCTCGTAACCGTGAAGCTTCTCTTGGGCCTCTTGAGCGGCCTGCTGAAGAGCCCTGAGGTTCTGCTCCCGGGCCGAGATCTGGGACTCGAGCTCCTGGAGCCTATCGAAAAGAGCCTTGCTTTCATTCTCGAGAGAGGCCAGCTCGCCATGGAGCCCGCCCAGGGCCTCCCTGGCCGCAACGGCTTGGCGCAGCTCTTCCTCCTTTCTCCGCGCCAGCTCCTCTATCTCCTGCCGCCGGCGCTCGGCGGAGGATTGAAGAGCGGTCTTCTCCTGCTCTAATCTCTCGTATTGGCCGGTGAACAGGACCAGGCGCTCCTGCAAATTGCGGCGATGCGACTCGGAAAGAGACTCCTGGGCCCTGGAGCGCGCCAATTCCTCGCGGAGCACCGCCAGGGCCTCCTGCGCGTCGCTCTCCTTGAGCCGAGCCGCCTTCTCCGAATCCTCCAAGGCCTTTATGCCCTGCCTCAGTTCGCGATGGCGCTCCATGATAAGGGCCATCTCGGATAGAAGCTCCGCCGACTCGTTGTTCGACAGCTCTATATTGCGCGAAACGACTTCCAGACTGGAGCGCTTCTCCTCGAGCTGAGCCACTCCGGCCTTCTCCTCGGCCATGGCGCGGGCCAAGGCCTCGGCTCGCTCCGAACGCCGCAGCTCGGCCTGGCCGATCTCCTCCGCGCATAAGGCCCGATCCTGCTCAAGACCCCGGACCCGCTCTTGAAGAGAGACGACCGTCTGGCGGACCTCGTCGATGTCGGCAAGGCTCAACCGCTCGGACGAGCCGGGAACCGCGCCTCCATAGACCCAATGATCGCTGAAGAGCGCCTTATCCAGCTCGTAGGCCTCCTGAAGAAGGAAACGGAGCGCCCGTTCGTGCCGAGGATCGAAATCGAGATGCCTGAGAATGGGCCGCGCCTGCTCGGGATAAGCGCGCTCGCCCAAATAGGCGGGCAGGGAGCTAAGCACCAGGAAACGGGCCCGGCCCTTCCCCGATGCATCGAGAAGCTCGATCGCGGTCCGCGCCGCCGTCGAATCCTCGCAGACCACGGCGTAGAGCCGTTCGCCCAGAGCGTCCTCCAAGTACTGGCGCCAACTCTCCTCGACCCGGAACATCTGCCTGACGGTTCCCAGCACCCCCTCAATGCCGGCGTTGATCACCGCCTGAGCGCCGGTCCAATATGGATTATGGCCGCCTTGGCTCTCGAGGGCCTCCTGCCTGGCGCGGGCATGGGCGAGCTCGGAATGAGCCTCCATGATCGACCGGGAGATGTCCTCTTGGCGCTGCCTCAGATGGACTATTTCGAGTTGAGCGCTCTCGGAGACGGCGCGCGCCTCGGCCGCGGCGGCCTGCCGCTGGGCCAAGAGCGATTCGGCGGAGCCGATCTCCGCGCCGATCATCTCCGCCTGCGCGATATCCTTCTCCAGCTCGCGCAGGCTGTGCCGCAATTGGGTCTCCTGCCGGGTCAAGGAAGATTCGGTCTCCGAAAGCCGGCGCCGCTCGGTCAAGGCTTGCTCGGCGGCGGAAACCATCTCCTGCCGGAAACGGTCCAAGGCAGCCTGGGCCTGGCTCACCTGGGCTTCCAGGGCGCGGAGCTGCTCGCCGACTGTCGCGGCCTCGGATTCGGCGGCGGCGACCGCGGCCGCGGCCTGCTCGGCCGCCGCGCTCGCCTTATCGATCTCCGGACCGATCGCCTCCAGACGGAGCGTCGTAGCCTCTCGCTCCGCCTGGGCCGCCGATGACCTCGCCTCGGACTCGGCGGCCGATCTCTCGGCCGCCTGTATGCGCTCCTCCAGCCGGCCTATCTCCGACTTGACTTGGGCGATCCTCTGGCTGCAGGCCATGACCTGTCCCTGCTGGTCGGCCTTCTGAAGATTGAGCGCCGCCAGGTTGGCCCCCTCCGCGTCCATCTCGACGCGGCGGGTGCCGAGAGCCTCCTCCACGGGCACCATGGCCGCGGCCAAAGCCTCCAGCTCGAGGCCGATGCGGCTGGCCTCCTGCAGGATATGGGCGGCCTCGAGTCCCGCGAGCTCTTCCTTGTACTTGGTATAAAGCCTAGCCCGCTTGGCGTCGTTGTCGAGCTTTCTGACCTGCTCGCTGATCAAGGTGACGGAGTCTTGCAGGCGAGACAGATCGACTTCCACCTTCTCCAGCTTTCGAAGAGCCTCCTCGCGCTTGGCCTTGTACTTGGAGACTCCCGCGGCCTCTTCGAATATGGAGCGGCGGTCCTCGGGCTTGGAGTTGAGGATGAAATCGACTCCGCCCTGATCGATGATGGCGTAGCCGTCCCCGCCCAAGCCCGTGTCCAGGAAAAGCTCCCGGATATCCTTGAGACGGCACTGCGTCTTATTGAGGAAATAGGCCGACTCGCCCGAGCGGAAGATGCGCCGCATCACGGTGACTTCCGAGAAGGGGATGGGGAGCAAACCCTTCGAATTGTCGAATGTCAGCATGACTTCGGTCATGGAAAGGGCCGGCCTCTTGGCCGTCCCCGAGAAGATCACATCGACCATGGAATCGGCGCGCAAGGACTTCCAGGACATTTCGCCCAGGCACCACCGGACCGCCTCCATGATATTGGACTTGCCGCAACCGTTGGGACCGATGATTCCGGTGATGCCGGGCTCAAGATCCAGATGGGTCTTGTTGGCGAAGGATTTATAGCCCAGTATGTCGATTGATTTAAGATGCATGGCCGGAAGGCGCTAATGAGTCCATATTCTGTTATTTAGTATCAAATAATGTCGATTAAGCCAGTTCAGCCAGTATAGCAGTTTCCCGACGGCAAGACAAGGGCCGTTTGGGGCCCCAAACTCGCATATTCTCTTCTCCAAGATGCTCTCTTCCCAGCTGCGCTGCGCCACGGGCACGGTGATCCAACGGGGACCTTGGGTGGTTTTGATCAGGGTCCGATTCTGATAATTCTGGCGCTCGAACTGGACATGGTCTAGGAATATGAAGCGATCCGCCTGTATCATGCGTCCGAAATAGCCGAGCCACGGCAGGAAATTGGGCTGATGCGCTGCCAGGATCATGGGAGCGGCCTCCGTGCCGTTCAGTATAATGAGCCTGAATTTGCGCGCCTATGGCCAGCAGGTAATAGTTTGGATTAGGTATACTGGCGGCGTGCGCGCTCTGGCACTGTGCTGTCTGTTGATAGCGCCGCTGGCGCAAGCGGCCCGAGCTGTTTCAGTCACCAGTCCCGGCATCGATGTGTTCATGGAGCGCCGGTGGCCCGCGCTCAGGGGAAAAAGGCTCGGGCTCATCACTCACGCGGCCGCGATCAGCTCGCGGCTCGAGCCCTCGATCGATGCCTTGGCCCGGCATCCCGACGTCAGTCTGCGCGCGCTGCTGGCGCCCGAGCACGGCCTTCGCGGCGCGGCATGGGCCGGCGAATCGGTCGGGAAATCCAAGGACCCCAAGACCGGCGTTCCCGTCCATTCGCTTTACGGCAAGACCCTCAAGCCCTCTCCCGAGATATTGGCGGAGCTCGACGCGCTCATCTATGACGTGCAGGATATCGGATTGAGATCGTACACCTACGTCGCCACTCTCGCGCTGGCCATGGAGGCGGCGGCGGAATCAGGAAAGCCCCTCTATGTCCTGGACCGTCCCAATCCGCTCGGCGGGCTCCGCGTCGAGGGCCAGGTTCCTCCGGAAGACTTCGAACGCTCCCCCGTGTGCTGGTTGCGCCTGCCCTATGTCTACGGCCTGACCCCGGGCGAGCTGGCCCGCATGATCAACGGCGAAAACTGGCTTGGCCAAGGGCGCAAGGCGAAGTTGACCGTCGTGCCCCTCAAGGGATGGAAGCGCGGCATGCTCTTCGCCCATACCGGCCTGCCGTGGGTGCCGCCCTCGCCGCACGTTCCGCGACAGGAAAGCCCCTATTTCGCGGCGGCGACCGGCATCCCCGGCGAGCTGCAGGTGCTCAACAACGGCGTGGGCTATACCCTTCCCTTCGAGATGCTCGGCGCGCCCTGGATCGACGGGGAAAGGCTCGCCCAAGAGCTCAACTCCTTGAGCCTGGAGGGAGTCCGTTTCCAACCGGCCTCGTTCAAGCCCTTCTACGCCACCCATAAAGGCGCCCTTTGCGGCGGGGTGCAGCTTCATTTCACCCGGCCGGAACGGGCGCCCTGGTTCGAGATCCAATTCCAGGCCCTTGAGGCGCTGCGCCGTCTTTACCCCGAGCATCCGATCTTCTCGGAGGCCGCGGAGCCTCATCGGCACGCCTTCGATCGAGTGATGGGAACTCCGCGCCTGCGGGAGGAAATCGAGAACGGCAGGACCGTGGCCGAGCTGCGCGCCGAATGGGAAAGAGAGGCCGCCGCCTTCCGCCGGGCGCGGCGCAAATATCTGCTCTATGAATAACTCCGCCGGGGCTCGTCTCGAGTCGCTCGACGTCTTTCGCGGCGCGACCGTCGCGGCCATGATATTGGTCAACAATCCCGGAAGTTGGAGCCACATCTATGGCCCCCTGCGCCACGCGGACTGGCACGGCTGGACCCCCACGGACTTCATCTTTCCCTTCTTCCTTTATATCGTCGGTGTGGCGATCACCTTGTCGCAAAGGGACGGGGCGCCGCGCGCCGAGCTTTATTCCAAGATCGCGCGGAGGACGCTGATACTCTTCGGCCTTGGATTGTTCCTCAACGGCTTTCCGTTTTTCGAGCTATCCACCCTGCGGATCATGGGGGTGCTCCAGAGGATCGCACTATGCTATTTCTGCGCCGCGATACTGCACCGCGAAACCGGCTGGCGCGGCCAGGCTTTTTGCGCGGGCGCGCTGCTGCTCGGCTATTGGGCCGCCATGGCCTTGATCCCCGTCCCTGAGTTGGGCGCGGGATCGCTGGACAAGGGCAAGAACCTGGCCGCCTATTTCGACTCCTTGTTCCTGGACGGGCATATGTGGAGCGTGACCAAGACCTGGGATCCCGAGGGCTTGCTCAGCACCGTTCCCGCCGTGGCCACCACTCTCATGGGGGTGCTCACCGGCCATTGGCTCGCCGCGCCCGCCGGTCCCGGACGCAAGGTATCGGGGCTGCTCGGCGCGGGGATCGCCGGTCTGTGCCTGGGCGCCGCCTGGGGCTGTTTATTCCCTATCAACAAGAATCTGTGGACCAGCTCATACGCGATCTTCATGGGAGGCTGGGCCGCGCTCTTCCTGGCCGCGCTCTACTGGGCCATGGAGCTGCGAGGCTGGCGTTTCGGGACGGCTCCTTTCGTGGCCTTCGGCCGCAACGCGATCGCGGTGTATGTGCTCTCCGGAGTGCTGGCCAAGACCCTGACCGTGATCAAGCCCTGGGAAGTCGCCGGCAAGGCGATAGCCGTCAAACAGATCATCTACGAGAATGCCTTCGCCTCCTGGCTGGGGCCGATCAACGGCTCGCTCGGTTATGCCTTGGCCTTTCTCACTCTACTTTACGGGCTCATGTGGCTTCTCCATCGGCGCAAGATCTACCTGAAGATCTGAACTGGGACGAGATCGTTCGGCAAGGCCGGGCCCTGTTCGGCCGAGGCCTCTATTTCGAGGCCCATGAGTTCCTCGAGAGCGCTTGGCATCAGGCCTCCGGGGAACGGAAGCTTTGCCTGCAAGGCCTTATACAGATATGCGCCGCGTTCCACAAGTTCAGGACGGAGGGTCCCCGTTCTCCCGGCGGCCGTGAGCTCATCGCCAAAGGACTGGATAAGATCTCAAGGACCGAGGCTGCGCTCGGGACGGCTGGCGCCTCGTTCGTCTCCGACATCCGCGCCGCGCTGGCTCATGATCCAAGCGAACCCTATTGAGACACGCTAGCCTCATTTCCGTGACTTGCCGGGATCATATCCTCTAGGTAGAATCTCAATGAATCATGAATCCATTGAAGCTCCTTAAGAATCTCATCGTCTCGCTCCAGGGCGGCGCGGATCCCTCGCATATCGCGGCCGGCTTCGCCTTGGGAGCGGCCCTGGGCCTCATCCCAAAAGGGAATCTGTTCGCAGTGCTGTTTTTCCTGCTGTTCTTCCTATTCAGGGTCGATAAGCAGATGGCCTTTCTCTGCGCCCTCATCTTCACGCCGGTCGGCTACGCCTTGGACGGCCCGGCACATGCTATCGGACTGGCCCTGCTTTCCGCGAAATTCCTGCATCCGCTTTGGACCTGGCTTTACAATCTGCCCGTGGTCCCGTGGACTCGTTTCAACAACACCGTCGTGCTGGGCAATGTGGTTCTGGCAATCCTATTCTTCTTCCCCCTTTACCTGGGATTCAAGAAAGCCGTCCTGGCCTATCGCCATCGCTGGCGCGACCGGGTCAATCAGTGGCATGTGGTCAAGGCGGTCAAGAGCTTTTACCTGGTCGATCTCTATCTGCGCTGGACGAGGGATTGATGGGCTGGCTCAAGAAGGGAAATCTGGTCGCGACGGCGCTCGCTCTGCTCCTCCTCTTTCTCTTCGTCGCCCTGTTCCTGGATCCATGGCTCAAATGGGCTCTTATCCGAGCGGGGCAGATCGCCGCCGGAGCCAAGGTGGAGATCGCAGCGGTGGATTTGAGCCTCTTGCGGGGCCGGCTTTCGATCGAGAGCTTCGCCGCGGCCAACAAGAGCGAACCCATGAAAAACCTTCTCGAGTTCGAGAGGGCCGTGTTCCAGCTCGATCCAAGCGCCGGCCTCCGGGGAAAGATAGTCATACCCGAAGCTTCGCTTTCGGGCCTGCGCTTTTCCACCGAAAGAAAGACCAGCGGGGCCCTGCCGGCCTCCCGGCGCCCTCCCTCGTTCATCGAAAAGGCCGTGCAGAAGGAGTTCAGCACGCTGAAGGAATCAGCCATCGGCAATATCGGCAAGGCCAAGAACGTCGCCGTCGAGCTGGACCCTCGACAGCTCGCCAGCCTCAAATCCCTCGAGGAATCCGATTCCAAGCTGAGCCAGACCGCGGACCGCTGGAAGGAGAGGCTTCAGGCCTCCAAGATCGAGGGAGAGATACGCCAGGTGCAGACCCGGATCCAGGAGCTTCAAAAGGGAGGCAATTCACCGGCCGAGATCGCGCGGAAGGTGGAATTGACCCGGCAGACTCAGGAGCGGATCAGGTCCTTGCTCGCCGAGGTGCAGTCATCGAAGAAGGCGCTGGATGAGGAATTCGACCTCATCCGCGGAGGAATACAGAAGGCGCAGGATCTCAAGAACAAAGACCTGGGCCAACTGCTCTCCGCCGCCGGCCTGCCCTCGCTCGACCCCGAGAGCCTGACCCGGCGGCTATTGGGACCCGCGGCCTATCAGAAGCTTTCGACCGCGCTCTATTGGATCGATTGGGCTCGCAAGAAAAACGCTTCTCCCGCCTCCCGAGCCTCACAGAAGCCGCCGCGGCGGCGGGGCGTGAACTTCGAATTCCCCTTGGAAAAGACATTCCCCGATTTCCTTCTCGCCAAGGCTTCGCTTTCCGGCACCTTGAATTCCCTTTTCCAGGGTCAGGATATGCGCCTGGAGGGAACGGTCTCGGGGGCGACCTCCAATCCGCCTCTCTACGGAAAACCGCTTAAGATCAGCCTCAGGGCATCGAGCTCAGGGGGCGGGCCTTCCATGGGGCTGGAGGGCCTCTTGGATCAGACCCGGCCGGGAGGACCCACCGAGCTCTCTTTCAGCTACAAGGGACTCTCATTGGCGGGCGCCACGCTGGGCGATTCGGAGCTCGGCGCCGCCGTCAAGAAGGGAGTGGCGGATCTCAACGGGACCATACGCGTGGCGGGGGAGGACTGGAAGGGCCAGGTGTTGATCCAGGCCCGCGCCGTCTCCTTGCAGCCCAGGCTCAAGCTCGAGGGACAGGCCAACCGCTACGCGGCCGCGGCCTTGGGCTCGGTCGATCGCTTCAGCGCGCGCGTGGGTTTCGCCGGAAAGCCCGATGATCTGAGCTTTTCGCTCAGTTCGGATCTCGGCTCGGCCGTAGCCCAGGGCCTGCAAAGGGCTTTTTCGGACGAGCTGGCCGCGCAGCGAAAGGCGCTGGAAGCCAAGCTCAGCGCTCTCTACGCGCCCAAGGCGCAAGCCCTCGCCCAAAGGTCCAAGGAGTTGGAATCTCGATTGCTGGCTCCGCTCAACAAGCAGCAGGACGCTCTTGAGCGAGCTCTTAAGGACGCCGCTTCGAAGGCCCTGGGGCGGTCCATTCAACTGCCCAAGCTCTTCAGATAAGCTATCCGATCCGGTCGGCCCTGGTCGCGCTCAAGAGAAGCCACAGCAAGTAGAGAACTACGCCGACCAATAGCCACCGGCGGGAATTCCAATCCAACCACCGCCAAAAACCAGCCCTTGCTTCCAACGCGGCTTGGCCCAACGCCAAGGCCGCCTGAGCTTGCGCGCTCATCTTATCGTTGACCTGTCTCCAGAAATCGAGCTCCCCATCGGAAGGATCGGGGGTGTCGGCCGGCCTGAACTTCACCTTATCGCCGTATCGCCTCAGGCAATCCATGAGGCTCTGAGTCACCCCATGCTGGTCGATGTATTGGAAGACCTGCTTGAGCTCCGGCGAAAGATTGGGGTCATCGGATTTGAACATGCGCCCGTCGATCCGGATCACCGTCACCCTCTGGCCCCTGAAGACGTTCACGTCCGAGTCGCTGCGCCGGGCGTCGCCCTTTCCAAACTCGACGTTGCGGGTGGCGCGCCAAGATCGCCATTGGGCCAGCAGCTCGGTCGAATACCCCTCCTTCTGGATACGATCCATGAGCATCTTGATGTCATGAGGGGTCGAAGGGTCTCCCGCGCGATAGGTCTTCCCATCGATCACGATGGTGAGCTCCTCGTTCTTCGGTAAGCTCGCGGGACTTGGGGCGCGCACGTATTTAAAGCAAGCCCAACAAATCTGCCGTTCTGCCTCATTGAGCTGACCGCAATGCGCGCAGGGAGTCCGGTCCGACGGCGCGTCTCGGGATGGTTCCGGCCGGGGCGGCAGCTGGCCGATCTCCAGGTGATCGAAGCGAGGCAGATGGGATACCGCGGCCTTGAGCTGCTCGGGCAGCGCCTTGGATTCGATCCAGTCGAAACGGTCAGCCACGGGAGGCGCCATTTTGCGCCGCCATCGGGCTTGTCGCCGATGCCGGCCGGGCTCGAGTGGAAGCCCACTGCCTCAGCTTGTCGATCTCCTCGCTCATCGTCCTGGAAAGAGGGATCTGGGCCGCGAGAGCCTTGATGATATGGTCCTGGGACAACTCTTTGCCCTGAGAAAAGGCCTCGGACAAGGCCTCGATCACGGCCTGCTCTATCTCGGCGCCGGAATATCCGCCGGAAGACTGGGCCAGGCGCTCCAGGTCGAAACGCCCCGGATCACGCCTGCGCCTGGCGATGTGAATCGAGAATATCTCCTTTCTCTCCTGTTCGTTCGGAAGATCGACGAAAAAAATATCGTCAAGCCTGCCCTTGCGAAGCAGCTCGGGGGGAAGGAGGGAGATGTTGTTGGCAGTAGCGGCGATGAACACCGGCTTGGTCTTTTCCTGCAGCCAGGTGAGAAAGGTCGAGAAGACGCGCGCGGTAGTGCCGGCGTCCGAAACATGGGACGACTGAGTCCCGGAAAGGCCTTTCTCGATCTCATCGAGCCATAGCACGCACGGCGCCACGGCCTCAGCGGTCTTTATGGCCCGCCTCATATTCTCCTCGGATTGACCCACGAAGCCCCCGAAGATCGCCCCCATGTCGAGGCGCAGGAGCGGGAACTTCCACAGCGACGCCACGGTCTTGCATACCAAGGACTTGCCGCATCCTTGGACCCCCAAGAGCAGCAAGCCCTTGGGCTGGGGCAGGCCGAAATCTCGGGCTTGCGCCGAAAAGGCCTTCCCCCGCTTTTCAATCCAGTTCTTGAGCGGCTCGAGCCCGCCCACCTGGGCGAATTCCTCCTTCGCCTCGAAATATTCCAAGAGCTTGGACTTGCGGATGATCTGCTTGATGTCCTCAAGGACCACGTCCACGGCGGAGATGTCCAACTTGTCGTTCTTGACCACGGCATGGGCCAGGGCGTTCTCGGCCTCCGACAAGGTCAATCCCTGCAGCGATTGGATCAAACGATCCTTCTGCGCGCCGGAGAGGTCGACGGCGAATTTATTCCCCGCCTGGGAGGCGGCGATCACCCGCTCCAGCAGGGATTTGAGCTCCTCTTGTCCCGGCAGGTCATAATCGATCACCATCAAGTCCTTTTCCAGCTCCACGGGAACGGTCAAGGTCGGGGACAGTATGATCAAAGTCTTGAAGCTGGACTTGAAGCTGGCGACCAGATCCCTCAGCCTGCGTATGATGCCCGGATCCTGCATGCAGGCATGGAAATCCTTCAAGACGATGAGCGCGGGCTCCCGGAGCTCGCCGATCTGGCACAAAGCGGCCTGAGGGTCCTTGGCGGCGGACTGGCCGAGATCTTGGCCGAATCCCTCGGTGATGCTCCAGGAGAGCAGCTTCTTGCGCTGTCTCTGGGAGATGCCCTCGATCATGGCCAAGGCTCGCTGCTCCTCCCAGGAGACCAGATAGATGAGAGGGAAGCGAGCCCGGATGAGCACTTCGAGCTCTATCTCCTGCTTGAGGGGGCCCATCAGGCCCTCAGTTTAGCTCGCGCTCCAAGGCCTGTCAATGACGACACTCTCGGGAAGCAGAACTCGACATTGCGGCCCGAACAGCGCCCTGGTCGAGATCAAGTCAATTTCTTTTGACGCGACCATGATAGCGCCGCCAGTGGAAGAGGAAAACCCATATCCGCCCTTGATGGACTTGAAATCGCACTCTTCCCGTGGAGACATTGCTCAAGCCTCGGCTTCCCGCGCTCAAAGCCTGGCGTTTGAGCGGGTAGCGCGCTCCTGAAAGAGTCACCACGGCCCGCGGGCTGGCCAGCAGGGAGAACAACGAGCCCTTGGGAATGTCTAGCGCGTGGCGGCCCTTTCCCAACCATAAGCCATAGCCGCGATCCAGCAGCACGAGCCGGTTGGCGCGGCCGTATTTCTCGCAGAGAGCGAGATTGACCATGAGATGGTCCATGCGTCCCCCCCCGGCTCCGGCCACGTAAAGCGGATCCAGGCGCAGCTCGGAGCAGAGCTCGAGGGCCTTCTCGAAATCGGAGCGGTCGGAATCGAAATCGCAGAGAAAGGTGGCCTGAGTCCGAGGCAGCGGGCGAGGCAGCGAGTCCATATCTCCCACGACGAGGTCCGGCCGCAGGCCCAGGTCCATGGCATGCCGAAGCCCGCCGTCAGCGCAAAGAATGACCCGGCATCGCTTGGCGGCCCATCGCACCAAGGCGGGATCGGGCATCTCACCGTTGAGCAGGAGCAAGCCGCCGCCGCGCTTGGTCACGGGCGCTCGATCTGAAGGGTGATATGCGAGAGCGAGAAGCGCTCCTTGAGCAACTGCGTGCCCGCCTTGAGCACCTCGGCCGGATCGCTCCCCGGCTCGACTACGAGATGTCCGCTCATCGATTCGCTGCCTTGGCTCAGGGACCAAAGATGGAGGTCGTGTACCTCGCGCACGCCGGCCAAGCCGGACAAGGCCGAGCGTATCTCCTCCAGATCCAGATGGGGAGGCGCCCCTTCGAGAAGGATGTGGATGGAGTCGCGCAGCAGCCAAAAGGACGTGCCGACGATGCCCAGGCAGATCAAGACGCTGGCGATCGCGTCGGCTTGATACCAGCGCGTCTTGAGTATGATGAACCCGGCTCCAATGGCCACCAACGAACCCATGGCATCGGCCCAGACATGAAGAAAGGCGCCCCTCAGATTGATGTTGTCCCTGCTGGAGCGGTATAGGATCGAACCCGAGATGATATTGCATACCAACCCTATGCCCGCGATCAGGAGCATCTGCGGGGCGGCCACGGGAAGCGGAAAGACGAAACGTCCATAGGCTTCGCGCAAGATCACGCCCGTCGCGATCCACAGGCCGACGCCGTTGCCGAGGGCGGCCAGAACCTCGACCCTCTTGTAGCCGAAAGTGCGCTTGGCGTCCGGAGGCTTCTGGCTCATGACGGCCGCGAACAGCGTCATTCCCAAGGCGATCATGTCGACGCCCATGTGCATGGCGTCGGAGATCAGGGCCAGGCTCCCTGTCCACCAGCCTCCGATCAGCTCGACGATGAAGAAGATGCCGGTCAGGACGAAGGCCAACCCGGCGGCGCGCATGGAGCTTCCGGGAGCCGGGGGATGTTCGCAGCGCGATCGCCCGGCGTTGAGCTCAAGCATGGGCAGCCTGCCGGGCGATCTCGTAGAGCAAGGCCGTCGCGGCGCAAGAAGCATTCAGGCTCTCGACCCCGGCCTTGGACTGGGGGACGCTCAACAGTTCGTCGCAACTGGCGCGCACCAAAGGCCGCAGCCCCCGGCCCTCGGACCCGATGACCAGGATCAGGGGAATGTTGATGACCGTGTCCCAGGCCGCGCGACCCGAGGCGTCGGCCCCGTAGATCCAAAACCCGGACCCCTTCGCCCGATCCAGGGCCTGGGACACGTTGACCACCGTGAACACCTCTATCTTTTGGATCGCGCCCGCGGAGGCCTGCACGGAGGTAGGGGTGACGGGCGCGGCCCGCCTCTCGGGAAGTATGAGCCCGCGGGCGCCCAAATTGGCCGCCGATCTGGCGATCGCTCCGAGATTGTGAGGATCCTGGATCTGGTCCAACGCCACCAGCACCAACCCCTTCTTCGACTCATCGTTCAATCCCTTGAGGAACGAGAAAAAGTCGCGCGTGACCCGGTCCTCGACCTTGATGGCGAAACCTTGATGCTTGGCGCCGCCCGTGACCCGATCCAGCTCGTGTCCGGGCCGGAACTGGACCCGGACTCCGGCCGAGCGCGCCAGGCGCACGAGATCGGACACCGCCGGATTCTTCATCTCGTGCTGCACCCAAAGCTCCCGCACGCAGTCGGGCTTGGCCCTCAGGGTCTCCTCGACCGAATGCCGGCCGGCGATCCACTTCATGTCACTTGCGCCGCCATCGCTGGCCCTGCGCCGTATCCTCGACGAGCAAGCCTCTACGCTCCAGTTCGCGGCGCAATTCGTCCGAGCGGGAAAAATCCTTGCTGCGGCGCGCCTGCTCCCTTTCGTGGAGCAGGCGCTCAAGCTCGCCGTCGAGCGCCTGTTCCGCCTCATCGAAGAGGCCGAGGCGGAACAAATCCTCGGCCATGCGCAAAAGCGCCGCCTTAGCCCCGGCGGGGATGTCCTGTCGCCTCAAGCCCTCCCATACCGAGGCCAGAGCCCCGGGAACGTTCAGATCGTCCTCCAAGGCGCGCCGGAACGCCGTTTCGTCGTCGGCGCAAGCCGGCTTGGCCGGCTCCTTCTTGAACGCGAGCGCGAGCTCCCTCAACCGGCGCCGGGCCGTCTTGGAGGACTCCAGGGCTTCCCAGCTGAAATCGAGTTGTTTGCGATAATGGGCCGTCAGGCAATGATAGCGATAATCCAGCGGGTCGAAGCCCTTTTCCATGAGATGGCGCAAGGTGATGAAGCCGCCCTTGGACTTGGCCATCTTGGCGGTATTCATCAACAGGAACTCGCCGTGCAGCCAATAGCGCACGAAGGGCTTGCCCGTCGCGCCCTCGGATTGGGCGATCTCGTTGGTATGGTGGATCGGCACATGATCGATGCCGCCGCAGTGGATGTCGAAAGACTCGCCCAGGTATTTCATCGCCATGGCCGAGCATTCGATATGCCAGCCCGGGAAACCGCGTCCCCAGGGGGAATCCCACTCCATATGGCGCTTTTTCCCCTTCGGCGAGAATTTCCAAACCGCGAAATCGGACGGATTGCGTTTCTCCGGGTTGGCCTCGACCCGGGCGCCGGCCTGAAGCCCGGCCAGGCGTTGAGAACCTCCCGCCAGCTTCCCGTAGTCCGGAAAGCGCGCGGTGTCGAAATACAGTCCATCCCCGGTCCTATAGATGAATCCCTTAGCCTCCAGGCGCCTGACCAGCTCGATCTGCTCCGGCACGTGATCCGTGGCCTTGCAAAGCACGTCGGGAGGCTCGAGCCTCAACCGGACGCCATCCTCGAGAAAGGCCTCGGTATAGGTCTTGGCGATGTCCCAGGCGGTCTTGCCCTCCCTGGCCGAGCCGACCTCCATCTTGTCCTCGCCCTCGTCCGCGTCGCTGACGAGATGGCCGACATCGGTGATATTCATCACGTGCCGGACCGAGAAACCCAGCAGCTTGAGGGTGCGTTTGAGCAGATCCTCGAAGATATAGGTGCGGTAATTGCCCACGTGCTGATAGTTGTACACCGTGGGACCGCAGGTATAGAGCCCGACCACCGCAGAAAGCGGCTTGAACTCCTCCTCGACGCGAGTCAGGGTATTATAGAGTTTGAGCGCCATGGCCATATTCTAGGATATAATGCGCGACGGGTATGTTCCCCCTGCGAGACAATGTTCCCAGCCGCTCCTTCCCGATCGTCAACCTGGGGCTGATCGCGGCCAACGCCGCGGTGTTCTTCTTCGAGCTGTCGTTGAGCCCGAGCGGGCTCGAGGCCCTGGTACGGGAGTACGGTCTCGTGCCTATACGCTACGCCCACGGCCTCTCCCAAGCGGACTCCTGGCTGCCCTTTTTGAGCTCGCAATTCCTGCATGGCGGTTGGGCCCATGTGCTCTCCAATCTCTGGATCCTTTATATATTCGGCGATAACGTAGAAGACCGCCTGGGCCATCTGCGTTTCCTGCTCTTCTATCTGCTCTCGGGCATCTCGGCGGCCATGGCGCAGCTGCTGGCCTCCTGGGGCTCGTCCGTGCCCATGATCGGCGCCTCGGGAGCCATCGCCGGAGTGATGGGCGCCTATTTCATTCTGTTTCCACGCGCGCGCGTGTTGACGCTGGTCCCGATCTTCATATTCCTCCAGACCGTGGAGGTGCCGGCATTCCTGTTTCTCCTCCTTTGGCTCTGGTCCCAGTTTTACGCGGGCAGCCTGGCCCTTTCCGGCAGCCAGGCCGGCGGCGTGGCCTGGTGGGCCCATATCGGCGGCTTCATCGGAGGCATCTCCCTGTTGGGCCTTGTCCTCCCTAAAGGCCGGCGTCGCTGATCTAGGTCCTTTGTCCTAATCCACGCGGGGCCCAAAAGCCGTTCCCAGCCTCCCTTTAAGGCCCAGGCTAGAACGAGAGCATTCCGTTATATTGCCTTTATGCTGCATACCTTGATCCTTTTCAGCGTCTCCCTGGCCATGGCCGATGGATTCGACGGCCGGACCTATAAAGCGGTGTGGGACGCGGTTTCCCCGGGCCTGAGCGTGCTGCCGGCCGCGCATGGCCCTCGCCAGACCCCGATCGAGACGGCCGCGATGCGCAACCGGAAGCGAGTCATCAAGCAGGCCCAGCCGGCCGTGGTCTTGATCCGTGTCGGCCAGGAGCGCGCGCCGGTCGAGGACGGGATGGGCAAGAAGAATCCCAAGAAGCGCGGCGGGCTGGGCTCGGGGGTCATACTCGACTCTTACAGCGGTCTCGTCGTGACCAACGCCCACGTGGTCGAAAACGCCGGGAAAGGCGGGGGCGTCGATGTGGTCCTGCTCGACGGCAGGAAGATCAAAGGCACGGTCATCGATCTCGAGCCCAAGGAGGATATCGCCTTGTTGCGCATCCAGGCCGGCGGCCTGGCCAGCCTGCCTTTAGGCGACTCGGATCTGGTCGAGGACGGCGACGACGTGATCGCTATCGGCCATCCCTTCGGCCTGAGGAACACCAAAACGGCCGGCATCATCAGCAACGCCAAGCAGACCCTCAACCAACCCGGTCTGAACCTTTCCACCCTGATACAGACCGATACCCCGATCAACCCCGGAAATTCCGGCGGCCCTCTCATCGACATGGAAGGCCATATGATAGGGATCAATACCGCGGTCGCGGCGACGGCCGACGGCGTGGGCTTCGCCATACCCTCTAACAACGTGAAAAAAGCGCTGGGGCGCTACGCCAAGTCGGGGGCGCTGGCGCGAGCGCAGATCGGGATCAAGATCGACCTACCCGGGCCCAACGAAGCTCCCGGAGTGAAGGTCATGACTGGCTCTGAAGGCGCCGGAGGGCTCATGACCGGCGATATCATCATCCAGGCCGACGAGGTCGACCTGAGCCAATCCCCTGATCCCATACTCAAGCTCTACGAAGCGCTGAGCTCCAAAGTCCCGGGAGAGCGCATAAGGCTGCGGATCAGACGGGGAGAAAGCACGCTGCTGGTCGAAGCGCCTTTGCACTAGCCCATTGGCCGGCCATCCTTCCAAGACGCCATAAACGTCAGAGCATTTATGTTATTATCGATCGATAAATTTAGGAGGAAGCGCATGGACGATATAAAGCGTGGAAGAAAGACCTTGATTTCCCTGGCGGCGATCGGACTGATCGTCACCGTTGCCGCATCCGCGCTGGCGCGCTCTAGGAGCTCAACAGCCTCGCGAAGCTCTTCCCGGAGCCGCTCAGCAGGCGCCGTCGGCCGTAGCGGCTCCCGAACGGGGTTTTCCGGTCGAACAACGACAAGTTCCAGCCTGAGAACGCGCCAGGGCAATACCGTAAGCTCGCAGGGGTCCGTGACCGGGCCGGGCGGCAAAACGGCCACCCGCTCCGGCTCGACGACCAAGACCGATGAGGGGGTGGCTCATGAGGCCACCTACACCGGAGCCGGCGGCCAAAGCGTCAACACCTCCGGCTCAACCACGCGCCAGGGCAATACCGTAAGCTCGCAGGGGTCCGTGACCGGGCCGGGCGGCAAAACGGCCACCCGCTCCGGCTCGACGACCAAGACCGACGAGGGGATGGCTCATGAAGCCACCTACACCGGAGCCGGCGGCCAAAGCGTCAACACCTCCGGCTCAGCCACGCGCCAGGGCAATACCGTAAGCTCGCAGGGG
>JACQPG010000033.1 GCA_016207665.1 Elusimicrobiota bacterium | reverse complement strand
GGCCTCGCGTCCGAGCTTCTCTGGAGAATGGGCGTCGGAGTTCGAGATGAGCGTGAGCCGGTCGTGCCGGGCCAGCCGCCAATTCATGGACGGGTCGGAAGATAGGCCGGTTTCCAGCGCGAAGATGTGGGGACTGAGATCCTCGAAGCACTCCTCGAGCGCGTCGAATCCCGACTCGGAGCCGAAAAGGGCGAAATGAGGGGTCCAGACATGGGCCGGGATCAGGCAGCAACCCTCGCCGGCCTCCAGCACGATCTCGAGCAATCGCCGGGAATCCAGGCCCAATATGGGGCGGCCGTCGGAGCGTATGTTCCCGATCTTCTCCAGGGCGACGCTGAGGCGCCCCGCCGCCTCGAAGGAGGGAGCGAAGGCCAGATGGTGGACCTTGCGCACGCGGCCGCCCTTCTTGTAGATGCAGCTGATCTCGACTCCCAGGATAAATCGCACCGGAGAGCGGCAGGAGAGCGGCACCTCGGGGTCCATCTTCCGGCGAAGCTCCGCCTTGAGCTGGAAGAGGCCGCTTTCCGCCGGCTCGAGCTTCTCGCGTAGCTCGGAAAACCAGGCCGGGTGGGTGAAATCCCCGCAAGACAACAGGGCGATGCCCTTGAGCTGGCACCAGCGATACAAGGCCTCGGGCCTGAGTTCCCTGGAGCAGGCTCGCGAAAGATAGGAGTGGATGTGCAGGTCGGCGACGTATCTCATCGCGGGACCTTGAATCCGATCCTGTACAGACCGGACTGGGCCGGTATCTCGGACTCATTGGGAAAGGAGACCAGGGAAATGATGCCGCTGGCCGGGATGAAAACGTGGGCATGGCAGAACTTCTCGCCGTCCTTGCCGTAGAGGGGACGGGATCCTACCGGACAGACGCCGAATGTCGGGTCGTCGAGCCACATCCCGTGATCCTCCATGGCGTGCACGCGGCCGAGCAAGGGGGAGCCTTCGATCCCCAACGGAGCCAGCTTCTCGACCAGGTCGTGGGCGAGCACCAATATCACCAGCTTGCCCTTGAGCTCGTAGTTGAACATCGATGGCAAGAATACTAAAATTCCACCATGCTTTGGCCGGTGAGTTCGCTCAACATCCTGATCGCCCACGGCTTGCGTGAGAAGCTGCTGGCCATGGGGCTTCTCTGGCTGCGGGCCCTGGCGGGGCTGGGCATGGCCCATCACGGCTACGGGAAGGTCTTCGGCGGCATGATGGGCCGCTTGACCGAGGGCGTCGCGGCCATGGGTTTTCCCTTCCCCGAGCTCTTCGCTTGGGCCGCGGCCCTCTCCGAGTTCGCCGGAGGCCTGGCCTTGGCGCTGGGCCTTGGGACCCGCATCGCCGCGGTTTTCGTTTTCGCCACCATGAGCGTGGCTGTTTTCATCGCCCACGGTTCCGATCCCTTGAACGTCAAGGAGCTCGCCCTGGCCTATTGGGCCATCTCCGGCGCGCTCATTCTCACGGGCCCGGGCTATCTTTCCTTGGACGCTTGGCTTTTCGGCGCCGGCAAGACTTCCGCTCCGAACCCTCCCGCCTAGACTAGCGCCGGCCCTCGGCCTAAAAAACGTGACATGGGCTCAACCCGTTCGAGCTCGCGGGCTGTCTACAATGGCTCAACGGGGGAAGACCATGGCCAGAAAACATCATTATCCTAAGCCGCCCTTTCCGGAGCAGAGCCAGTCCAAGCCGGAGCTCGAGGCCAAGCTCGAGCCGAGGCCCCAATATCAGGGGCAGCCTTACGCGCCCGCTGCCAAGCTCAAGGGCAAGGCGGCTCTCGTGACGGGCGGCGATTCGGGGATCGGGCGCGCGGTGGCCGTATTCTTCGCGCGCGAGGGCGCTGATATCGCCTTCACCTATCTTCCCGATGAGGAAGAGGACGCGCAGGAGACGCGCCCGGCCATCGAGGAGCTGGGCCGGAGGGCCGTCTTGATCGCCGGGGACGTGCAATCGGCTCGCTTCTGCGCCGAAGCGGTGGAGCGGGCGGTCAGGGAACTGGGCCGTCTGGACATATTGGTCAACAACGCGGCTTATCAGCAGAGCCGGGAGCGGCTCGAGGAGATCAGCGACGAGCAGCTCGATCGCACCTTCCGCACCAATATCTTGAGCTACTTCTACATGGCGAGGGCGGCGCTCAAGCACATGAAGGAAGGAGGCTCGATCATTAACTGCAGCTCGGTCGCCGGCATCAGGGGAAGCCCTCATCTGCTCGATTATGCCGCGACCAAGGGAGCGATAGAGTCGTTCACGCGCTCCTTGGCTCAAAACCTGGTCGAGACGGGGATACGGGTCAATTGCGTCGCTCCAGGCCTTCTCTGGACCCCGCTCAATCCCTCGGACCGGTCGCCGGAAGGAGTGGCTCATTTCGGGGAAAAGGTTCCGATGAAAAGGCCCGCGCAGCCGGAGGAGATCGCTCCCGCTTTCGTCTTCTTCGCCTCGGAAGCGGACTCGAGCTATGTCACCGGAGAGGTGCTGGCCTTGCAAGGAGGAGAGTCGGTCGGCTGAGCGGCTTTTAGGCCCGGATTGAGGAGGGGGCATGTCCAGTCATAAGAGGTTTTTCGGGCGCCATCGGTGTCACCCGCGAGCATCGGGTGCTGCCTACCGGGCCGATCTGGCCGAGCTAGGCCTATGAGAATCGCCCAGATCGCTCCGCTGATCGAGAGCGTGCCGCCCTCCAGGCTACGGCGGGACGGAAAGGGTGGTTTCGAACCTGACGGAGGAGCTGGTCCGGCTGGGGCATGAGGTGACCTTGTTCGCCACGGCCGACTCCAGGACGGGGGCACGGCTCTTTCCCGCCGCCGCCCAGGGGCTTCGCCGCTGCCACGATCCGGGACCCTACTATTTGCGGATGATGGAACGGATTTTCGCCGACCATAGCCGCTTCGACCTGCTCCATTTCCATTGCGGCTACATGCATTTCCCCTGGCTGCGCCGGCTCAAGGCCGCGAGCCTGACCACATGGCATGGCCGCCTGGATTTTCCGGAGCATTCGGCCCTGTTCCAGGAATATCGGGATATTCCCATGTCGTCGATCTCGCTGGCTCAGAGGGGGCCGGTTCCCCTGGCTCGCTGGGTCGGCAATGTCCATCATGGGCTGCCCGAGGGGCTCTACCCCTTCAGGTCCGTTCCCTCGGATTATCTCGTATTCATGGGCCGCGTATCCTACGAGAAAAGGCTGGACCGCGCCATCGAGATCGCGAGGAGGGCCGGCCGCAAGCTCAAGATCGCGGCCAAGGTGGATCCGGCCGACGGCGATTATTTCAGGGAGAGGGTGCGCCCTCTCCTGAAATACCCCAATGTCGAGTTCCTGGGCGAGGTGCCCGAGTCTGGCAAGGCCGAGCTGCTGGGCGGGGCCTCGGCCATGCTCTTTCCCATCGATTGGCCCGAGCCATTCGGCTTGGCCGTGATCGAGGCCATGGCCTGCGGGACGCCGACCATCGCCTTCGACAAGGGCTCGATGTCCGAGATCATAGAGAACGGAGTCAACGGTTTCCGGGTTGGCTCGATCGACGAGGCCGTCGAAGCGCTTGGCCGAATCCGCCTCATCGATAGGGCGGGCTGCCGCCGCTCCTTCGAGAAGCGATTCACCGCCGCGCGCATGGCGGCCGATTATCTCGCCCTCTACCAGCGCGTGCTCGAAAGCGCCGGGAGACCCATTGGAGCCGCGCGCTAGGGCCGCCGAGAGTCCGGAGCAGGACGAGTACTACATCCATTCCGCCGTCTCTCTGGCCGACGACCATACCCGCGTCCTCAAGGAAGGGGATACATTCGCCATCTTCGATCGTTACGGGGACATCCGTCCCCTGGGGCTGAGAGAGCAGGGGTTGTATCACGAGGGAACCCGTTTCCTCTCGCGTTTCGAACTGCGGCTGGGCCTATCCCGACCGTTGTTCCTCAGCTCCACCGTGCATGAGGACGATCTGATGCTCGCCGTCGACCTGACCAATCCGGACATCGAGAGGAACGGGGTGGTCTCCGTGCGCCGAGGTTCCCTGCATATTCTCCGGATGAGGCTGCTCCGGGACTCGACAGCTCAGGAGAGGCTGAGGATCGTCAACTACAGCCTGGATCCGGTGGAGATCAATTTTTCGCTGACCTTCGACGCGGATTTCGCCGATCTCTTCGAGGTTCGAGGCCGGCGAAGACCCCGGCGAGGGGAAAGGCTGCCGCCTGAGCCGAGGCCAGATGGAGTCCGCTTGAGCTATCGAGGGTTGGATGGGCTCTGGAGAAGGACCCTGATCGAGTGCCAGCCCAAGCCTCAGCGGATATCGGCCTCGGCCCTTTCGTTCTCGGCTCGATTGGCGCCCAAGGAGGAGGGCCGCTGGGAGTTCTCGGTGTCATGCGAGACCGAGCGTCAATCGCCCCGGAAGTCGATCCCCTTCGGCAAGGCCCTCAGCCAACTCATCTTGAAGCGGGAATCCGAGCGCGCGGATTTCTGCGGGGTGCGCAGCTCGAACCAGCAGTTCAACGAGTGGTTCGCTCGCTCCCGAGCGGACTTGCAGATGATGATCACGCGCTTGCCCGAAGGGCCTTATCCCTACGCCGGCGTCCCCTGGTACAGCACCGTCTTCGGCCGCGACGGATTGATCACCGGGCTCGAGACGTTGTGGAGCAGCCCAGAGATCGCCCGAGGGGTGCTTCTCCATCTGGCCGCCACCCAGGCCCGTTCCGTCCAGCCGGAGCTCGATGCCGAGCCTGGCAAGATACTCCACGAGACCCGCCTTGGGGAGATGGCGGCTTTGGGCGAGATACCGTTCGCCCGCTATTATGGGAACGTGGACTCCACTCTCCTTTTCGTGCTGCTCGCCGGGGCCTATTTCGAGCGCACCGGTGATCGTCCCTTGATCGAGCGGCTCTGGCCGCATATCGAGCTCGCCCTGGGGTGGATGGATGGGTACGGGGATGCGGACGGGGACGGCTTCATCGAGTACTCCGGGCGCTCCTCGGCGCTGCTCAATCAGGGATGGAAGGACTCCTCGGACGCCATATTCCACGCGGATGGCCGCCTGGCGAAGGGTCCGATCGCCTTATGCGAGGCGCAGGCCTACGCCTATGGAGCCAAGCTCGCCGCGGCCAGCCTCTGCTCGGCCTTGGGCCAGGAGCGGCGCGGGCTGGAGCTATCGCTGCAGGCCAGGCGCGCCCAGGAGGCCTTCGAGCGCGCCTTCTGGTCCGAGCCGCTGGGGCTCTATGCCCTGGCTCTCGACGGCCGCAAACGGCCCTGCCTGGTGCGATCCTCCAACGCCGGCCACGCGCTCTATTCCGGTATCGCCTCGCCCGGACGGGCTCGCCGGGTGGCCTCGGCGCTGCTGGATGAGGACTTTTTCACGGGTTGGGGGATACGGACGGTCTCGGATCGCGAGTCGCGCTTCAATCCCATGTCCTATCACAACGGCTCGGTGTGGCCGCACGACAACGCCTTGATCGCGGCCGGGTTGTTCCGCTATGGCTATCGCGAGCAGGCCCTGCGCCTGTTCTCCGGTATCTTCGAGGCCAGCACGTTTATGGAGTTCCAAAGGCTGCCCGAGCTTTTCTGCGGGTTCCGGCGGCGCGATGGCGCGGGACCCACCTCCTACCCCGTGGCTTGCAATCCGCAGGCGTGGTCCTTGGCGGCCGTCTTCCTCATGCTCGGCGCCTCCTTGGGGCTGCGGATATCGGGAGCCGAAAGGCGCATATTATTCCAGCAGCCCATACTTCCGGACTTCCTCGATGAGCTCGTGCTCACCAATCTGCGGGTCGACAACGCGGTGGTGGATCTGGCCCTGCGGCGGTATCGTATGGGCGTCACCGTTCACGTGCTGCGCAGGCAGGGGCGAGTGGAGATCGTAATAGTGAAATGACCGGCTGACGGCCGCGCGGCTCCGTCAGCCGGTCGTCTTGCTCCCGAGGCTGATCGTTTCAGCTCGACCGCTCCCTATACCTCAGGTAAGCGCCCACCGCCGCCGACGCCAAGGCCCCGATGAGCAGCACCGACAGCAGCGTCTTGGAGACGGGACTCGCGCTCTCATAATAGGATCGCGATCACGCGATCCGGAGGCCGATATCCTGGAGATCGGCTCCAGACCCCTCGAATTGAGGGAACATCACGGATTCCTCCATCTTGATATGATCGATGACTCCCTTGGTCAGGAGCTTGAACTTGGCGTTGTAGTGCTCCCCCGCGGGAAGCCATTTGAGCTCTTGCGCGAGTATCTTGGCCATATGATGCGAGGCTCGCGCCTCGGTGATCAGGGCGCTGTCCTCGAGCGCCCGAAGCACTTCGGGATAGAAGATATTTTCCTCGACCGCCGAGTGAGCCTCGAGCTCCTCGATGGCCTGGTCTCCCACCATCTTGCGGCTTTGATCATCCTCCATGTCGTCGAACTGCCTGAAAAGGTCACGGATCCGGTCATGGTCGTCGCGCAGAATATCCAGCGCTCCCACGCGCTCTCCCAACTCCATGGTTCTCATCGCCATTGATTCCTCCTGTGAATCTGGACTGGGTCAAGATTATAGTCCGGGCGGCGAGGCGGCCCAATTGAGCCGTTGTGAATTTATGCTCTAGGCCCGTTGACGAGGGAGGGACTGGTCAGGTCCTTACGAACTCCAAGAGCAGATTCCTGGTGGGATCGTTGCGCTGCTCGAGGACCCGGGGGCTTCGCCTGAAGCCGAAGGCTTCCAGGTACTGCGTCCAATCCTTGACGGAACGGAACAGCCGCACCTGCTCCTGATTCGTTTTCCAAGGCAAGGAGAGGCCCGCGTTAAAGACGTCGTGCGCCAGGGCGACCAGAGCCTCCTGATCGGAGCTGTCCACGTCATGGTCCCTCAGGAGAAACCGGCCCCCGGGTCGAAGGACGCTCCTGATCGAGCGGACGAAGCCCTCGAGCCTGTCGGAGGGACAATGATGAAGGCCGATGAAATCGGTGACCAGATCGAGGCTCCTCTCCGGTATGCGTCCGTCGTCGAAAGGATCATAATTGTCCATGGGGATGAACCGGCCGATCTTGCTCATCGCCGCGCGATCGAACATGTCCGAGATCGAGTAGGATGGCGTCATGTCGTTGATCACGTAGACCGGGCCTTGCAGCTTGAGGCGGCGCCTGAGGGCGCCGACATAGCGCCCGGTGCTGCCGATCTCGAGATAACCCTTGAGGACGGTCCCCGATCCGAGGAACTCCGCCGTCTGCCGCCCCATTTCCTCGCGCTGGCTCTTGAGCGCCGGCAAGGCGTAGGTCAACTCCGAGAGAAGTGGAGTGATCGCCGGCAAGCCGCGAAGCAGCGCCTCGTAGATCTCTTGATCCGTCTCGTGCTCGAGGCATAGATCGATGATGAGCTGATGGAAGCGGTCCTCCGGAAGTATCCGATAGACGTTTTGGAGGAAGAGGAAAAAGCGATCCCTTAGGCGCTCATCCATGTAGACCCGGCGGAAATTGGACGGCGCCGCGGATCGCGAGTCGCCGGCAAGCCTTCGGAGGCCTTCGGCCAGGGCTCGAGGGGCGCCTCCGGCCGCCAGCGCCAGAAGGCCGAGAGCGCGAAGGATGAATGCTCTCCGATCCAGACGTCGCTCTCCGAGGTCAGTAGTCGTGAACATGGTCGATCCCGATCCCCTCCTCGATGGGTTGAGACAGGGCTAGATGCAGGCTCGGCACGGCGACGGCGAGCGCGATCCGCTTGCGGCCTGGGTCGGTGAGTATGGGCCACTCGTGGAGTACTTCTCCCCAGAGCTGCGCCCGGTCCCAGTCCGCCGGGGCGATCATAACCACCAGTATGAGGCGGTTGCCCGCGATCTCGACGAAACGCACGCCCCGGCCGACGAGCCCTAGCGCGGCCGCCTTGAAACCCTTGTGGCGAGGCAAGGCCACCAGCCAGGAGTCGCCCTCTAGCTTTTCGACGACGCGGACTCCGGAGAGCGACTCCATCGCGCCGCCGGTCCCGGTCCTTACCCAGGCCAGGATTTCCCGATCTTCCGAGGCGTAGGCCGCTCCCGCCGCCTTCTTGACCAGCCCGCCCCATGCCGCCTTCAACAACAGCTCGGGGGTCAGGGCGGCCAAGCGCTCGAATCGCCTGGGGTGCGAGCGGCCGGGCCCCCGCCTCGACCACAACTGGAAGATCTTCTCCCAGAACGGGAAATCATACCAGGGCAGCGCGTTGATGAAGGAGGCGTACTCGCGGGCGATCTCCACGGCGAAAAGATCCTCGGCTATGCGTCTTTCGAGCGAATCGGCCAGGAAAAGCCTCTCGGCGAGCCTGCCGAAGGTCCTCTCGTATAGCCCCTTGATCGCGTATTCGACGCTGAAGCTGGCGCCGATGGTCCAGAGCATGGCGCGATAGCCGGGATTGCTCGGATAGCGGCCGTCGACCCGCTCCGAGACCCGGGTGAAGAGCCGCCAAAACTGGATCAGGCTCGAGAAATAGGGAAAGCCGCTGGGCAAGCCTCGCACGAGGAAGGAGGCGTATTCCTCGGCGCTATGGACTATGTGCCACTCCGGCAAAGTGAGGAAGGTCTGCTCCTCGGGCCGGCGATATCCCGCTCTGGCCGCCAGGCTCCGGCGAAGTTCAAGCTCCCGGCTCTGGGTCTCCGGCGGGGGAAAGTAGCGGTCCCAAAGCTTGTTGCGGAACTTGTAGCGAGGATCGAGCCTGCGCTTGAGGGCGAAGAACTCCTTGGCGCGGGGGTAGGCCCGATGGAATTGCTCTTCCGTGGCGTGGATCTGATAGGGGAGATAATAGCTGCCTCCGACCGCCAAGGCCGCATCGATGAGCTCGCGCGTCCACAATCCGACCAGGGTGCGCTGATGCCTTTGCACGCCTTGTTTATAGTAGACCACGAAGGCGAAGCACTCCTCCCCGGCCCAGGCCAGCAGCGAGCCCGGGTCCTTATGGGCATGCCGTATCGACACGTTGAGGACGTTGGCCCCGTAGCGCTGGAATATTTCCCTCATCATGGGCACGAACTCCCCGAAGCGGTCCACGGGGACGAAATATTCCTGGAGCGCGTAGGTCGAGGATTCCCGGGAGCCCGGCTCGAGCTCCAGCGCGTCGTAGCTCGCCTCGTAATTGCGCCAGACCACCGCATCGCCGCGAAGTCGCCAAGGGTCGGCGACGGCCTCGCGGAAGCGTTTGCCGAACGGCAGCTCCGATATCGCGAAATAGAAGAGCCGATACGGCCAGCGCCATTTCCCGGGTCTTCGAAGGCGCTCCGGGACGGTGACGTCCCGGTCGGTCTTCTCGTAGGTTATGGCCGTCACCGATTCGAAGCGGGGGGGATAGATGTCGGCGTTGTGGAATACGGCCGTGCGCGATCCGCGGATATGGCTTTGGAAATACCGGGGATACTCGTCGATCCGAAGGGGCTGGACGCGGCGCTCCAGCTTGTCATTGGGCTCCAGCTCCAATGTCGCGGCCGTGATGACCCCAAGCCCGCCGTAACCCCCGATCGCCCCATAGAAGATATCGGCGTTCTTGCCGGGCGTCGCCTCGACGAGGCGGCCGTCGGCGAGCACGATCTGTATCGACTTGACCGAGCGGATAAGCGGACCTTGATTGACGTATCGGCCGTGAACGTTGACGCTGAGCGAGCCGCCCACCGTGAAATTGGCGTAGGACTGCATGATCTTGAGAGACAGGCCATGGTCATCGATCGCTTCCTGTATTTGGCGCCAGGTGGCGCCGGCTTCGACCGTGATCGTGCGCTCGGAGGGCGAGATCGACAACATCCTGTTCATGGATCGCATATCCAAGTACAGCGCTCCCGCGGTGGCCGTCTGACCGCCCATGCTATAGCGGCCCCCGCCCACGGAAACGGGCCCGGGATGATGGCGGACGAGATGCATGACCTCCTCGACAGATCGAGGGGAGGCGACGCGGGCCACCTCGATAGGGTTGAGCCGCGTCACGTCGTTGACGATCTCCGCGGCGGCCGGCGGGCACAGGGCGGCCATCAATAGCAGCGACACGGGGATCATGGATTCTAAGCTTAGAGCCGGGGAGCCGGGCTGTCAAGGCGTGGGCCTGGACAGGGCTAGGGGAACCTGTTATCCTCTCCGGAAGTTATATAAGGAAAGAGAACGTGTCGCCGAGCGAGAAGAAGCCGATCTGGTTCCGATACACCTTCAGCCTCGATAGCGGCGGCCGTAAGGTATTCGAGCTGCGCTTGGATCCCGAGACCCTTCTCATCATCCCCCAGCCGGAGCTCAAGCCGCCGCCCTGGGCCCGTCTGGATTACATGCCATGCTCCCATTGCCCCTTGGACCGGTCGCGGACCGAATATTGCCCCATCGCCGCCAATATCGCGCCCGTGGTCGATGGCTTTAAGGACATCATCTCATGCCAGGCCACCGACGTGATGGTGGAGATGGATGAGCGCAAGATATTCAAGCATTGCCCGGTGCAAGACGGGCTCTACCCTTTGCTGGGGATATTCATGTCGGCCAGCGGCTGCCCCGTGATGGAGCCTCTCAAGCCGCTGGTCAGGCATCATCTTCCGTTCTCTAGCATCGAGGAGACCATCTATCGTGTCCTGACCATGTACGTGATGGGCCAGTATATGCGCATGCAGGAAGGGTTGGAGCCGGATTGGAACCTGGCGGGAGTCACCGAGCTTTACGAAAGGATCAAGATGGTCAACATCTCTTTTTGCGAGCGCTTGAAAAAGGCGATGGAGACGGACTCCGTGGTCAACTCGGTGGTGATCCTGGACGCCTTCGGCTCCATGATCAAGACCCCCTCCCGGCGCAGCGTCGAGACCATCAGGAATCTGTTCAAGCCCTATCTTAAGGAAGCGGAGGCCAAGGCCGATGAGCCTCGTTGAGCGCTTCCGCAATACCTGGGGAGGATTGACGCCCGATCAGAAGAGGCTGATGGTATTGGCCGCCGCTTTGTTCGCCAGCGCGGTCTGTCTCTGGTCCTCCTGGAGCGTCATCGACGCGATGAGGAAGCTCGAGGCGGAGAAGCCGTTCGTATTGGGCAATTTCCCGGGTCTCGTCAAGGAACCTCGGTGGCAGGCGGCGCTCTGGTGGGGCCGCATCATCCGTCCTTTCGCTTTCGGCCTGGGGGCCCTGGGCGTCATCGGTCTCATCTGCTCCCCCATCGTCTACTGGTTCTACCGAGACAGCCGCTGAGTCCCGGCTGGCAGGCGTGTTGCGAGGGATATCCTACCAGAGAATACCAGGAGGACTCCCAATGTCCACGCATGAGCTCTTGCCCGAGCCCTACAAGATCAAGGTCATAGAACCCATCCAAGCCATCAGCCGGGCGCAACGCCAGGCCGCCATCGATGCGGCGGGCTACAACACGTTTCTTTTGAGAAGCGACGATGTCTATATCGATCTCCTGACCGACTCCGGGACCAACGCCATGTCCGATTCTCAGTGGGCCTGGATGATGGTGGGCGACGAAGCCTACGCGGGCAGCCGCAGCTTCGAGCATCTGCGCGACGCCGTACAGCAGGTATACGGCTATCGCTACGTGGTGCCGACCCATCAGGGCCGCGGCGCCGAGCATATCCTCTCCAAGTGCCTCATCCGCCCCGGCTGCGTCGTCCCCGGGAACATGTACTTCACCACCACGCGCTTGCATCAAGAGCTGGCGGGCGGGACTTTCGTCGACGTGATCATCGACGAGGCGCATGATCCGGATTCCCAGCATCCTTTCAAGGGGAACGTGGATCTGGAAAAGCTGGAGAAGCTGACGCTCGAGATGGACATATCGAAGATCCCCTATATCACCATCGGGGCTCCGGTGAACATGGCGGGAGGCCAGCCCGTCTCGTTGGAGAACCTCCGTCAAGTCTCGGAGTTTTGTCGCGCGCGAGGCATACGGGTGGTGCTCGACGCCGCTAGGGCCATCGAGAACGCGCGCCTGATCCAGGAAAGGGAGGCGGACCAAGCCGGAAGACCCGTCAAGGACATACTCAGGGACATGTGCTCCTTGACCGACGCCTGCACCATGAGCGCCAAGAAGGACGCTTTCGCCAATATCGGGGGGTTTCTAGCCGTCAACGACGAGGGGCTTTTCGAGGAGGCCAAGAACCTCTGCGCGGTTTATGAGGGCCTCCACACCTACGGAGGACTGGCCGGCCGGGACATGGAGGCGCTGGCCCAGGGTCTGCGCGAGGCGGTGGAACGGGACGAATGGGTCGCCCATAGGATCAGCCAGGTCCGTTATCTATGGGAGAATCTCAAGGAGCGCGGCATCCCGCTGGTCCACCCTTGCGGCGGACACGCGGTTTTCGTCGACGCGCGGCGTTTCCTGACGCATGTTCCGCAGAGTCATTATCCGGCGCAATCCCTGAGCGCGGCGATCTACCTGGATTCGGGGGTGCGCGGCATGGAGAGGGGCATCGTCTCCGCCGGAAGGGATCCGGAGACGCGTCAGGAGCACGAGCCCGAGCTCGAGCTGGTGCGCCTGGCCCTGCCGCGGCGGGTCTACACCCAAAGCCATTTGGATTTCGTGGCCGATGGACTGCGCAAGACCTGGCTGCGGCGGGATGAGATCCCGGGACTCAAGTTCGTCTTCGAGCCGCGTTACCTGCGTTTCTTTCAGGCTCGTTTCGCCCCGATCGCGGCCAAGGCCCGCGGCGGGAAGCGCGAGGCCGCGCTGGCCAGGGGCAAACAGGGCTAGCTCTCCGGGAATGCCGCCGTAGGCAATTTGCTAAAATGACCGGATGCTTCGTCGATGGGCTCCCGTTTGCCTGGTGGCGTTGGTATTGGCCGCGGTCCATTGCGCGCTGGCCATACGCTGGTGGCGGATAGACCGGCGTCCGCCGGCTTGGGACCCCGCCGTGCATTTGGGAACGGCCCTGGATTATCGCCAAGCCTGGGATGAGAGCCGCTGGGTGGATCTCATCCGCACCACGCCCCGCCCGGGGCATCCGCAATATCCCTTCGCCTATCACTACACTCTTCTTCCCCTGCTTGGCTCGCAGTCGCCCCACCGCGCCGTCGTGTTCTTGAATCTTCTCTATTTCCTGCTGTTCGTAGGCTCCGCCGCTTGGATCGCATGGCAATTGGCGCAGCCCGGAGGCGAGTCCTGGGCCGCGGCCGCGGTGTTGATCGTCGCGGGCCTTTCCCCGGGCCTCATGGAGAAATTCAGGGAGGCCTTCCCGGACCTGGCCTTGGCGGCTTGGACCGCTCTGGCCTATGCGCTGATCGTGCGTTCCCGGGGTTTCACCCATAAGGGATGGTCGGTCGCCGCCGGCTTGGCGGCCGGCCTGGCCGTGCTGTCCAAATGGGGAGCCGTTCTCTATCTCCTGCCCGCGGCGGTCTGGGCCCTTCGCAGCCGGGAATCCAGGCGCCATCTCGGCCTGGCCATGAGCTTGGCGGCGGCCATGGCCTTGCCCTGGTATCTGATCAACACCCCGGCCATGCTTCCCCGCATCTGGAATTCGGTCACTCTCGGACATAAGCAAGGCCACCCTTTGACCTGGACCTGGGCCAACTGGTGGTTTTATCCGCGCTGGCTGGTCGACTGCTTCGGAGCCCCTGCCTTGGCCTTGCTGGCCGGAGGCATGCTCTGGGCCCTGCGCGGGTTCACGCCGGCGCGGCTGTGCGTCGCTGCTTGGTTCGCCTTCTCCTATCTCTTCTGCACCTTGGTTCCCAGCAAGGATTACCGGTATTTCCTTCCGGCCGCCGTGGCCTTGCCGGCGCTGACCTTATCCTCGCTGCCGGGGCCGGCCCTGGCCTTGTCCGCGGGCTTGGCTCTCTGGCATTCGCGGCAGATGCGCCGGCCCGATCCAGGGGCGTGGCCCGCCGAGGAAGTGCTGGCCGAGATCGAGAAACGGGGCCTCGGGCCGGGACGCTCCGCCACCCTTTGCGTGCTGGCCAATCACGAGTATTTGAACGCGACATCGCTCACTTGGTTGGCCAGGCATCGCGGCCTGAAGGGGCTTCATTTCGGCGGCTATCAGAGCGAGCTGCCCGAATGGTCGGATTTCGTGCTGGTCAAGACCGGCCATCCCGGGGTCTTCCTGTCCGACGCGACCCATGGCCTGCTGGCTCAGGAGCGCGATCCCGGCTCATTCTTCCGCTCGGTCTTCATCGCGGCCCGCCGTTGGCCCCTGCCCGACGGCTCGCAGGCCGTGCTTTACCAGCCCAAGTCGGGGTTGGCCCTGCTCTCGGGGCAGAGGCGATTCCCAGAGCTCACCGTGCGCAAGGCCAGGCTCTTCGACGTGGCGCTCAAGCCCTTGGGGCCCGGCCGCTTCGAGCTGAGGGCTTCGCGCGTGGAGCTGCCCAAGCTTGACGCTCCGATCAGGGATTTGCGCGCCGAATTATCGGGAGCGCGCCTGCTTGAGCGCGAGGGCCGCCTTTACGTATTGGGCCTGGAGAAGGTGAGGCTCTTGCGAGCCCGGCAGGACGGCCGCGAGCTGGCTCAGGCCCTAAGCCGCCGCAGCGGGCTTCCCATCGCGCTTTCGACCTCGGACGGAGCGTTGATGGCGTCCACGCGCTTGGGGCCTCTGACCCTCGAGCTGTCTCTGACCACCGCCATACGCGACGGAGATCTCCATGTCGGCGTGCGCGGCGCGCGCCTGGCCGGGCTGTCATTGCCGCTGCCTTCCCTCAATCTGCGCCGAAGCCTGGGGCCGCGGCCGCCGTCACAGCCCTACGCGCTCGAGCTGGCTCCCATACGGCTTTCCGCGGAGCGGCTCTCCATTGGAAGTTGAGGCGATGACTCCGGCGCCAGGTTTGGATACGGAAAAGCAGCGCATCGAGCAGGAGTTCCACGACCGCTGGGCCAGGAGCATGGACTTATCCGGCCTTTTGGTGGATGAGGCCTTCGAGGCCTGCACGGCGATGGAGAACCGTTTCGCCTTCGAGGCGCTTTCGCCGGTAGCGGGCAAGCGCATACTGGATCTGGGTTGCGGCGCCGGAGAGACCTCGGTCTATTTCGCCAAGAAGGGCGCCGCCGTGGTCGCCGTGGACATCTCTCCGGAGATGGTGTCGGTGGGTCAAAGGCTGGCCGATAAGCATGGCGTCAAGGTGGACTTCTTGACTGCCGTGGCCGAGAGGCTCCCGTTTCCGGACGGGCATTTCGACGCGGTGTTCGGCAACGGAGTGCTTCATCACGTGGAGCTGATACCGGCCCTCAAGGAGATCAGGCGCGTGCTCAAACCCGGAGGAAGGGCCGCCTTCATCGAGCCGCTCAAGCACAATCCCGTCATCGAGCTCTACCGTCGCTTGGCCGCCGACAATCGCACCCCGACCGAGTTCCCCCTGGGCTTTTCGGACTTCGAGCGGATGAGGGAGGTGTTTCCGAGCCTCTGGCATAGGGAATTCTGGTTGTTCACTCTTTATCTGTTCGTCCATTTTTTCGTCTTCGAGCGCGCCTCGCCCGGCAAGGTCCGGTATTGGAAGAAAGTGATCGAGGACGCGCCCAAATACGAGCGCCTTTTCCGGGCGCTCAAGGCCTTGGACGACGCGGTGCTGCGTTGCTTCCCGTTCCTCGGGCGGCTCTGCTGGAACTCGGTGCTGCTGGCGAGGAAGGAGGATCTATGAGGCCGATGCTCTCGGTGGTCGGGCCGGTCTATAACGAGTCGGCCTCGATCGCGGAATTCCACTCGAGGTTGGTCGCCGTCCTGCGCGGCATGGGAATCCCCTATGAGATCGTCTATGTCAACGACGGCAGCCAGGACTCGACGCTGGATAGGCTGAGGGAATTCTCGCGCCAGGATCCCTGCGTCAGGGTGCTGGACTTTTCCAGGAATTTCGGGCATCAGCTCGCCATCACCGCCGGCATGGACCACGCCGAAGGCTCGGCTTGCGTCATCATGGACACGGACGGACAGGACCCGCCGGAGCTCATCCCCAGGCTCTACGAGTCGTGGCGGGCCGGCCATGAGATCGTCTATTGCGTGCGGACCAAGCGGGAGGGCGAGACCTGGTTCAAGAAGGCGACGGCCGCCTTGTTCTATCGAATCATCCGGCGCATCACCAACGTGGACATCCCGCCGGATACCGGCGACTTCCGCTTGGTGGACCGCCGGGTGCTCGACGTCCTCTCCGATATGCGCGAGGTCCATCGCTTCATGCGGGGCCTGACCTGCTGGACGGGCTTCAAGCATGCCCGGGTGGAGTATTCCCGGGCCGGGCGCCTGGCCGGGACCACCCATTACCCGTTCTGGAAGATGGTGCGCTTCGCCTTGGACGGCATCACTGCCTTTTCGCACGCGCCCCTGCGCTGGGTCACCTTCTGCGGGCTCGGAGCCTCCGTGATCAGCGCCGTCATCGGCGTTTGGGTGCTCTACGTGAAGATATTCAACGACCAAGCCGTGCGTGGCTGGACCTCGCTCATGGTGCTCGTCCTGTTCATGGGCGGCATGAACCTGATCGCCATGGGCGTGATCGGCGAGTATCTGGCCCGCATTTTCGACGAGGTCAAGCGGCGCCCGCTTTATATAGTGCGCGAACGCATCGGCTTTGGCGACGCCCGAGGGGGATCGGACCCCGCGGCGCGTCGCGAGCTTCTACGGCGTTAGCGTCACGGAGTCGTTCCGCCTCCCGGCGTGGGCGCTCCGGGAGCCGGCTCGTTCTCAGGGAAGGTCGATTCGGGCCTCTCTCCGCCCATATCGCTTCCCCTCTCGCTACTGGGCCCGCGATCCTCGGTAGTGCCGCGGCCGGTCTCTCGGTCGCGGCCCTCTGCCCCGGTATCGCGCTGTATCGCCTCGGTCTCCTTCCTGTTCTTGTCGGCGCGGCTGCCCTTCTTGGCCACCTGCCGCGCTTCCCTGGAGACTTCCGAGAACTTGAACCCGTATTGGCTGGCGATCTGATTCCAGCCCACCCCGGAGTCTCTCTGGTTGACGACCTCCTGCATCGGGCGGCCGGACCGCTTAGAGATGGCCAGCGCGTTCCCGATCTCGTTCCAGCTCCAGCCTTTGTCGCGCAGGTTGAGGATCTCGCTCTCCTGCACGTTGTAGTTCCTCGCCAGTTCCGACATCTCCGGGCTGGTCGTGCCCGGTTGGCGGGTCGTGTCTGGAGTCTGGGACCATGCCGGCAGAGCCAGGAACAGCCCGGCCAGCGCGATCGCCACCCAGCTATGCTGGATGAGTTCTTGTGCTTTTTGGTGCATGAGGCTCACCTCCTTGAGTTTATTTCCTCCAAAGCCGTTTGATCGGCTCCCCTCTCATGCCTCTTGAGGGCGGTCAGGTAGGACATGAGATCTTTCAGGTCGCTGTCGTTGATCAGTTGCTGGGGGAAGGCCGGCATAGAGCCGATCCCGCGCCTGACCATATAGCGTTTGACGAAGTTCGGGAGCGGTTTATGATTGAGCGCCGGTCCCAAGCCGGCCTCGCCGCCCGGATGGCAGCGGTTGCAATGTTCCATGAAGACGACCCGTCCCCTTTCGGACGGCTTGTCCGTGAGCAATTCCGCCTTGGAGATGGGCTCGCTCCGCCGCGCCGAGCAGCCGGCGGTCGCCAGCCACAGACAGGCCGCCGCCAAGCGCGACCACGAGCCGGCCTTCATGCCAGGGACGGCGCTCTTTGCCGCTCTCATACGCGCCGGGTGATCCGCCAGATCACCCCGGTATTCTTGCGGGGCGACGCCGCCTTGTCCCGAGTGGTGATCACGCCGAAATCGACTATGTAGAGCGAGTGGCCGGAGGGATCGAAGCGCACCGAGATCGGGCGTTCGAGGCCTCCGCCGGAGGAGAGGGAGGCGGGGCCGTTTTGCCTTCCTTTGTTGACCGCGAAATCCTCGAGCACTCCCGTCTCGAGCCTAAGCCGGACGATCTTAAAGCCTACGGGTCTGAGCACCGGTCCGCTGAAAGGGGCGCGATCGCCGAATTGCGCGATGAAGGCGTCGCCGACGTAGCCGAAGGCCGAGCTGGTCGAGAAATCGATGCCGGCGGAGAAGGCGCTGGAGGGCAGCCACGCGCTCGGCCTGGGTGGCTTGCCGGGGGATTTGGCCAGGACCAGGGGCAGAGAGCCCTTCCCACGCGCGAACTCGGGTAAGGACAGGGGACGGTCGCCCGAATAGTCGGGCCAGCCGTACCAGGCGCCCTCCCGCACCTTCCAAAGAAGGTCCGCGGCCCCCCAGACCGGGCGGCTTCCCCGCTCGTCGTAGCCCGCGTCCGTGACGAAGAGCTCCGAGCCTCGAAAGGCCAGCCCAAATGGATTCCTGAAGCCCCAGGCGACCAACTCGAGCTCTCCGCCTTCCAGGGGCGTCCTGAGTATGGCTCCGTTGCAAGGCAGGCGCCCGGTCACCCTTTGCCCTGGGGATGTGATAGTCCCTATAGGTACGAAGGCCCCGGTGAGACCCTTGGCGGTGGGAAAATTATGCCCGGCCAGCTCTATCTCCTCGCAGGGGATGTCATGAAAGTCGGGGAATCGACCGAGCCAGCCCAGGAAATCGTTGTCGTCGCCTACTACCCCGGCGTTGGTGGCGGTACCCTGGCCGAAATAAAGCATGCCATCGGGTCCGATCGCGGGGCCCGCGGTGTGATGGTCTCCAAGGCTGGGCAGGCCTTCGACCAAGACGCTGGCCCTGCCGTTCTTGTCGAGCCGCAGTATGCGTCCGCCCTCGAGCTGCCCGCCCTCCGCGATATAAAAAAACCCCTGGTGGTATACGGCGCCGGTCCAGGGCCCGTTGCGGTCGCCCGACGCGATCACGGTCCAGCGATCGTCCGGCTCCAGGCGCATGAGCCTGGGTAGGGCCCAGGAATCCCCATAGGAGTATCCGGCCTCGAGCACGTAGAGCCTGCGCTCGTCGTCGAACACCACGGCGGTCGGGAATGTCAATCCCGAGGCCACGAGCTCCACCCGGAAGCCTGTGGGGACCGCGATGTCCTGGGGTCTGAGCGGCCTATGGCCCGAGAACTCGGCCTGCCCTCCGGAGACCGGAGTCCTTAAATAGTGGCAGCCGCCCATCGGCAGGCAGGCCAGCCCGAGGGCCAGCGCCGATTTCTTGAACCCCGTCGCATTGCCGGCCGTTTGGCTCATGGCAAGATTATAAGCGGGGTCGCTGAAACGGGCGTATTGAGGAGCTGTCAATTATTGATCCCCGAGAAGGCTGGCCCAGGCGGACTTCTGTTTTCACGCCTGCGCGAAAAATCCTTGACCGGAACGCCATGGCTCCGTCGAGAGGACCGGTGTTATTTTAGAGTTGAGAGGTATGGCTATGGCATATCAAAGCGAAGTCGTTGAGGAAAGGAAGGTCGAAAGGCGACCGGGAATGGAGATGCGGCACGCGACGCCCGAGCACCAGGCCTTCAGGTTGCTTTACCTGGGGTTCATCGCGGCGCCGATCATCGCGGGCTTGGATAAGTTCTTCCACTATCTGGTGGATTGGAACATGTACCTGTCTCCCGCCTTCGCGAGCCTTTTCGCGGGGCGAGCGGCGGGGATGATGAACGTGGTCGGAGTCGTCGAGATATTCGCGGGCCTCCTGGTGGCGGTCAAGCCGCGCCTCGGAGGGCTGATCGTAGCCGTGTGGCTCTGGGCGATCATCATCAATCTCCTGATGATACCGGGTTACTCGACATCGCCTTGCGCGATTTCGGGCTTTCCCTGGGAGCTTTGGCGCTTTCGCGCCTGAGCGCCCGGTACGGCTGAGTCGCGGCGGCTTATGTCCGGTCGCGCGCGAGGCGTTGTCGCGATCACCGGAGCCTCGGCGGGGGTAGGCCGGGCGCTGAGCCGGCTCATGGCGGCGGAGGGTTTCGACGTGGGGCTGATCGCGCGGGGCCGGGACGGCCTTGAGGGCGCCAGGGCCGAGGTGCTCGCCGCCGGCCGCAAGGCGTGCCTATGCGTGGCCGACGTGGCGGTGGCCTCTCAGGTCGAGGCGGCGGCAGAGCGGATCGAGGGCGAGCTGGGACCCATCGATATCTGGGTCAACAACGCCATGGTGTCTATCTTCTCTCCGGTGGCCGATATCACTCCGGAAGAGGTGCGGAGGGTCACTGAGGTCACCTATCTAGGCGCGGTCTACGGGACTCTCGCGGCGCTCAAGCGCATGAGGTCTCGCGACAGAGGGGTGATAGTCCAGGTGGGCTCGGCCTTGGCCTATCGCAGCATCCCGCTTCAATCGGCTTATTGCGCCGCCAAGCACGCGATGAAGGGGTTTACCGACTCGCTGCGCAGCGAGCTGATCCACGAGCGCAGCGGGGTGAGGGTCACCATGGTTCAACTGCCCGGGCTCAATACCCCTCAATTCGGTTGGGTCCGCTCGAAACTGAGGCGTCATCCCAGGCCCGTCCCTCCGATCTACGAGCCCGAAGTGGCGGCGCAGGCAATCTATTGGGCTTCGCAGAATCCCCGGCGCGAGCTGAACGTGGGCTGGCAGACGGTCAAGGCCATCGTGGGCGAGCACTTCATTCCCGGGATGCTGGATCGGCTTCTGGCCGGGCCTTGCGGTTATGACTCTCAACTGGGCCCGGAGCAGCAACAGCCCCGCCCGGACAATCTCTATGCCCCCTTGCCGGGCGATGCCGGAGCCCATGGAGTATTCCACCGCATCGCGAGGCGCCGCACCTGGCAATTCTTGCTTACGGCCCATCGCCGGGCCATCGGGGCGGCCGGAATGATGGCCTTGGCATTGGCCGTCGCTCAACGGAAGCCGCGGCGGAGGAAGACGTCGAGCACATAACGTCCGTCGCTGGAGCGTTTTCCCTCCAATGACCAGCGGGGGTTGAGGGTGTATTCCACTCCGAGATCACGTTGCCCCCTGGGATCGATGCCGTAGCTGAGGAATAGGTCCTTGGTGAGATAGCGTCCTACCGTGATCCCGGGGCGCTGCGCGCCCGCTGGCTCGAGCTCCAGTATGTCCAGGTTGAGCTTGCCCCTGAGCCGGTTCGAGAGATAGCCGGCTATGAGTTTCTCCGCGGCCGCCCCGCCCGCGTCCCTCGAGCCCTGGCCGACCTGGTCCAGGGGCTTTCCAAAAACCAGCACCGAGAGTATGTCGCGTTCCTCCATGGGGGGCTCCGAGCTGAGCGAGAGCTTCAGCTTGTTCCAGGGACCCTCCAATTGAACGCGGATCTTGCTTTGCGTGGTTCTTTCGATGTAAAGACCGCGGGCGTTCAACCATGGTTGGGGAGGGGCTTGGCCGTCGAAATCCACCCGCCCCTCCTCGACTTCGAAGAGCCGCCCGTAATAGCCGAATTTTCCCCGCAGCGCCTCGATTCGGCCCTGAAGCGCCGCCGGAGCGCCGCTTTCCTTGCGCAGTCTCAGCTGTCCTCGCGCCTCCACCACCGTGGAGCCGTCCTTATACCAGGCATTGCGGTCGAAGGAAAGACTTAAGTCCGTGGACCAGCGATTGGCCGCCGGGGCGCGAGGCAAAAGCGGAGCCGGGGAGTTCTTCTTGGGAGGGGGGGGTGAACTGGGCGCGGGCGAGATACACGTTTCCGCTGATGTTCGGGGCGTTCCAGCTCCCGCCCACTGTCAGACGCAGATCCGCCTCACCCTGGGCTCCCGAGGGATGGTTAAGGGATACTCCCCGGCCCTCGAGGCTGAGCCGCGGCCCGGAAATCAGCACTTCCCCTTGGGCTTGGATCTTTCCCGCGCCGGAGCGCGCCGAGGCTTGGACTAACTCGAGCGACTCGCCCCGGCCTTGCAGCTCGATCGCGACGTCCTTGAGCCGCAGCCCGGCGCGGCGCACATTGAGCCGATCGGAGTCGAGCCTGGCGCGTCCTTGCGCCGAGAGCCGGCCCCGACGGGAGCTGAGAATGAGATCGGATTCGAAAGTCATCAAGGTGAGCGGGAAACGCAGACGGATATTGCCGTCGGCGCCGCTTCGCAAGCGCAGCTCGAAATCGGGCAGGCCGCCTTGAAGCGTTCCCGGGGAGGGGACGGGCAAGGTCCCAACCGCGATCAATTGGCCTCCATCCGGAGATTGCCAGCGCAACTCTTCGACCCGCCATAGGTTCGGGTCGAGCTGGAAGCGGCCGAACAGATTCCCCAGGGCATTCCCCCGGTTGGAGGCGTTGAGCAATTCCACTTCCGCCAAGCCAGCCAAGCGGCCGCTCCGGCGCGCCAGGGAGAGCCGTCCGCTGAGCTTGCCATCGAGACGCATGGGCCTTAAGCCGATCTCCTCGAGCCAAGCCGCCTTGAGCTCATCCGCCCGCGACTCCAGACGCTCCAGCCCGGCGGGGCCGAGCCTGGCGTCTAGCGTCAAGGCGGCTGTAGAGCTGGCCAGACGCAGGCCGGTGAGCTCGAAATGCCGGCGGCCCAACTCGGTCTTGAACGGGCCCTGGCTTTTCCATGGGATGGCGTGTTGGATCTCGAGTTTATCCCAACGGGTGACCCAGGTTTGGGCCAAATCCTTCCGGGCGCGGATAGCGGCCAAGCCTCTGCCATCGAGAGACAGGCCCGGCCGCCGGAGTCCCACGCCGAGGGCATGGCGTTGGGCATCGCCGGAGAGCGTGAGAAACACCTTTTCGGCGTAAGGCCTGCCTTGAAAGCTGATGTCCGAGCCTGTCGCGGACAGACGCAGCCGGGGTCGCGGCCATGTTCCAGCGATATGGGCGTCGATGCCGATGGCGGCGCTCCAATTCTCGTTTAGGCGCCGTATCGAATGCGAGGAGGCCCGGGCCTGGAAGTCGGCCTCGACGCGGCGTCTCTCCGGATCGAATCGGCCCGAGCCTCGCGCCGAAAGCCCGGCGGCCTGCGCCTGGAGCCGCCATGAGACGAGCCCGGAATCGGCCTGCGCCTCGGCCTGGCCCTTGAGCCGCCCTGCTGATAAGAACGATGCCTTGAGCCTGGCCTTGCCCCTCCAAGGGTGGCCGCGTCCCCTAGCGGCGATGTCTCCGCGCAGCCCGGCGCCGAGGATTTTAGCCGCGGGCTGGCCCGCCGCTCCGGAGCTTGGCTTGCCGGGCTGACCCAGGCCCCGCCAATGTCCCTGGAATCGCCACAGGCCGTCGCCTTTCATCTGGATATGCCCGTTTCCTGCCCAAAGCAGTCCGGCGAGGGAGCCGGAGGCTGAATGGACATGGGCCAGTCCCTGTGCGAGGGTGATCCTGGCGCTTATATGCCGGATCTCGGCCTTTCCCAGGGCGAGAGAGGAGGAATCGAGCTCCAGGCGTTGGACGAGCAGATTCGGCGCCGCTCGTCCGCTCTTGCGCCCGCGAGCCTGGGCCCTCGGGACCGAATAGAGCTTGACGCGAGCCTCGATCGCCTTGATGCTATCGAAAAACGGATATCCCTTGGCCAGGGCCATCCAATCGGGCTCGACCGACAGGCGTCGGGCCTGGAGCTCGAAACCGAGCCGCCGCAATTCCAGGTCATGGAAAACCAGACTCCCCAGCGTCCCCTCGATGCGCGAGAATCGCGGGCGCGTGGCCTCGGGCAAGAATCGGAGCGCGATCTCCACCGGTCCGCCGGGAAAGAACCATATCCCGGCGGCGAGGCTGGCCGCCGCGCCGATCGCGGCGAAAGCCGCGACGGAGGCTGCGCGCCACTGGCGGGCTAGAAGGCCTTGCCCAGGCTCAGGTGCACTCGCCATAACGCCGCGTCTCCTGGATCGGGATTGAGCTTATAGCCTAGATCCGCTCGAAAGGGTACCACCGGGGTGAGCAGGCGCAGCCCGCCTCCGGCTCCATATTTCCAGCGCGAGGGCTGGACAAATGTCAACTTCTGGCCCACCTGGCCACCCTCGGCGAATGCGGCGGCATGCAGCCTGCGATAAAGCGGGAAGCGCAGCTCCCCGCCCCCGCCCATCACCAGTTTGCCGCCCAGAAAGCCTCCCAACAAGTCTTTGGGACCGGCGCCCCGTTCGCGATAGCCCCTGACCGAGTTCGATCCGCCGATGAAGAATCGCTCGAACACCGGCACCTCGCTCGAGGGCCCGGTCTCGTGCACGATCCCGGCCCTGGCGTTGAGCGCGCCTATCAGCCTGCGCCAGAGCGCTTGATAGACCGAGCCCTGGCCGGAAAGCCGCCAGAGATGCGTCGTGCCGCCCAGGAAACCGCCGCTTCTTTCGGCCGCCGCCCGCATCCGAGCTCCCCGCGCCGGAAGGAAGGGATCGTTGGCGCTGTCATGGGTGAAGATCAATCCGGCCGAGGAGCTGTCGTTTTGTTCCGGAGTGGTCTGAGCGATCTGGGGGTTGAGGTTGTAGACCGTGGTGTGTTGATAGCGATATTGCAGCATGCCATGCCAGGAAAGCGGCAGTTGTCGTCCTAGGCTGGAGGCGGCTTGGGACGCCTCGCTGTCATAGCCTTCCCGGTTTTCCCGCCGCCAGCCGCCCAGAGAGCGCTGCTCCGTGCGGGTGCCCATGAAGAATCGGTTCATGAATTCGGCGCGATAATCGAGCCAGATGCGGGAGACGTTGCCGAGCAGCTCCAGGCGATAGGCCTTGCGGAACAGGTTCTCATGGGAAAGGGAAAGGGTCAGACGCTCCTTCTCCTCGGAACCGTAGCCGGCCCCGAATTTGACCCATTTTGTGGGCCTTTCCTTCACCCGTACCAAGATATCGGCCTGGCGCGCCGCTGATGTGGAAGCGGAGATGCTGACTTCCTCGAACAGGCCCAAGGCGAAGAGCCGGCTTTGGAGATCGAAGAGCTTGCGCCTGCGATAAGGATCGCCGGGCTGGAAATCGGCCTCGCGGAGGACGACCCTCTCGGCGATCTTTTCCAGGCCGGAGACTCGTATCGGACCGAATCGATAGCGCGGTCCCTCGACGACCGCCAGCGTCAAGACCATGCCCGCCTCTTGGACCTCGGTCCGGCTCGAGACCGAGGCGTCCAGAAAGCCCTCGCTTCGGTAATAGGACAGGAGATCGTTCCGAGACCGGGTCGCGACGTTCTCATCCCAGGGCTTGCCAGGCGCGGCCGCCACGGCTTTGCGCAGAGAATTGGTTTCCAGCTGCGAGTTGCCTTCGATGATCACCGCTGACAAGGTGGAGGTGGAATTGGAACCGGGAACCGGCGCGGCCCATAGAGAAGAGGCGCAGGCGGTTAATCCTGCGGCGAGCAAGAGAGCCTCCATTTCGCCGCATTCATCGCCGAGCGCCGCTCAACTCGGGATCGTTCTCGAGCCCGAGGGGCGACGGTTGGCCCAAAAGCCGCAATAGGGCCAGGGCATCGAACACCGCGTCCCCATGCACGTCATTGTTGAAGTAGACATAGGCGTCGCGGCCCCTTTTTCTCCAATGCTTTAATCCGCGGGCATATGGCGCCAAGCCTTCGCTGCCATAGCGGCCTCGATAGCGGCCTGTCTTGCCGTGGAATCCCAGGTATCTCCAGCCTCCGGTCAGCTCCGGAGGTCTTTCCCTGAAATGATCATGCTCGCAGAATGCCGCGCCATGCCGCTCCAATACCTCGCAAGTCTCCTTCGTATACCAGAGGGCATTCCTGAATTCCACCGCCTGACGGATATCTCGCGGTTGCGCCTTGAGAAAGGATTCAAGCCGGCCATGATCCGGCTTCAATGTCGGCGGGAGTTGCCAGAGCACCAGCCGCAACTTGCTTCCAAGATACCGTACTCTTCCGTAGAATCGGTTAAGGCCTGTTCTGGCGTCATTGAGGCGTTTGATATGGGTCAGATATCGGCTTCCCTTGCAGCAGAAAACGAAGTCGGCAGGCGTGGAACTTCTCCATCGTGATACCGTCGCCGTCTCAGGGAGGCGGTAAAAGGTGTTATTGAGCTCTACGGTGCTAAACGCCTCCGCATAACGCGGCAGCCAGCGAATCGAGCTTAGACCCGCCGGATAAAGCACGCCGCGCCAATGCCCGTAGACATAGCCGCTCGTGCCCACATGAATACGGCCCTCCATGGAGACAAGCTAGCAAGTTCTAGGTGACGCGGCCGTGATGGCGCCGTCACGATGCTATTCCTTGAAGATGACGAAAACCGCTGCTATCAGAAGCGCGAAACCCAGGAGGTGATTCCAACGGATTTTCTCGCTCAAATAGAACACGGAAAATGCCGAGAACACCAGCAAGGTGATCGCTTCCTGCATGGTCTTAAGTTGGGCCGCGGAGAATTGTCCGTGTCCCCATCGATTGGCCGGGACCTGGAAGCAGTACTCGAGGAAGGCTATAAGCCAACTGACAAGCACCACTTTCCAAAGAGGGCTGTTTATGCTTTAGATGTCCGTACCAGGCAAAGGTGTTAGCGCCGCTCTGAAACTCCCCAGAAAACGCCGGTCTGGATACCCCAGGTGGCGCCGGCCGGGCGGCACCCCAGGCCGGCCCTGTCGAGAGGGCAGTAATGAAAGCGGCCGGCG
>JACQPG010000035.1 GCA_016207665.1 Elusimicrobiota bacterium | reverse complement strand
TGTTGACCAACCAAGTTCGGATGGGAGGCATAGAGGGTGTGGAGGTCCATCGTTTCCTTCAAGTCCAGGAACATCCGCTCGATGCTCCACCTCAAGCCGTAGATCGCCAGAATATCCTCCAACGGGAGTTTCTTGGGGTCCAGGACGCTGGTCAGGATGTCCCGGCGCAGCCCCTTGCGACGATAGCGAATGCGCCGAACCGTTTGCGGCGGGATGCCCCTTTGGCCCGACCCGATCGTCACCAGCGCATCCTCTACGAATCCCCATCGGTCCTGATGGCGAGCCAGCACCTGGGTTCGCCGAACCCCCAGCACCCTGTTGAGCCGGAAGAGCCCGTAGGCCCCCAAGGTATTGAGAGCCGCGAAAAACTTCGGCGACGCAGAGTAGAGTCTGTCGCCGATCAACAGGGCTCCCTTCGGAATCCAACTCAGCGTTTCCATGGCGCGAATCAACTCGGCCTTGGCGGCATCCGCGTAGAAGAAGACCCGGCGTGGTATCCCTCGCCACAGGTCGTAATAGACCGTCAAGCAGCCTCCGAGGACTACGCGCCGGTGCGGCCGGAGCAACTTGAGTTGATGAACCACGGCATCCAACCGGGAGCCATCCACAAGCAGGACGTCTGCAAACTGTCTGCGCAAGCCGCTCATCCAGGATACATAGGTTTTGCGGGGCTTCCGTCAGGATGCTTGCCATGAAGGTTTCGTAGACCGCCAGGAACAGATCGGCGCGCAAACCCGCCGCTTTCTTGTAGAAGGCTCGAGCCGAGGCCTGGACCCGCGGCCAGAGTCGGTCGCGGCTGCGGCCTTTGCGCGTCTCGGCAAGCCCGTGTTCGATGGCTGCCGGTTGACGAACGATCATGGCGGCCCAGAACAGGGTCACGGCGTAGAGGCTCCATTTGCGTTCTCTTTCCGTTTTCCGGTGTTTCTCGAAGACCGCTTCGCAGAGAGCCGGGGTCAGGTGCTTGAGGAGCAGGTCGAGCATCGGCAGGAGATTGACGCGAGCGTCCTTGGGGACCGGGCGTTCCTTGCCTTTCGGTATTGCGCAGGTGGGGACGGGGTACTTGCGAGCCATCGGCCGAGGACCTCATGGAACCGCCCTCCCCGCCATCAACGTCAGGCGGCGGGTGAGGTGCTCGGCGGTGCGGGAAGGCCAGAGTATACGAAATCATGATTCGCTATCGACGGTTAAGTTCAGCGCCATGGCACTTAGGCATCAACGGCCAAACGGTCGCCAATATTGGCCCCCGCAAGCGCCAGGCTTTTTGCGTTTACCGAGTTAATGATCCGCCGGCTCCACTCCCCATCGCACGAGATGATATCGGCCAAGCTCTCCCGCCGGTAGTCCGCCGGCCTGAGACCGGCAGCCTGCATCAAAATGAAATCCTCGTCGCCAAGGTCGGTGACCACTCCAGCGTCCTCCAATTCACATCGCAAGCGAGCCGTCTCGGCGAATATTTCCTTTGCTGATTTACCGTCAAGCCAATAGGCTCCGTCCTGCCAAAGCTCGACCGGTTTATAAAGGACGTAGTCGTATCGCATTAGGTTTTCCACATACCTGGCGCCCAACCTAAAACCGAAGGCTTCTGGTCTTTCGTACCATTGTGTGCCAGGGAAAACCCCGGGCGGCGCGATCAAAACAGAATCAGCCTGGGCCGCCAAGGCCACTTCCCGGGTCTTGCGACGGATATCCCCCCACGGAATGCCTCCCGACGGCACTGGATGAATCGTGGCCAGTGCCAGAAGGCAGGGACGCTCTTCCGTTTCACGAGCTTTGCGCAACGCCGCGAGAGTATCAATGGTATCCTGAGCCACCGTGTTCTTCTTCAATATCTCGCAATTGATCCGATCATCTCCCGTCTCAAGCCCCATGAACACCGCTCGCAGGCCAGCTCGGATCAGAAGGCGATAACCTTCCACTAATTCGGAGGTGCGTTTACCCGCGCCGCGCGCGGCGCGATGAAACATAGAAAACTCAACCTTGAGGCCGCGGGTGGCTATTTCCTGAGCTATGGCGCTGGCTTGCGGCAGAGGAGTGTCTCCCGCAGCGAACCGAAAAAGGCCGATCCCGCGCTGAGACATGGCCTCCATCTCATCGACGACGGCGGCAGGGGCGCGCCTTCGATAAGATCCATATATGGTCTTATGAGCGCAAAATGAGCATTTGTTGTAATCGCAGCCCATGGCGTCCACGATGGTATGGATGCGGGCCTTGCCGGCAAGAGAAGTATATTCTGGAACTGGCTTGTCGTTGACCCGTTGGAACGCCATGGGGTTAACATTCACACCACCTTCCCGGCGCCATATCACATTAGCCGGGCTGGCGGCCCGGATGAGAGCCAATCGTTCCTCCCGGGTTGCGCCCCTTCGGACGAGCCCGACGATATGCTCGAGCGCTTCCTCGCCTTCGCCGTAAATCGCCAAGTCGAAGTGGCTATGCCGCAGTATCAAACCATCCTGATTATAGACATTGGCATGAGGCCCTCCAGCTATCGTGATAACCTCGGGGCAATGTCGCCGCAGAGCCATAACCAGGGCCTCAGACCATCGAAAAGCGTCGCCGTACCATACCTTCACGCCAACAACGGGTATGTTCTGTCGGCGAACACGCCGAACGATAGCCAAAATCAACCACCGGGTCCACCATGCTTGGACCAGGCTCAAAAGGAGTTGCAAAATGCGGAAAACAAAGATTTCCAGCTTGCCGGCTCGACGTTCAATCATTTTCATGGCGATCCGGCGCAATGGACGAGTAAAAGTGGACGGGCTCACCCGAGCGAACCCGTCGACGGTATTGGCGTCCTCGATAGCGACGCGATAGCCGGAACGCCCTAGGCGAGCGCGTAGCATGGCCATACCGTTGTCCAAAAAAACATCGGACATGGAACGCCGCCGAGGAGAAAAACTATTGACCAGGAGTATCTCGGGGTTCTCGCCCCTGGCGCCGTTCATAACGCCTCTACCAATCCGGATCGCTCGAGCGACTCCTCGAAATACCGGATATAGCTTTCCAACGCATCCTGGCCCACTCTCACAAATGACTCGACCTTGCCAGGCCAGGACTCCAGCAGCCGATTCATAAGACCGACATTCTCTCTAGCGTGTTCGATGTCCGCCCCTCCATGCCCGCTTACGAAGCTCAGGCAGGTTAAAATCTCGGGGCCAAGTTCGCGGACCGTGTGGGCGATGAACCTGGGTCCAAGGGCCAAAGACAAAAGTTCGATCTCGTATTGGATCGAGAACCACTCCAACGGGAACGGCCCCGTGATGGCCCCCTCGTTGACCCTGACATACTGTGCGATGCACGAGGCCCGGGAGGCATCCGCTATAATCTCCTCGATGCGATCTTTGGAGGATGGAGCAAAGCGCCGGATCAGGGCCTCCAGGTCGTGACGATACCATTGGTCGTGGCCGCGCTCCTCCTCCGGGTCGCATATGGAAGCAGGCCCGGGAATCTCCAAACATCTCTGTCGGCAGGCTTGCCTGGCCCTCTCGATCCATTCCGGCACTCTCTTGACCAGAGTCGCTCCTATGGCAGAGAATTGGATGAGAAATCCAGGCAGACGGTCGGTCCCGCAGGATGCATACAAACGGTCCAGGCGCTTCCCCATGTCATGCCTGGAAGCCTTAAGCCTCCTATCGTAAAGCCTCAATCCTGAGCCAGCCATTTCGGCGCTGGTACGGATACTCCGAAATGCCGCCTCAATCTTTGCCGATTCCTTCCTGAGCTGCTGGACACCCATGCTTTCCATTGTCGCCTCCTCGCTTCCAGTGGGACTGTAATAGAAACAAGTGATCCGCATAAAAATAACAGTCTCATGTTACGTTCATGGCGCTGAACTTAACCGTCGTGGACGAATTGTAAAAGCGAGGGACCTCCAGGAATTCGCCTGATGGATGTCCATCGCCGCCGGGAGAGACAAAAGCGCGCTTGTCGTCGAGTGGCGCGACGCGGGCGTGCCAAAATGGTATCGCCTTGACCTTCATGACCGTGAGCTGGGAAACGCAG
>JACQPG010000034.1 GCA_016207665.1 Elusimicrobiota bacterium | reverse complement strand
GCTGCCGGTGCTGGAAAAAGAGGAGTATCTGCCCGCCGTCTGCAAAATGTGTCCCGCCCTATGCATGCTCGAAATCCGCGTCGTCAACGGCAAACCGGTCGGTGTTGCGGGCAAACCGGGACACCCCCTAAGCCAGGGGACCATCTGCCCCAAAGGCAATGCCATCCTTCAGGAGCTCTACCATCCCGACCGTCTGCGCCATCCGATCCGGCAAAAAGGAGCTAGGGGCTCGGATCAATGGGAACGCATCAGCTGGGACGAGGCGCATCAGGTTCTGCGCTCAAAGCTGAGCGACTTATTATCCCGAAAGAAAGCGGATCGCCTGGCCGTCATAGCGGCCCCGATACGTGACATCCGCCACGAACTGCAGCGGCGTTTTGCGCGGGTATTTCCCACCCCCCATTTTTGGGAGTGGAATTGGCCGCTTGCCGAGGGTCCTGTGGATGCTTTTAAGCTCATGCACGGCTCTTCCGAAGGGCTTTTTTATGATCTGGCCAATGCCAGCCACATCGTCTCCTTCGGGTGGGACTGGCTGCAATCATTCCCCTCTCCCCTGGAAGCCCAGCGGGCCTACAGCCGCCTAAGGCGGGGTCGAATGGAGCGCAGAACGCGGATGGTCCAAATCGAACCTCGGCTCTCGATCACGGCGGCGAAAGCCGACGATTGGATTCGCATCAAGCCAGGCACAGAAGGCATCCTTGCCCTCGGAATCGCCAACCAGCTTTTGGCCCGACGTCTCTATGATGAGTCTTTCGTATCGAGATGGACATCCGGCTTTAAAGACTTTAAGGAATTGGTTATAGCGGAATATGGACCTGAAAAAGTCTCAGCGGCAACAGGGGTTGAACCGACCAAGATTTTAGAGCTGGCTCGGGACATGGCCTCCATCAGGCCGAGCCTGGCCATCACCCGGCGAGGAGATCTCTTCAATCAGGTTGCCGTCCATAGCTTAAACGCCCTGCTGGGCTCCATCGGCTTGCAGCGCGGAGTCCTATGGAGCGAAGCCGAGAAACACAAGTTGGCCCTGCCGCGGGAAACTCCATCTCCTGCGAAAGGCGGCTTGGAATCGGTCCACCAACTGCCTGAGGCCATTACGACCGGCCGGACAAACGTCGAGGTCTTATGGCTGGAAAGAGTAAACCCGGTGTTCTTAAGCCCGGAGCCTCAGCGATGGAGGGATGCCATGGCCAAGATCCCATTCATCGTGAGCTTTTCCTCGTTCTTGGATGAATCCTCTGCCATGGCGGATATAGTCCTGCCGCCCCATTCCTCGCTTGAGGCTTGGCAGTATGGCTTTAGCCGGACGCTGGAGGGCAATGGTGTCGTCAGCTTCGCGCCCCCTATCGTTGAGCCCTTTTACGAGACGGGAGATCACGGCGATTTCGTCTTGAAACTGGCCAGGTCCCTAAATTCTCATATCGCCTCCCAATTCCCCTGGGAGACATTCGTGGACGCTTTACGTCATGCCGCGGGCCGCGCCGGGGTTGAGCCCCTCATGCGCCAAGGAGGGTGGAGAGAATTCAAGGCCTCCTACGCGACCCCCGCTTCAGCCATCAGCCACCCGACCCGGAAATTCCAGTTCGCGGCCGATAAAGTCAAGAAAACTCAGCCCGGCATTAAGACATCGACACAATCCCTTAATCTGCATGTATTCATCCCGCTGGCTCTGTCATTTGGCGACGGAGCTCATCTTCCATACCTGCACAGCTTAGTCGGCCACCATTTAAAGGAAGAATGGGAGACCTGGTTGGAAATTCATCCCTCTACCGCCGGAAGGCTTTCGATCAAAGACGATCAGATGGTGTGGGTCGAGTCCTCCATCGGAAAAATCAAAGCAAAGGCGAAATATTTCGTCGGGATCGACCCGGACACCGTGGCCATGCCTCTCGGCCTAGGGCACACGGCCATGGGACGCTATGCGCGGGGAATAGGAACTAATCCCGCCGACCTCATTGAAAGGCATTTCGATGCTTCGGGCCTGCCGATTTGGCACGACACGAAAGTGCGGGTCTATGCTGCCTGAGAAAACCAGCCGTCGAAACTTCATAACGGGGTTCTTTACGGCCCTGGGGTCGATTTTCGCGAGCTCCCGGGTTGCTGTTTCCAGCGAAGGGCGCTCCATCAAGAACGACGGGCCCAAATGGGGCATGGTGATCGACCTCGACAAATGCACAGCCTGCGGGGCATGCGTGGTCGGTTGCTCGGTGGAGAATAACCAAATGCTGGGAAGCCCCGAGGAAGCCGCCATGGGCAGAATCATCCGCTGGCTTAAGATACTGCCGGTCACGGAAGCGGAGGGCTCTCGCGTGCGGCAAAGCCTTATCCCCATGCCGTGCCAGCAATGCGAAAATCCTCCCTGCACCCGAGTCTGCCCCACCTCGGCGACTTTTATGGGACCCGACGGCATCGTCGGGCAGGTCTATGACCGGTGCATCGGCTGCCGTTACTGCGTCAACGCCTGCCCCTATACCTGCAAATTCTTCAACTGGGGAGATCCACAATGGCCGGAGAACGTCGAGACGCCTTTCAATCCCGATGTTTCCATACGAGACAAAGGGGTCGTCGAAAAGTGCCTATTCTGCCACCACCGGCTACAGCGGGCCAACGATAAGGCCAGGGAAGAAGGGCGGCCGCTTAAGCAAGAAGATTATATTCCCGCCTGTGTCGCGGCATGTCCTGCGCGGGCCATCGTATTCGGCGACATGAACGATTCTCAAAGCGAGGTTTCCAAGGCTGCGGACAATCATCGAGCCTACCGTATGCTCGAGGATCTTGGAACCAAACCTAAGGTGGTCTATTTGAGGGAAGGATAAGATGATGACTTCGTCTGAAATGGAGGAGAAGGTCCTGAGTCCGTTGACTGAAAAGCCCAGTCGGTTTTTCATTATTTCCATCGCCGCGCTTGCCGGCGTCTTCCTATGGGGCATCCTCGCCTGGCTCTGGCAATTTCTAAACGGCCTCAAAGTGACCGGACTCAATGTCCCCGTTTTCTGGGGAGTCTACATCATCAATTTTGTCTTCTTTATCGGGGTTTCACACGCGGGAACCCTGATCTCTGCCATACTTCGAATCACGGATGCGGCTTGGCGAAGGCCGTTTACCCGCATGGCCGAGACGATCACCATCGCCAGCTTATTTTTCGCCGCCAGCAGCGTCATCATCGATCTCGGTCGGCCGGATAGATTTCTAAACGTTCTCCTTTACCCCCATTTGACATCCCCTATTCTATGGGACGTGCTCTGCATCACCACCTATCTGACCATGTCATGCCTTTATTTCTACCTCGCGCTCATCCCGGATTTCGCCTTATGCCGGGACCGCTTGACCGAGCTTCCTGCCTGGCAAAGACAGATTTACCGCTGGGCGGCGCTCGGCTGGTCGGGATCGAAGGGCGAGGAGCGAACCCATCATAAGCTCATGACCGTCCTGTCGGTGGTGCTCCTCACGCTGGTTATTTCCGTGCATACCAATGTCGGATTCATTTTCGGTATGACCACCAAGCCCGGCTGGCATTCGGCGGCCATCGGGCCGTACTTCGTTGTGGGTGCCGCCTTTCAGGGCCTCGGCGGGCTCGCCGCTATCGCCGTCATGATCCGCCGGGCATTCCGCATGGAGTGGGCCATCACGGAATCGCAATTCGACGCTCTGCGCAAGTTTTTCTTGGCGGTTTGTTGCTTTTGGACCTACTTCACTTTTGTGGAGCTCCTGACCACCTATTACGGCCAGCATACGGCCGAGATGGAGGTTTTCAGCAGTAAGCTCTTCGGCGAATTCAGCCTGCCGTTTTGGTCCATGCTGCTGTTTTGCCTGTTCATACCCTTCCCGCTCCTGGCATTTAAATTGGGGGCTCTGGAAACGCGTCTGATGGTAGCCGGCATTTCCGTCAATATCGGGATGTGGCTGGAACGCTACACCATCGTCGTCCCTTCAGGTGCAAGGCCCTACCTTTCCTGGGGTCCCGGCCATTACAGCCCCTCTTGGGTGGAATGGTCCGTTACTGCCAGCTGGGCGGCGGGATTCGTGCTCGTATTTCTTCTCTTTACGCGCATTGTGCCCATCTTCACCGTATGGGAGCTACGGGAAGGATTGGATGACGCCATGAAGGCGCCGAGGAAACCACATGAAATATAGCCGCCGGAGAGGCAAATCGATGTTTTTTATCTTGATTTTTGTCGTGGTCGGCGTTGGAATCCTTCTCAAGCGCTCGCATCGACGTATTGAGTTGCCAAGCTTCATCCAAGATGACAAGCCTGTGGTTGTAGCGGGGCGCAAGTTGTTTCTGAAACTACGCTGCTTATACTGCCATCGAGTGGGTGGGATGGGAGGCAATAGCGGTCCCGCGCTCGATCAGGGATTGGGCTCTCTCCGCAAGACGGGAAATTGGCTTCGGGAACATTACCGCGACAACCAAATAGCCGTCGCGGAGATGCCGGGCGCCCACAAGCCCAACGACCGGGAGGTTTCAGAGCTAATCGCCTATCAAAAATCCTTGCAAAGGGAGCTGCCCTATACCGATGACGCACCGAAGCTTTTTGCGAAACACTGCGCCATGTGCCACAGAATCGGAGATAAGGGAAGCATAGCAGGCCCGAACTTATCGCGCATCGGCACGCTTCGAGATAAGAGATACATTAGCAGATACATCACAGATCCCGGGCTCATCAATCCGACTTCAAGCATGCCTGGTTACCGGATGAAATTGGCCGATATCCAGATCGAAGACCTGGCGCGATATTTGGCAAGTCTGGGTCGTTAGAGTCCATCAGCAAGCATTGCCGATCCCTTTGCTTTTCTATATCATCGCATTATGGATGCCGACGCGATCCGATCCTTGATCCTCCGCTGGCGCGAGGACCCCGGCTCGACCTACCGCACATGGTTCCTGTGGGAGGAGCGCCTGAAGAACTTCCGTTCGATTCGAACGGGACTTCAGAAAGTGATGCAGGAAATCGAGGATGGGGACTTCGGCACGACATACAAGGGCTCTTCCCTTGAGGTCGTGGTAGGCTCGATTGCAGAACAACGGCAAATGTTCAAGGGGGCCGACCACGCCTTCCTGTGGAAACCGAAGCTGCGTATTCCCGATATCTACGAGAATCCTGAGAATCAGAAGGCGTTCGGCAGCTTCTTGAGAACCTGCGCTTGCGCCAACGGCGAAAAGGCCCTGATCGACGCGATCCGCCATCTCGACGCCCGACGCATCAAGGGGTTAGGTCCCGCGGTCGCCAACTTGATGTACTTCCTCCACCCAACGCTCATGCCGCCTTTCAACACCGCCATCGTGAAAGGTTACAACGCACTGATGGGTTCGTCGGCAAAGCTGGGCAAGTGGGAAGATTATCTCGCGATGCGCGAAGGGATGATCCGGCTGACGGAAAATTTCCGTGACCTGCTGTCCAACGACCTGGGTGCGGTGGCGGGATTGGCCTTTGATGTCGGCACGGACCGCTGGGCCGCGCCACCCCGCGAGGGCGACGCTTCGGCGCGGGAGGAATGGGAACGGGACCTGGCCCGCGTCCGTCAGGAAAGCGCAAGCGCCCGTAAAGCGCGGGAGAAGGAACTTGCGGGAGATCGCACACATACCCAAATACAGGCTTGGCTACGTGACCTGGGGAGGAGCCTGGGATTTTCGGTCTGGGTCGCGGCCAATGACCGAGGCCGCGCATGGAACGGCGGATTGCTTGGAGAGGGCTGCCTTGACTGTCTGCCGGCCGCCTTCGATCAAAAAGACTCTGCGGCAACCGTCCGGCTTATTGACGTGTTGTGGTTTGACCGCGACGGCAATACGACAGCCGCTTTTGAAGTAGAGCATACGACGAGCATCGAATCGGGTATCATGCGCATGCTGGATCTAGTCAACGGCGCCCAGCCGGAGCTCTCCTGCGAACTCTTCATCGTCGCACCTGATGACCGGGAAGAAGATGTGCGCAAACAGCTTCAACGGCCGGCCTTCCGCCAGGTTTCCGCAATGGGCGTCCGCTATTTGCCTTATAGTGAGCTTGACAAGAACCGAGAAGCGATGGCCCGTTTCGGCGAGGGGCTCAAGGCCATACAAGCGGTCTCACGTCTGCTTGTCTAAGCTGAGTGTCGTTGGAAATTTGACAACATGGCGGTTTAGCTCTATACTTTGACCGTGAGAAAGGCGACGGCCATCCTAACGGCAATCGTTTACCTCGGCCTTTCCAATTACTGCTTGACCTACGCGGTAATGACCGGGGAGTCTCATTGCCTGCCCAATTCCACGAGCCAGGCTCACACCCACGGCGAACATGAACACGATGCCGACCATGACGGCCACGGCGAAGCGCCCTCGCATCACGATCACCCCTCGGACAGCTCCGACCCGTGTTGCGTCACGGTCAGTGCGTTAACGATACCATCCTCGCCTCAGCTTCTTTCCAAAGCCTCGATTGCCCCGATTTTCCTGTATGTGGTCGCCGTCGAAACAACACTGAACGCCGAGAACTATTTCCGCCGAACGGACCACGGGCCTCCCAAGGCCGCAGGACAAGAAGCCTTTCTCTCCTACCGCGCATCCCGCGCGCCTCCCACCCTCTCCTAAACAGCGTCTCATCGCCGTCTGGAAGCGTTATCTTTGCTTCTACTCATAATCACAGTCTGACTCAAGGTATCAATGCCGTTTGGGAGGTTCATATGGAATTTTTTCACCGTATCATTTTTGTCGGAACCGTCGCCGCTCTCTTCGGTCTTGCGCCGCCGGGATGGGCGCATGAGAAGATGCAGCATAAGCACGGCCAGGAAAATACCGTGACGTCGACGGCACCCGTTACGATGGCCCGCACCGCCTCGAGCAAGTCCGAGATCGCGATGTTTTTCTCGCATCTCAAAAAACCCGAGTACATCCATGTTCTCATCAATCCGATCCCGATATTCGGGATGGGACTCGGCCTGCTCTTGCTCCTGATCGCCCGGTTTCGCCCGGCCGAGGGCCTGCTGGAAGCGGGCCTGGCCGTCATAATCTTCACGGGCTTGGCCACTTATCCCACGATTAAGCTCGGCCAAAAAGCCTACGACCGGATTTATGAGACCATCCCGCTTGAAGGCCAGATGTGGCTCGACGTTCATATGGACCGGGCCGAGAAGTTCCAATATCTATTTTACCTGGCCGCGGTCCTGGCCGCAGCCTCCCTTTGGACGAGGAAGATCCGTCCGAAGGCCCACCGCCGCCTGTTGCTGGCGACGATGGCGACTTCGGGTCTTTGCGCGAGCCTAGCCGGCCTGATCGCCCATGCCGGAGGCCAGGTCCACCACTCGGAATTCCGCGAAGGGCCGCCTCCTGCCGGCTCCGTGCGTAAAGCACCGCCAGATCCGGCTCCGGATAGCAAGGAGCAGCCATGAGACTGCATCGTCTGGCTTTGTTTCTCGGCGCGCCGGTTCTTTCCCTCTCCGGCTGCGTTTCAACCTCGGCGCGTCGTCCGGCGGGCGAGGTCGAATCCATGGTCCAGGAAAGGGCCGGGGCGCGCCTCTCGGCGGTCGAATCGGACACGTCGATTCAGAACGCCACAAGCGAACTGCTCAAGCAGCCGCTTTCCCCCGAATCGGCCGTCCAGTTGGCGCTGCTTAATAATCCCTCCTTTAGAGGGCGGGTAGCCGAGTTGGGCATCGCCCAGGCCGCCCTGGCGCAGGCGGCGCTTTTGGAAAACCCGAAGGTGCATGCCAGCCTTCGGTTTCCTCGCGGTGGCGAAGGCCGCCAGACGGGGAGCGAGATCGGCGGAACGATCAATTTCCTAGACCTGATCACTCTGCCCCTGCGCCGCAAGCTCGCCTCGACGCAGCTTGAGCAGGCCAAGTATCGCCTCGGCCACGAAACCTTAGAGCTTGCGACGGAGGTCAAGGCTGCCTATTACCATCTCCAGGCTACCCGGCAGACTCTGGAACTGCGGCGTTTCGCGCTGGAAGGGCTTGAAGCCGCCTCCATACTCTCGGAGCGCCAGAGGAAGGCCGGCAATATCAGCAAGCTCGACGAAGCCAGCCAGCAAGCGGCTTATCAGGAGGCGAAGCTTGAGGTTGGACGAGCTGAAGTTGAGGAGGTCGCAGCCCGCGAGCGCTTCGCCGCATTGATCGGAGCACAGGCGGGACCATGGACCATCGCCGATAAGCTCGCCGAGCCTCCTGCCGTTGAGCCCGTTCTCGAAAAGATCGAGACTACGGCACTCTCGCAACGCTGGGACTTGGCCGCGGCGCGCAGGGAGCCCTCCGTGCTCAAACAAGCTCTACGAGTCAATCGCCTGTCCATGTTTTCCAGCATCGACGTGGGCATCGATTCGGAGCGCGAGCTCGACGGCGTGACAGGGGTCGGTCCCGAGGTGGAAATGTCCGTGCCGCTTTTCGACCGCAAGCAGGCATCCTCGGCCAAGCTCAAGGCCCAACTTCGGCAAAGCCAGTCCACGCTGGCCGGCCTCGAGACGCAAATACGACTTCAGACGAGGATCGCCCATGCGCAACTCGTCCAGACGCGAGCGGCCATATCGTCATATCAGACGAAGCTATTGCCGCTTAAACGCCGGATTGTCGCCGAGACGCTCAAGAACTACAACTACATGCTGCTCGGCGTCTATCAATTGCTTGAGTCCAAGCGCGCGGAGATCGAGGCTCAGTCGGCCTACATCGACACGCTCAAGAGCTATTGGGTCCATTGGGCTGAACTCGAACGCGCCGCTGGCGGGCGACTGCCCCAGGATGCACTACAGCCGGCCCCGGCCGAAAAGCAAGAGGAACAACCGGAGCAGCCGTCTCGCCCCGAGCAACCCCAACCTGGGCACGAGCACCACGAGGAGAAACCATGAAGATCGCTCTATATCTGACGCTCATCGTCAAGTTGGCAGGCTCGGCCATGGCCGCGCCGGCGGCCAACCTGCCGTACACGCCGGTCGTCACTCCCAACGGGACCACGCTCGATTGGAAGATGGAAGGCGGCGTCAAAATATTCCGGCTCGCGGTCGAGGAATGCAAGCACGAGGTGGCTCCGGGCATGGTGATCGACGCCTGGTGCTACAACGGCCGAACCCCCGGCCCGACCATCGAGGCCGTGGAGGGCGACCGGGTCCGCATTCTGGTCACCAACAAGCTGCCCGAGCCCACCGCCGTCCACTGGCACGGCATCATCCTGCCCAGCGGCATGGACGGAGTCTCCGGCCTAAGCCAGAAGCCCATCAAGCCGGGAGAAACCTTCGCCTACGAGTTCACCCTGCGCCAGCACGGCACGCAGATGTATCATTCGCACGGCGACGAGATGGTGCAGATCGGCCTAGGAACCATGGGCTTCTTCATCATCCATCCGCGCACGCGCGAGCCCAAGATCGACCGTGACTACGCGATCTTTCTCAACGAGTGGTTTATCCATCCCGACACCTCGAGGCCAAATCCAAACGTGATGACCGACTTCAATATCTTCACGTTCAACAGCCGGGCCTTCCCCGGCACGGCGGCTCTGGTCGCCAAGGTGGGAGAGCGGGTGCGCATCCGCTTCGGCAACGTCGGCCAAGAGTCGCATCCGATCCACATCCACGGCCATACCTTCAAGACGGTCGCCACCGACGGAGGAGATATCCCAGAGTCGGCGAGGTGGCCGGATACGACGACTTTGGTCGCCCCCGGTCAGACGCGGGACATCGAGTTCATCGCGCGCGCCGGAGACTGGGCGCTCCACTGCCATCGCCGCCATCATCCGATGAACGCCATGGGCCACGACGTTCCCAATATGCTCGGCGTCAACCAAGACGGCGTCGAGCGGAAAGTCCGAGAGCAGGTTCCCGGCTATATGGCGATGGGCGAAAAGGGAATGGACGAGCACTCGGAACACGCCAAGCACATGCAGGGTCCCGACAACACGTTGCCGATGATGGGCGGCGACGGACCGTTCGGCTCCGTCGGAATGGGCGGCATGTTTACCATCGTCAAGGTCAGGCAGACCGATGCCGAGATCAAGAACCCCGGTTGGTATAAGAACGAACCCGGAACAGTGGCCGACCGCGTGGGCAAACCGGCTGCTCCCGAATCCCCTGCGAAGGGCCGTCACCCTGCGCCGAAAGGGACGGAGTCGGGCTCGGAACAACGGCCCGCCTCGGAAAAGCCGGTCTATGTCTGCCCGATGCATCCCGACGTGAAGTCCAATGAGCCGGGGAAATGCCCGAAATGCGGGATGGACCTCGAGCTTCAGGAAAAAGGCGAAGATCACAAGCATTGAGTAAAACTATCAGGAGGATCAAATGGTGAAAAGAACAGCCGTCATGTCATTGGCCGCATTAGCGTTGGCCGCCGGCGTTTGGGCTCATGAAGGTCACAAGCACGAAGAGAAGGCGGAAGCGGCCGCTCCGTCCGAGACCGTAAGCGTGACCGGAGAGGTCCTCGATCTCTCCTGCTATCTCGGGCACGGAGCCACGGGCAAGGAGCATAAGAAATGCGCCAAGTCCTGTCTTTTGGAGAAGCACGTGTCGGCGGGGCTACTCACCGCCGACGGCACGGTCTACCTGCTCGTCTCGGACCATAAGCACGAAAAGGCCTTTGCTCCGGTGGGCCAGATGGCGGCCGAGCAGGTCAAGGTCACCGGCGTCAAGGCGGTCAAAGGCGGGTTGCAGGCCATCCTGGTCCACAAGGTCGAGAAGGCGTAGGGATTCGCCTGCCCGAGTTGCACATGGTGAAAAGAACCGTCGTCATACCACTCGCCGCGTTGGCGTTGGCCGCCGCTCTTTGGTTTCACAAAGAAGGTCACAGGCACGAGCTCTATCTGTTCCACCCCATGGCGGTCCACTTCCCCATCGCTCTGCTTACCACGGGATGGGTCATCTGCGCTTTGGGGCGACGGGCGGAGTGGTTGCCCAACGCGGCCTCGTGGATGCTGTGGGTTGGAACCACGGCGGCATGGGCCGCGTTGGGCTTGGGGCTGCTCGCGGAGAGGACCGCGCCGCATGTACCGCCCGCGTGGCGGACGCTTAACCTGCACGAGACTCTGGCCTATTGGACCGTCGGCTCCTTTACCGCCTTGTCTTTGTGGCGATGGCGGCGGGAGAATTGGAGGCCGCGTCTGTTCCTGCTCGCGTGGGCGGCCGCCTGCGCCGTCTTGCTGGCGACGGCCTACCAAGGCGGCGAGCTAGTCTTTACTCACGGCATGGGGGTCAGTGCGGAGTAGCGGTCTAGACCACGAGAGGAGAACGCATGAATAGAAGAATTGGATGGAAGATGTTGGTCATCGTACTTTTATGTTCAGGGACTCAGGCCGCCTGGGGACACGATCAACACGCGCACCAGGAAACAGCTCAGGCCAAGCCTGCGGAAAGCAAGCCGAAGGACGCCGTCCTAAAGGTGTTGGCCGACTACCGCGCCGCCATGGAGGCACGCAGCGTTGAAAAACTCGCGAATGTGATCGACCCGGATCTGCTTGTTCTTGAAGGCGTCTACAAAAACGTCAGCTGGGCTGACTACCGCGACAACCACATCGGTCCCGAGATGAAGGAGTGGAAGGAGTTTCGGACCCAGGACCCCAGGGTTCTTGAGGTCATCGTTCACGGCGAGCTTGCCTACGCGGTCGAGGAAGCCACCTTTACCATCGTGACCGCCGATAAGACGGTGACTCTCGCCGGGGCCGAGACGTTTGTCCTTAAGAAAGACCCCGCAGGATGGAAGATCAGGCACCTTCACTTCTCAAGCAAGAAGAAAGAGCCCGCGGCAAAGCAGTAAAAGCTGCTGCGGGTCAATGCGAGCCCTGGTGGTCGACAATGACGATTCCATGCAGAAGCTCGTGCTGCGTTTGCTCGATAGAGAGGGATGGACAGGCATAACCGCCGCCGATGACCGGGAGGCTTTTGCGGCTTTCATGGTGGGATGGTTTGACGTCGCCATCATCGATGTCGACCTGGACGCTGGATCGGACGGAATCGAGCTGGCCAAAATACTGCGCAAGCTAGACCCGGCTCTTCCGATCGTGATGATCTCGGGGGACTCCTTTAACGCAGCCAGGGTCAAGAAGGCCAGGCTGCATCACTTCTTCGCAAAGCCCTTCCAAATCGAGAGCATCAGCTCTGTCCTCAGGACGATAGCGCCCCGAACCTAGGATGGGCTCGCCTACATGTTTTTAGCATCAACGTCGGTGAGACATGGGTGTAGGCCTGTGTCGTAGTCAGGCTGGAATGGCCAAGAATTTCTTGGACGACGCGGATGTCCGCTCCACCCTCCAGTAGATGGGTCGCGCAACTATGCCGGAGTTGATGCGGCGTTAGTGAACCTGAGAGCCCCGCCCGCCGCGCCGCGCCCACAAGCCTCCACGCAAAGCCACTCCGAGTGAGCCTGCGGCCCCTGGCATTAAGGAACACGACATCCTGGGCGGCCGGGAAGCGGGCCGAGCGGACGGCAAGGTAGCGGCTCATGGCGGCCGCCGCTCGGGCCCCAAAAGGAACCAGACGTTCACGAGAGCCCTTCCCCACAGGCCGCGCTATGCCCGCTCCCAAGTCCACCTGTCCCAATCGCAGACCGACGAGCTCGGACACCCGCATCCCGGTGACGTACATGAGCTCGAGCATAGCGTGGTCGCGCACGGCCGAGAACTTGGCCTCTGTGGGCGGGCGAAGCAGGCGGTCCATGGCCTGCGCGTCCACCGGCCTCGGGATTCGCTGTTTGAACCGGGGGAGGCGCATCCCGGCGGTCGGATCGGCCAAGACGCGACCTGCCTGCGCCAGATAACGGTGGAACTGCCTCACGGCCATGGCAGCAATGAAGAGCGATGCGGATTTGAGGCCCTTAGATTTACGACGCTCCAGATAGACGAGGACGTCCTCCCGGATGGCCGTGGCTGGCTCCCGGCCTCTCTCCCGCAGGAAGGTCAGGTAGACCCCCAACTGATACCCGTAGGACAGGCAGGTATTCGCGGAAAGCCCCCGCTCTACCCGCAGGTGCCGAATGAAGTCGTCCACCAGAGCGTCCTGGATCATAGCGTCGCCTCTCCGGCCCACCGAAGGGCCTGCCGGTCGACCGTCTTGGCCCCGCGCCGCCGGGCCTGACGGATCTTGTAGGCCACGTAGCTCTTCGCCCGGCGCAGCGATTTGCGCGGTACGGCGATCCCCGCCTCCCGCATGCGGTCGAAGGCCCACCGTTCGGCTTCGTACTCCTC
>JACQPG010000036.1 GCA_016207665.1 Elusimicrobiota bacterium | reverse complement strand
GCGGCTCTGGAACATTTCTTTATCAAGTCATCCAGCACAAGAAGAAATGCCTCCCTCAAACTCGGGAGTCGCTCGAAAAGATCCTGGCTCATGTCGAAATCAACCTTATGCGTTACAACCTCATGCGGAAAATCGCGACCATCAAAGACCCCCGTTTGACCGGGGGTCCTCTTTCTCAGGCTACTTGTCGTGGCACGACAGACAGCGCTCGCCCGCGCGCAGTATCTTGCCGCTGGGGGAGCTGCTGTGCATCGAGTGGCAGCTGGTGCAGCCGACGCTGCCTCGCGCCTCGGTGGCTACGTTGGAGCCGGAGGCGGCATTGCCCGCCGCCAGATCCGCCTTCCAACCAGGAGCCCCGAAAGGCACGACATGTCCCACCGGGTGCATGTCCGCCAGCGCGCGGCCCCAGGTTCCCCTGTAGGCAGCCCTCATGTAGACGGGCACGCTGGTGCCGGTGGCGTCTTTGTAGGTGCCGATGGCGGTTTGGCCGTCATGGCATGACATACACATGCCGGTGCCGGTGCCGGTCAGCTCGGCGGCGCTGAGGAACTCGGCTGTGTTCTCGGTTCCGTCGAGCGCCTGTCCGGCATCCTGGCCGTTCCAGACGATCCAGCCCGTGGCTGTGGGGTTATCGCGGCCCCACAGAGGGCTGACCTTCTTGACCTTATGGGCCGCATGGCAGGTGCCGCACTTATTGTGGCCCACGAAGGTTCCGCCGTCGCCGGTGTAGCCTGTGGTCTTGAAGTCATGCTTGGACCCAGAAATCGGGTAGCCGACGATGCTCGCGGAAACCCGCGAGGCGATCAGGGCGGCGGCCACGACTCCTAAGCCGATCATTAACTTTCTCATTCATCCTCCGTACGTACGTTTGCCTATCACAGGCTCCTGATCATAGGGCAACAAACAGACCAATCCGGCGGGGGCGCTTTGAGCGCTATTAAGCGACTGCTTTTGGGCTCAGGGGGATGGGGGTGCGCGTTTACGCGCAGAGGAGCGCGAAATTGGTCTAGGGCGTCTTATTGTTCTCAGGGCTTTTCGCGGCAGCCTTGAGATACTGGAAGATTTGGACGCGCCGGTTGATCGAATCCATGACGTATATCTGATCCTTGGAGTCGATGAATATCCCGGTGGGCCGGCCGAGCTTGGCGGGGCCTTTGCCAGGCCCGCCGAAATAGATCAACAGCCGCCCCTCCCGGTCGAAGGCCTGCACCCGGTTGAACACGGCGTCTACCACGTAGATATTGCCGTCGGAGTCGGAGGCCACTCCCTTGGGCCGGGCCATATAACCGGCGGAGTCTCCGATCTCGCCGAAGCCTCCTTTGAAGCGGCCGTCAGGCCCGAAGAGATGGACTCGGCCGATCAGGGGATCGGAGACGATGATCGTGCCGTCTTTCTCGACCCAAAGATTGGCGGGATTGGGCAAGGCTCCCACGTCCTTGGGGTTGCGGCAGAACTGGCGGAGAAACTTGCCTTCCGCCGAAAGCGCTACGATGCGGTGGTTCCCGGAGTCGAGCACGTAAAGCTCGTTAGAAGGGGCCCAGGACAGTCCGCTCGGGCGATTGAGGGCCCCCGGCTCGGACCCCAGGTGATCTACGCGCCATAGCAGTTTGCCCTTGGGGCTGAAGGCCTTGACGCTGTGGTCGCCCGTGTCGCTGACGAATATCTCGCCGTTGGGCCCCCCGGTGACGCCCACGGGAGACTGGAGGGCCTCGGGCGGCTGGCCCTGGCCGAAGACCTTGAACTCGGCGGTGGCGAGGTTGAGCGAAACCAATCGCCCCTCCAGGGTGTCGGCCATCAGCAGCTCATCGCCCCTCACCCAGACCCCATAGGGCCGCGACACCAGCGGCGCGTTAAGGCTGCCTCCGGCGAGGAACTCGAGGAGCCGGGATAGAGCGCCCGACGATTGTCCCTTGACGTCGCGGCGGTTGTGTATGGCGCGGACAAAGCGTATGCGCGGCGGATCGGGTGGAGGAGGAAAGACTATGTCCGAGGCCGGTTCAACGGCCCAAGAGATGAATAATAGAGGAAGGAACAGGTGTCTCATTTCTTATGGCACTCCTCACAGAGATTCGTGGCGGAGCCACGAATCAGCTTGGGCTGCGCCGAGGCATGGGGGTCATGGCAGGAGGCGCAATCGAAGGGCTTGCCTTTCCTCCTGGGATCGTCGAGGCCCGGTTTGGACGTGGGATGCTTGGCGATCGGGTGATTGTCCTTGAGCGCCTCGTCATGGCAAGTGAAACAGACCTCGTTGAGAGGAGCCTTGCGCAGGGCGCCAAGGCGGCTGATATGGGGATCGTGGCACGAGACGCAGTCCCCGGCGGCGAAAGGCGGGTGCGCTCCGGGGCTCTCCCCTCTCTTGGCGAAGTTGGAATGGCAGAGAAAGCAGGTCTGCCCCGGGGTTTCCTTGACCTGGGCCGGTCCGGGTTTCGCCCCCTTTTTATGGCACATCTGACAGGAACGGGACTCGAAGGGCACATGCGGCTTTCCGGCGAGCAGCTTGGGCTCGTCCGAGGCATGCGGCGAATGGCAGCGGGTGCAGCTTTGGGAGAACTCGCTCACGCCGAAATGGGCCGAACGCAGGCTATCGTCTCCCGGCGCGTGGCAGGTGACGCAAAGCTCAGGAAGCGCGGCGCTCAAAAGCGAGCCTTTGTCCGAGCCATGCGGCTGATGGCAGGTCGAGCAGTCGCCGTCCTTGAAGGGCTGATGGGCGTGAGACTTTTCCAGATCTTGGCGGCGTTGCGCGTGACAGGAAAGGCACAAGGCCTTGGGCTCGTCCTTGAGCTTGGAGGCGTCTGCGGGGTCCGAGTGGCAGGAGGAGCAAAGTCCCTCCTTGACCGGGGCATGCGCCCCCGCTTGCTCCTTGAGCTTGGTTGCCTCGGCCTCGTGGGCCTTAAGGAAAGGGTCCTGGGTCCAGAGCGGGGAATCCCCGCCCCACCAGGCGGCCCACGAGCGAGCGGTCAGCAGAAGGCCGAGCATGCAACTCAACGTAATCGTCTTGATCGCGTATTTTTCCAGGCGCCGGCGCAGGGAGTCCCGGCTGAGATTCAAGAGCTGGGCGGCCTTCTGCTGGTTGCCTCCGGCCAGGCGCATGGCTTGCTCGACCAGCGAGCGCTCGACCTCGTCGAGGGCGACGCCCCTTTCGGGAAGCGTGAAGCTGCACTCGCTGGGCTTGCTCTCGGATTGGGGGGGGCAAAAATCGGTCTCACCCAATATCACCATGCGCTCGAGGATATTGCGCAGCTCGCGGACATTGCCGGGCCATTGATAACTCCGCAGGGCCTGTCGCGTGGCCTCGGGAAGGACTATCTTCGGCCGGCGCAGCTCCCGGCATATGCGTTCAAGGAGGACTTCGGCCAGCGGCAGTATGTCCTCGGTCCTCTGCCTCAGAGGGAGGAGCTTGATGGTCAGGACGTTGATGCGGTAATAAAGATCGGTGCGAAAACGCCCGGACGCCACGGCCTTTTCGAGATCCTCATTGGTTGCCGCCATGATCCGGACGTCCACGGTCGTATCCTCCAGCGCGCCTACTCTTCGGAATGTCTTGTCCTCGAGAAATCGGAGGAGCTTGGCCTGAAGCGGAAGGGACATGTGCCCGATCTCGTTGAGGAAGACGGTTCCGCCCGAGGCTAGCTCGAAGAGTCCCTTCTTTTGACGCACGGCGTCGGTGAAGGCTCCCCGTTCGTGGCCGAACAGCTCGCTTTCGAGGAGGTTGTCCGGAATCGCGGTGCAGCTGATCTCTAGGAACGACTGATCGGAGCGCGGGCTCTCATAATGAATGGCCCGAGCCAATCTGTCCTTGCCGCAGCCGCTTTCCCCCAGTATCAAGACGGTCCCGTAGGGCGAGGCCGCGATCTTGCGCGCCATCTCGATGGCCTGGCTCATGGAGGGGCTGGCCGTGATGATCGAGGCGAAATTATAGCGCTCAAGATGCCTCTTCTTGGCCTCCTGAAGCCGGCTTCTGAGCTGGGCCGTCTCCAGCACCCGTTTGAGCGTGATCTTAAGCCCTCCCAGTTGCAGGGGTTTGGCGATGTAATCGGCGGCTCCCTCGCGCAGAGCCTCGATGGCGCTGTCAAGATCGGCGAAGGCGGTCATCAAGATCACGGGCAGGCCCGGAGAGGACCTGCGAACGTGCTTGAGCAGGTCGATGCCGCTGGCGCCTCCCAGGCGCAGATCGGTGAGAATCACGTCCGGTGATTCGCTTTCCAGCAGGCGCAGGGCCTCCTCGACGTCGGCGGCGATGGCGGTCTTATAGCCCGATTTGCCGAGGTCCTCGGACAGCGACCAGCGGATGAGCTCCTCATCATCGACGATCAGAACCTTGGCCATCAGGAGACCGCCGCTTGACCCTGGTTCAAGGGCACGGGCAGCTTGATCGTGACCCTGGTGCCCCCATTGGGGCGGCTGTCGACGTTCAAATCCCCCGAGTGAGCCAGCACGATCTGTTTGGCAATGGGCAGGCCAAGGCCGCTGCCGTTCTCGCGCGTGGTGAAGAAGGGCTGGAATATCTTGTCGATGTTGTCGGGGGAGATGCCCGGACCCGTGTCGGCGATGATCACTCCCACGTTGCCTCCCCCGTTGGCCTCGGCGGAGATGGTGAGCGTCCCTCCCGAAGGCATGGCCTGGGCCGCGTTGAGCAGGAGATTGAGCAAGACTTGCTCCATCTGGGCCGGGTCTCCGTGCACGGCGGGGAGCCGCGGCCGTATCTTCCGGGACAGCTGGATTTTTTGCTCCCTCAAGCGCGGTTCGATGAGAAAGACCGCGTGGTTGAGGGGCTCCTCGATATTAAAGGGCCTGAAGACCGGATCGGGGATGCGGGCATAGGACAGGAAATTGCTCATGGTGCGATCCATGCGGTTGAGCTGGGCCAGCATCTTGGAGATGATCTCGGACTTTTTCTCGGCCGGCGGCTCGGCCTGCTGCAGCAGCTGGAGCGCCGATCCCAGCCCGGTCAAGGGATTGCGCACCTCGTGGGCCAATTGAGCCGCCAGCTCGCCCAGGGTCGCAAGCCTATCCATGTGCGCCATCTGCTTGCGATGCAGGTCCAATATCTGGCGACGATCCCGCTCGATGCCGTTGACCATGGAGTTGAAGCCATCGGCGATCAGGCGCATTTCGCCCGGCAGGGGGGAGATGATGCGGGTTGCGAGCTCGCCCCTTTTGACCTTCTCCATGGCCGAGGACACCAGGAGCAAGGGCTCCTGGACCAGCCAGCGGACGATCAATAAGGAGGCTATGCCAAGGAGAAGGGCCCCGGTGCCGGCCATGAGGGCGCGGCTTTGCAGATGATCCTTGAACAGGGAGCGCCGCTCGTCCCGGGTGGCGGAGATGCGAAGATAGCCCAGGTTGCTCGATGCGGGAACGTTATGGCAACGATAGCAGGCGGCCTTGGCCTGGAGGGGAAAGTCGAGACTCACGGGGGAGGGCTCGGCCGCGGGGGCGCGGGGGGAGGCGAAATTGTGGGTGTTTACGATCCTTTTCTCCGAGTCAAGGAGTTGCACCGAAACTCTATGGCCGGAGTTGAGCTTGGCGAAGAGCTCATCGATATTCTCTCGGCTCCGGTGAATCATCGCCTTTTCTACCGCGTCGGCCAGAACCGGCGATAGAGTCCTTACGGCCTCGGCCTGGAGGGTCTCGATCCTCCGGGTCGAGGTCCAAAGATCGTAGATGAATGACACCGCGAACACCGCGCCAATGGCTCCCGAGATGGCCGCGAAAAGCTGCGCGGCCAAGGGCAAGGCCCTCCACCAGGCTGCCATCCTCGATCTGAGCGGCTTGTTTTCGGCCATGCAGCCTGGTTTTAAGTTGCAACAAATCGGCCTCGGGAATAGATGTCTGCCTGCGCGAAATCGCGCAGGCAGGCGCGCGGGCGAAGGCGGAGAAGCGGATAAAGAGGGCAAGCCATGGCTGATTTGTTGCCTTTGAAAAGTCTCAGTATGGCTAGCGATCTCTGGGTCGTGGGATTGAGCCACATCAACTCCCCCGTCGCGATCCGGGAGAAATTGTCTTGGAAACCCGAGGAGACGGCGCTCAACGCGGCCTTGAGGGACGATATCGGCGCTGAAGAGGCCGCCGTCTTGTCCACCTGCAGCCGCTTTGAGATCTATGCGGCGCTCGAGGAAGGCGGAAAAGCTTCCTTGTTTTCATGGCTCGAGCGCAGGTCCGGGCAAGCCATCGGGAGGCTTTTGTACGCTCACAAGGGCTTGGATGCCCTCTCTCATCTTTTCCGCGTGGCCGCCGGGCTGGATTCGTGGGTGGTGGGGGAGACGGAGATTCTCGGCCAGGTCAAGGATGCCTACCAACGGGCGCGCGATCAAGGAACGGCCGGCCGCTGGTTGCATCGGGCCTTTCAGAAGGCGCTTTATGCCGGCAAGAAGATACGGTCCGAGACAGGCATCGTGGGAGGCATCGCCTCGATCGGGGGCGCGGCGTCTTTGCTGGCGCGGCGCATATTCTCCGAGACAACCGGGCAGACCGTGCTGGTTTTCGGCGCGGGCGCCATGGCCGAGTCCACGGCGCGCCATCTACGCTCCAAAGGAGCGACGCGTCTGCTGGTCAGCAATCGCAGCCTGGAGAGAGCGCGAGCCCTGGCCGAGCGCCTGGTCGGAGAAGCCATGGGCCTTGAGAGCGGACTGGAGCGCCTGGCCGAGGCCGATGTCGCCGTAGTCTCGACCGCCGCTCCGGACTATTTGATAGGACCCTCCCAGGTGAGGGAAGCTGTCAGGGCCCGCGGCGGAAGGCCTTTGTTCCTCATCGACCTTTCGGTCCCGCGCAACATCGATCCCGCCTCCCGCAACTTGGCCGGCGTCTATCTTTACGATATAGACGACCTCAAGCGGATCGTCGACGAAAGCCTGGCTCTCCGGCGAGAGGATTGCGCCAAGGCCGAGTCCATGGTCGCCGGCGAGGCCCGTCAGTTGTGGGAGAGCTTCCAGACAGCGGCCGTCCTGGCGCGCTGAGATCGCGCGGGCCCGCGGAGGGCAATATGCTGAAGGTCGGGGTGATCCTTTCAGGGTGCGGCGTCCTAGACGGCTCGGAGATTCATGAGGCGACCCTGCTGTTGCTGGCTATAGACAGGCGGGGCGCGCAGGCCGTGTGCTTGGCTCCGGACATCGACCAAGCCGACGTGGTCGATCATGCCGCGGGCTTGGTCAAGCAGGAGCGGCGCGGCGTCCTTGCCGAGTCGGCGCGGATCGCCCGCGGGCGGATAAAAAGCCTCCATCAAGCGAAAGCCGAGGAGCTCGACGCCGTGATGCTCCCGGGCGGCTACGGAGCCGTCAAGAATCTATGCAATTTCGCCAAGGACGGGGCGCGATGCGAGGTCGACCCGCATCTATCGCGGCTGCTCAAGGACATGCATGCCGCTGGCAAGCCTATCGGCGCGGCCTGCATCGCTCCCGTGATACTGGCCAGGCTCTTCGGGTCCGAGAGCCCCGAGCTGACCATCGGCTCCGAACTCCAGGTGGCCAAGGCGATCGAGGCCATGGGGGCGAGGCACAAGAATACCGCGGCGACGGCGGTGCTCTTAGATAAAACGAGGCGCTTGGCTACGACGCCGTGTTACATGCTCGCCGAAAGAATCTCGCAGGTCGAGGAGGGGATGGATAATCTGGTCAGGGCCGTTCTGGAACTGGCTGCCTTGCCCAGGGCCTAAGGAACTGTTAAATAATAACTGACACATTATGATTGAAAACGAGTAGACTGCCATGAGTGGACGCCCTCAGGCGGAAGTTCACAGCCTTGCTGCCCGCTTTAATCGAGCGTGGGCGACGATTGGCTGTAGCCGCGGAGGCGCTCGGTCTGGGAT
>JACQPG010000038.1 GCA_016207665.1 Elusimicrobiota bacterium | reverse complement strand
TCGAATCCCGCTCGCACCTCAGGCCTTTACGGCTTCCTGCTCCGCCTTTTTCTTGAGGTAGTCCTCGTAGGATTTCCCGGCCGCGCAATCCTCGCCGGTGAGCTCCACCGCCTCGATATCCCGGACGGCGCAATTGCGTCTGTCCCCGCTTCCCTTGAGGAAAAGCTCGACGAAGCCGCCATCGGGAAATCGGTCGCCCAGCTGGCGGTTGAAAAGATAACCCTCCACGGTTTGCCCGCCGCGCAATTTCAGGGTGACATGGCCGCGGAAGTTATAAGCGGCCTCGATTTCCTCTTCGATCCTCGTCGTAGTCGCCATGCCGTATTATAGCTTTTACTTCCGTGTCCCGTCTCCGTTACAGGCCTGCTGTTAGAATCATAAAGTCGTCAGCCAGGGGGAGATATGGAGAAGACCGCGATGGGGAAAGTGCTCGCTTTGGGGTGGCTGGTGCTGGCCACCTACATCGTGATCGTTCTGGCCGTCGCCTTGATCCTTTCCGCCGCCGCCAGGCTGCGCCGGCTCTTTCCGCGCCATAGGAGGCCTTGTCATGAAGGACGCCTTGCCCTCGGTCACGAAGTCCCCTTCGTCAAACGGACATTCACAGGATGGTAGGCCTGCCTTGCTCGATATCGAGCTGGGCCGGTCGCGGCTGGAAGGTCTGCTCCATAAGATAAAGATCCGGCAAGCCCGAATCGGGGTCGTGGGCCTGGGCTACGTGGGCCTTCTTTTGGTGAGGCTTTTCGCGGCCAAGGGCTTTTCCGTCATCGGTTTCGATATCGACCAGGGGAAAATCGAGAAGCTCGGCCGGGGCCATTCCTATGTCCGATCCGTCCCCTCCGACACCATCGCTCATTACGTCAAGGAAAAGCGTCTGCTGGCGACCTCCGATTTTCGCAAGCTGACGCTGGTCGATGCGGTCATCATTTGCGTGCCCACGCCCCTGACCCCCGAGGGCAAGCCGGACGTCTCCTTCATACGGGCCACCGCTCTGTCGATCGCGGAGCATCTCAAGCCGGGTCAGCTGGTCGTCTTGGAGAGCACCAGCTACCCCGGTACGACCCGCGAGATCATGAAGCCCGAGCTGGAGAAGCGCGGGCTCGTCTGCGGCCGGGATTTTTTCCTAGCGTTTTCACCCGAGCGCGAAGACCCGGGAAACAAGAAATTCACCACGGAGATGATCCCTAAGATAGTTGGAGGCGTCGATGAGCTGTCGCTGCGGGCCGCGGTTTGCCTCTACGGGGAAGCGGTGGCCCAGGTGGTCCAGGTCTCCTCGTGCGAGACCGCGGAGGCCGCCAAGCTCCTGGAAAACATCTATCGCTGCGTCAACATAGCTCTCGTCAATGAGCTCAAGATGTGTTTCGACCGCATGGGAATAGATGTTTGGGAGGTGATCGAGGCGGCCGCGACCAAGCCTTTCGGGTTTCAGGCCTTCTATCCCGGCCCCGGACTTGGCGGCCACTGCATTCCCATAGACCCATTCTATCTGTCTTGGAAGGCGAGGGAATTCCAATTCTCCACGCGCTTCATTGATCTGGCGGGAGAGCTGAACGTCCAGATGCCCTATTATGTTCTCGGCAAGCTGGAGGAGGTGCTCAATGGCAAGGGCAAGAAGCTGGAGGGAGCGAGACTGCTCCTTTTGGGATTGGCGTATAAGAAGGATATCGACGACCCCCGAGAATCGCCGGCCTTCAAGCTTTTGGAACTGCTCGAGGTGAAAGGAGCCAAGGTGGCTTACAATGATCCTTATATTCCCAGCTTCCCGGCCATGCGGCATTACCGGCATCTGAAGGTCAGGCCGGTGGAGTTGACCGAGAAGGAGTTGGCCGGGCGCGACGCCGTGATCATCGTGACCAATCACAGCCTTTTCGACTACGAATGGATACTAAAGCATTCCCAGCTCGTGGTCGATACGCACAATGCCTGCGGTCCCTACCGGCAGCGCTGGCAGGAGAAGCTGATCCGCGCTTAGACCGGAGGATCGCCTTACTCGACCGTCACGCTTTTCGCCAGATTTCGAGGCTGGTCCACGTCGCAGCCTCTGAGGTTTGCGATGTGATAAGCGAGAAGCTGCAGCGGGATGATGTTGACGATGGGAGAGAGATTCTCGCTGACATAGGGCAGTTCCAAAAGATGGTCGACCTTCCCCTCCAGGCGGCGTTCGCCGCGGGTCGCCAAGCTTATCAGCCGCGCGCCGCGTGCGCGGGCCTCCTCGATATTCGAGACGATCTTGTCGAAGACCTTGGATTGGGTCGCGATCGCCAGGACCGGCATATTCTCGTCTATGAGGGCCAGAGGCCCATGTTTCATCTCTCCGGCGGGATAACCCTCGGCATGGATATAGGAGATCTCCTTGAGTTTCAGAGCCCCCTCGATGGCCGTCGGGTAGTTCAGGGTCCGGCCGATATAGATGAAATGCTCGGCTTTCCAGAAGAGCTTGGCTATCTCCAGCACATGTGAATCGAGCTTGAGCGCTTCCTCTATGAGCGAGGGGAGGCGCTTGAGCTCGGTGGCCCAGGCAAGGGCATCGCCTTCCCGCAGCCTTCCGAGAGCCACGGCCGCGTGCAGCGCCAGGATGTTCAAGGCGACGAGCTGGCCGATAAAAGCCTTGGTCGAAGCCACGCCGCATTCCGGGCCGCAATGAGTGTAGAGGTTGTAGTCCGAGCAACGGGTCAGCGTGGATCCCACGGAATTGCACACCGAGAGCACCTTCGCGCCATGCCGCCTGGCCAGCTGAGCGGCCGCCAGCGTATCCGCTGTTTCTCCAGATTGGCTCACAGCCACCACCAGGGTGTTCGCGTCGATCAACGGGTCGCGGTATCGGTACTCCGACGCCGTCTCGGCCTGGGCGGGGATGCGGGCATGGCGCTCGAGCAGGTACTTTCCCACGATGGCCGCGTGGTAGGCGGTGCCGCAGGCGACCAGGTGTATGCGCGACACTTGGCGCAGCAGCTCGTTAGGAAGCCCCGCCTCGCGCAGCAGTATCCCGTCGTCGAGGGGAAATAGCCTGCCGCGCAAGGTATTTTCGACGGTGCGAGGCTGCTCCAGCGTCTCCTTGAGCATGAAATGGGGAAAACCGGCCTTTTCCGCCACGGCGTGGTCCCACCCGATCGCGGTCGCAATTTTCTCTATCGGCGCGCCGTCACTCCCGAAGAAAAGGCAGGAAGAAGGGGTCATCAGCGCCAGCTCGCCGTCATCAAGGAAGGCGACGCGCCGAGTGTATCTGAGGAAAGCAGGCACATCCGAGGCCAGGAAATTCTCGCCTTCCCCGAGCCCGACCACCAAGGGAGAGGCGCTTTTGGCGGCGGCGATGCAGCCTGGAGCTTGCGACCAGATCACGGCCAAGGCGAAGGCCCCGTCAAGCTGGGCCACCGCCTGTCTGAGGGCCTGCAGCAAGGTTTCGGAGGCTTTCGCGGGACTGTCCGGGCTCGGCAATCCCTTGAGCTCCTCCTCGATGAGATGCGCCACGACCTCGGTGTCGGTCTGGGAATTGAAGCCATGGCCGCATCCGGCCAGGCGCGCTTTGAGCGAGCCGTGGTTTTCGATGATGCCATTATGCACGACCGCTAAGGCTCCTCCGCAGTCGACGTGCGGATGGGCGTTATTCTCGGAAGGCTTGCCGTGGGTCGCCCATCGGGTGTGTCCCAACCCCGTCGAGCCCCGCAGGGGAGCGCGAAGGATCTTCGCCTCCAGACCCTGAAGTTTGCCCAGGCTTCGGACGAGGCTGAGAGTCTTTTCCTGCACTATGGCGACGCCGGCCGAATCGTAGCCTCGATATTCGAGCCGGCGTAGTCCTTCAAGAAGCATGGGAGTGGCTTCCTTGGTTCCGGTATAGCCGATGATTCCGCACATGACGCCATTATAAGCCTCGCCGCGTTGTCGGAACCATAGCGGTTGAGTAAAACTTGACTCACCGGAGCGCTCAGGCTGTTTCCAAAATATTGCCGGATTGTGCCGGCCGCATTGTTTTGGAGTTGATATGGGATACAATGCCTGGGTCATTCGGTCGTCGGCGTTCGGCGTCCCTTCATCCCCTAAGCCGGATTCCTTCGAGAACGCCCTCATCAAAGGGGAAACAATGATCGTAGCCCGCATTAGCGTCTTATTGTGCCCGTTGTTCATGGCATCTTCGGTCCGGGCCGCCTTTCAGGAGCCCATCATGGCGGCCGCTCTGGCGGCCATGGGAAACGCCTCATTAGCATCGCCGTTTCAGTCCTCTTCCTTGTTCATCAATCCGGCGACCCTGGCCGGCATGCGCTCGGGCGACGTCTATTTGATGTATAACCAGCTTTACCCAGGCATCGACGTGGGGCACATCGGCCAAGGGCTGATCTCGACGGGGTGGCCGACTCGCTATGGCAGCTTCGGCTTCGGGGTTGGCACTTTTGCGGCTTCCGGTCTGAAAAACGAGAGGACCATCTCGCTGGCCTACGCCTATCCGGTGCATGAGAGGGTCAAGCTGGGATTGACCGGAAAGCAGCTCTATCATGGTTATTCGGTGGGTTCCGATCCTCTCGCCAGCGCGGACCCGGTGTTTCGCGACGGGACCTCGCAAAGCACCCTGAGCTTGGACGCCGGCATGGTCTTGTCCCTGTCCGATCCTTTCGAGATGGCCTTGGCCGTGCGCAATCTCAATGCCCCGGACGTGGGCTTGACCTCCCGGGATCGCGTGCCTCGCGAGGCCCAATTGGGCCTGGCCTATAGCTGGTCCGGCGTCAGGTTCAAGGCGACCGCGGATCTGGCCTATAGGGCCGCGGAGTACGGAACTTTCAAGGACAAGTTCGTGCCTTCGGTCGGCGTGGAAAAGAGCTTCGAGAATGATCTCTTTCAACTGCGCGCCGGCGCGAGTCCCTGGGAATTCACGGCCGGCTTCGGTTTGAAATTCGGGCGCTATTCATTCGATTACGCCATGGTGCTCAGACGCAATCTAGTGGCGGGCTATGGCAACCATCTAGTCGGACTCAGGGTGGAGTTCGGTCCTGGGGAAGAAAAATCGAGGCGTCTGACGGGGCTGCCCCCGCGGCAGGATAAATCATGAGAAGCCGGATGGCCTTGGCGCTTTTGCTCCTGGGAGCCAACGCCGCAGCCCAGAACTTGTTCTTCGACGGATTCGAGGGCCCTGACCGGCTTGTAACCAACGAGTACGCGAGAAGGTTTCCCAACGATCCGGCGGCGGCCAAGTCTCCGAATTGGTTCTTGACCAGCGGCTCGCTCTTTATCAGCGGGGGCGAGGGTTGGACGGGAATACCCGACCATAGGAACGTGGATTCCCGCTCTTCCACGGGAAACAACTCGTCGGTTTTTCGCATGGTCAGCCAGCGGAGCGATTTCGCCGACGTGGAGGTCTCTCTCAAGGTGATGAATCGGGGCCTGTCCTCGAGCTCCGGAGTTCCTCCCACGTCCTGGGATGGAACTCACATTTGGGTGCGTTATCAGAGTCCGCTGCATATCTACTATGCGAGCATCAATCGCCGGGACAACACCGTGATCATCAAGAAAAAAGTGCCCGGCGGGCCCTCGAACGGAGGCAGCTATTACAACCTCAGCCCAAGCGTCCCCCATCAGGTTCCTTATAATACCTGGCAGCTGGTGAGGGTGACGGCGCAGAATAATCCGGATGGGTCGGTGACCATCAGCCTCTATTCGGGAGGCAAGCTCCTGGTCAGCGCCACCGACAAGGGCATAGGGGGGCCTCCCATAAGGAACCTGGGCCGGGTCGGGATACGAGGCGATAACGCGGAGCTCAAGTTCGACGACTTCATGGTGCAGGGAGTGGCTCCGGGCGGCGTGGCATTGAACCCTTCGCCGGTCCCGCCTCCATCCCAAGGGCAAAATCCCAGCCCAGAGCCGCAGCCTGATCCGAGCCCTTCTCCTAACCCATCTCCGGAACCTTCTCCCGCGCCCGGAGAGCCGGTGCCCGTTCCCGGACCTCATCAGAGCGCCGCCGAAGCCAAGGCTCGCGAAAAGCATCTCTCGCCCGCGCTGGCGGATGGGATCAATGACGTCGCGGCTTTCGGTCCCGCGGCCGAGGAGGTCGACATCTTCGATTTGCGGGGCCGCTCGGTGTTCCGTGGCAGGAAGCAGGGGTCCGCGCTTATCGTTTGGGACTGCAAGGACGGGGGTGGGAGGGTCGTGGAATCCGGAGTTTATCTGGCCATGATACGGAAGACCGACTCCGGCGTCGAGTATCAGAGCTTCGCCGTCGTGAAATAGCCCTTGGCGGCGCTCGCCTCAATTCGTTCTCTTTTCTATTACATGCTCTCACTATAGGGATTGTCGCTCAATCATTTAGACTCCCTGCGTGAAAGCCGGGAGTCTTCTTTTTGCCGTCATCCTGCTCTCGCCGTCATGCGTCTGGCCCTTCACCGGCATCGAATCGGCCAGTTTTCTCGACATACCCGTGGGGGCTCGACCGGCCGCATTGGGGAGCGCCTATTCGGCTCTCGGTCGCGACGCGTTCTCCTCTTCTTGGAATCCCGCGGGCTTGGGCTTCCTCGATTCCACGCAATTGGGCAGCATGCATCTGGCCTACCTGGAATCCATGGCCTACGAGTATGTGGCGGCGGCTCACCCGATCAGGCCGGGCTACGGCCTGGGAGCCGCTTTCCAGTATTTTCGTCCAGATGATTTCGACGCCACCGACCTCTCGGGCAACAGGCTGGGGTCTGACTCGGCCTCATTTTCCGGCTATACCCTCGCCTACGGGCAGGCCTTGAACCCACGGCTTTCGCTCGGTCTGGCGGGCAAGCTGGTGAAGGCCAGGATCAGCGACGCATCGAGTTCCGGGCGGAGCCTGGACCTGGGGATCTATTATCGGGCGGCGGCCAGGTTGACGTTGGCGGTGGTTGGAGCCAACCTGGCCGGTAAGGCGCGATTACTGGGTCTTCTCCGTTCTGAGTGGGTAAAAACAATGTAAGAAACGGTATGCTCTCGACGGGAACGCGGCTATGCTGATGGCCAAGAAAACTGGCACGATTGGTGGATGCGAAAACCCAAG
>JACQPG010000037.1 GCA_016207665.1 Elusimicrobiota bacterium | reverse complement strand
CTTCCGAGCTCCGCTGCTGGCGCAAACACACCCTCTTAGATGTCCGCATACTCAAAAATACCGATCTGAAAGGTGTTCACTTTTGAGAGTTAAACGGTTCACTTTTCAGAGTTACGGAACATGGGAGGATTCTTGAACCCAGAGGCGGCATAACTGGCGGTAGGCCAGGGGATGATAAGGGCCTCCGATGCTCGGACCGAAATAATCCAAGACAACCGCTCCGTTCTCTGTACCCATGACCCTGGCGAGCACGGTTCTTCCGCGAGAGCCGCCGCACTGGCCAGTCGTCACCATATCGGGATAGGAAAGCCAGCGTATAGGTTGATTCTGATTGTCGCCGTAATACCACCCCTGTCCCGGAAAGGCTATAGCCGATAAAGAGCGAAAAAATGAGAAGAGGCAGCCAGTCGCTATAGCGCCAAAATAGTCTCCATGAGATATAAAGGTGCTTGATCAGAGTCGACGGAAGCCTCACGAAACTCAGACACCAGCGGAGACGGGAAGTTCCGGGTTATTGCGTGGATTGCTCGGCGCCTGGCAGGAACGAGGAGTAGGTCAATTCCCAGAGATTGGTCAGGGCCAAATGGAGCCGTTCGAAGGGCGCCCGAAGCAGAGCCAGGCGCTTGGCATCGGCGGCTCCTTTGAGATCGATGCACATGCTGGGCTTGGCCGGAGAATCCGGCGATTCGAGCTCGAGACCCTCGATGAGCTCTTCGATCGCCGGTTTATATTGGGGCTTGTGCTCTGCGATCTTGCGAAGACGGGAAGGCAGCGAAAGGTCCTCGGCCGCGGAAAGCTTGAGTCCGAAATGATCGCGATAGAGGCCGCTCCAGAGGTCCACGGCCTTGCGCAGCGTCAGCACGCCGGCGCAGAAATAATAGTTCTTGATGCAAAGTCCGCTTTCGTGGATCGCGTGCGCGGCCGCCGCCACGGGATGCCCTCTTTGCAATAGCTGTTGCGGCATGCCGGACCGAGTCGCTCAGCTCCCGGGACAGTTCGGGAAAGGCCTATCCGCTCCCCAGCACGACATCGGGCCGTTATGGAGCCAATAAACGTACTCGGATTCGTAGCTGGTGCGGCGGTTGAGGGTCGGGCTGATGAGCTCCCAGGTGGTCTCGGGCGAAGAGTTGGGGCCGCTGAGCGCGACATGATAGAAGATCCGCCAGCCCTGGCCATTGATAGCGGCGCGCTTGATGAGCAGGAGGGCGTCCGGATCATGGCTCTCGATGGGCAATAGCTCGGGCCGCTCCACCCTCTCCACCTGGCGCATGAGCTTATGGAAGAACTGGGACCGCCAGACCGCGCCCTCCTTGTGCTCGAGGGCGTATATTTCCCAATCTCCCAGTCGATAGGATCCGGCGGTCCAGCCCGAGCCGGCCAATCTCCGGTTGATCTCCTTGAGCTTCTCACGGTGCGCCAGGCGCGGGCGATTCGTGCTCTTTGCAGGGAAACGGTGATGGACGAGCTCGATCTGGTCCAGAGGCGCGTTGAGATTCCAAGAGCCTTGGGCCAGGGCCATCGAAGGAATGAAGAGCGTCAAAAGGGCGGTTTTCATAGGGTCACCTCGCGCCGGTATTCTACACAACAGAACGGGCTTTACGCTAGATCGATCCAATGCCAGCGCTGCTGATAGAGATCGATGAGTCTTTGGCGAAGCCGGCGATTCTCCGGAGAGGACAGCGTCGGATCGGTTGATAAGGCGCGCTCGGCGTCCTCGCGAGCGCAAGCCAGGAGCTCCCGGTCCTTGATCAGGTCCGCCACCTTGAGCGACAATTCTCCATGTTGGGCCGTCCCCAAGAGTTCGCCGGGTCCCCGCAGCTTGAGATCCTCCTCGCCTATGCGGAAGCCGTCATGGGATGAGACCAGGATGTCCAGGCGTCTCCGGGCCTCGGGCGTCTTGGGGTCGGCGATGAGAAAGCAGCGGGACGGCTCCGAGCCGCGGCCCACGCGTCCCCGCAGCTGGTGTAGGCTCGAAAGCCCGAAACGGTCCGCGTTCTGGATCGCCATGACGGTGGCGTTGGGGACATCGATGCCCACCTCGATCACGGGGGTTGCCACGAGCACATCCCAAAGACCTTGAGAGAATTCCGACATGATCTTGTTCTTCTGGCCGCCCGGCATGGCTCCATGAATGAGCGTCGTCCGAAGGCCTGCGAGAGGCCCCTGGCGCAGGCGCTCGTATTCGGCCTTGGCCGCCTGGAGATCGAGCCGACTCGACTCCTCGATGATCGGGTAGACGATGAACCCCTGCCTGCCTGCGGCCACTTCCCGCTTGAGCTCGAGCAGGGCTTCCTCCTCGGGAACGTGGAGGGTCTGAGCGGGCCGCCTTCCTGGGGGCAGCTCATCGAGCGTGGATATGTCCAGATCCCCATAGAGCGCCAGGGCCAAGGTGCGCGGGATCGGCGTGGCCGTCATGACGAGCAGGTCGACCGAGGGAGTCTGCCGGAGCGTGGCCCTTTGGCGCACCCCGAAACGATGCTGCTCATCTATGACCGCCAGCTTGAGCCTGGGCCAGCGCACGTCCGATTCCAACAGCGCGTGAGTCCCGATGAGCATGTCGACCTCTCCCGAGCGGACCGCGGAGAGGATCTTCTCGCGTTCCTTCTTGGGGACGGCGGAGGTGAGCCGCTCGACGCGCACCGGCAGCCCGCGGAGCAGGCGCCGCATGGTGGCCAAATGCTGATCGGCCAATATCTCGGTGGGAACCATGAACGCCGATTGGTAGCCGTTCTCGGCGGCCAGGAGCATGGCGGAAAGAGCCACGACGGTCTTGCCCGAGCCGACGTCTCCTTGGAGCAATCGAGTCATGGGATAAGGCTTTTGCATGTCCGAAAATATCTCGTTGATCACGCGTTTTTGCGCCGAGGTGAATTCAAAGCCCATGGCGGCCTTGAAAGGCGTCAGCAGACGTCTCTTGATGTCGTAGCTGAAGCCCTTATGAAAACCGCGGGTCTGCCGCCGCTTGAGCGTCCAGGCCAGCTCCAGGAGAAACAATTCCTCGTAAGCCAGCCGCCCCCGGGCCGCCTCGAGCTCCGCTTGAGAGCCGGGGAAATGTATGCCCTTGATGGCCTGCGGCGCGGCCAGCAGCTTCCTGCGCTCGAGCACGGCGCGAGGAAGCAGTTCTGGGATCTCGCCGGCGTGGGCCAAGGCGGAATCGACCAGCTCGCGCATGAGCCTTTGATTGAGGCCCTCGGTCAGGGCATAGACCGGGGTCAGGCGTCCGACATGCAAGGCCCAACGCGGATACTCGAGCTTGTAGTATTCCTCGACATGGACTTCCTTGATCCCCGCGAGGCTGGCCTCGGCCCTGCCCACGATCCACAGGTCGGCTCCCGGCACGATCTCCTTCTGTTGTGTGGCGAACACGTCGTAGCGGCGGCTCAGGTGCTTGAACCAGACCGCCTCGATCGATCCGGAGCCGGTGTTGATCGTGGCCTTGAGCAGGCCCAATCTGGGACCGGCGCGCAGAGAAAGCGCCCGCGTGACGCGTCCTCGCGCCACGACCAGGCCGTTGGCCGTGGGCAAGGAAAAATCCAGCGTGGGTTGGCGGTCTTGCCAGTCTCGAGGAAAATGGTAAAGGAGCTCTCCCACCGTGGAGACCTCCAGCCGTTGCAGCCGCCGAGCCCTCTGCGGGCCCACGCCCTTGAGGTATTGCACCGGCTTCTCCAGCGTCGACGATAGCATTGCCTGAGATTCTCTACTTTGGTACAATCAGTGCTCGAGGAATTTTATGGCATTCAAATGCGGAATTTGCACCAAAGGGCCGACTAGCGGGTTCAGCTATAGCCATTCCCACCGCGCCACCAAGCGTGTTTTTAGGCCCAATCTCCAGAGGCAGAAGGTCGTCTTGGACGGCAAGACCAGGACCACCTATGTCTGCACGGACTGCATCCGCTCCGGCCGAGTCGTCCGCCCTTCCAAATAATACTCAATGTGGAGCTCCCTCTACGAGAGGGCTCGTAGGGAAGGCGGCTCGCTGAGCGCCTGGCTCGCGGCCGCCTTGCTGTCGCTTCCGGCGCTTTTCTTCCCCATCTCCAATCCCGACCTGTTCTGGCATCTGTCCGCGGGCCGGTGGATGATTGAAAGCGGCGTTCTGCCGAGGCAAGACTTTCTCTCCTTCACCCGATATGGGCAACCCTGGCTCAACTTCGAGTGGCTGTCTCAGTGGGTGTTTGAGCAGATTTTCCGCCACGGAGGTTTCACCGGACTCTGGCTTTTCAAGGCGGCGACCCTGGCGGCCGCGGGGTTGCTGCTCGATCGGACGCTCGGCATACGCGGAGCCTCTCTCGGCTGGCGCGCGGCGGGTCTCGCCCTTTGGTCGACCGCGATACTGCCCTATTCTGATATACGTCCGGAGAATTTCTCCATCCTGCTCTTGGCGGCCTGCCTTTGCCTGATCGAGAGGCGCCGCGTCAGGGGGTTTCCATGGTCCCCCGCCCATTTCATGGGCTGGGCGGCGCTGTTCGCGCTTTGGTCGAATCTCCACCCCGGTTTCCTGCTGGCCTTTCCCCTTCTCGCTTGTTACGGTCTATGCCATCGCGAGAGCCGCTTCGCTGCAGATATGGCGATCGCTGGGCTCGCGGGCTTGGCGGCCACCCTGATCAATCCGTATGGCGTCGCTCCCTGGCTGGCGATCATGGAGCATCTGGGGCAAGGAGCGCAAATAGGGCGCTATATCAACGAGTGGCGCGGCCTTTCCCTCGGCCATCCCTTGTTCTGGCCCTTTATCGCCTTCGAGTCGGCGCTGGCGTTGCTCCTTTGTCTTTCCATTTTTCGTTCGCGGAACATGGCCGGATCTTCGGCGCTGGCGTTGGCCTGGATAGGCCTGGCCGCGGCCAGCTTGCGCCATCGCAGGTTGGTTCCCTATTGGGGGCTGTTGTCCGTCCCATTGTTCCTGGCTTTGGTTGGCGTAATCCCGCGAATCTGGTTGAAGCGAGCGGCCCTGACCGCCGCGGCCTGCTACGCCCTCTATTTCGTCTGGCTGTTTCCGCGCGTGAGCTGGACGGCCCGAATCAATGCCGGCCAGCTTCCCGTGGGCGCCGCGGGATTCATGGAGAGGGAAAGGGGGCTCTTCGAAGGCAAGAGAGTCTATAATCAATGGGAGTGGGGCGGTTATCTGGGCTGGAGGCTGCATCCGTGGCATAAGGTGTTCTTTGACGGCCGGGCCCTTTTCCATCCCGATCTGGTGGAAACCGCGAAGGCGGGGGAAAGCTCGGGCCTGTGGATCGATTATATGCGGCGCGGAGGTTTCGCCGCGGCCCTGCTGCCCAATCGCGACATACGATTCCCGTCCACCCGGCTCTATCGCGACGGCTCGAAGCGCGATTTCCAAAGGCCCTGGTATCTCTATTACATGCCTCGAGAAAGCTGGGCCTTGGTCTATTGGGATGCCCAGGCCCTTCTCTTTGTCGACCGCAAGGCCTTCCTGCCGCGCTGGCTGGCCCGGCATGAGTACCGCTATTGGCGGCCCAAGGACGAGGCCGCCTTCGCCGACGCCCTGGCTCGGGGAGAGATGCCTCAGCGCGTCCTGGCCAAGGAGCGCCGGCGTCAGCAGTCGGACAGCGCGATGTCTTTGATAGACCCTTAGCCTGAAAAATTCAGTTGGCCGCCAGAAGCTGACTGCGCAGCGTCCCCAATGTCTGGCAGGTCGTCTTGCTCAGCTTCTCTTGGAGCAGGCTACAAAGCGAAGAAACAACCAGGAGGCTAATAGCAGTTGGACTGTCTAGTTGTCTCGTTTCTGGCGCGTGGGCCGCGGAGACCGCCGCTACCGCTGCCCGGGCAACTATCGTCGCGATGTCGTCGCAGGTCGCGCCGATGCGGACGGGCTAACGCCGCCGCCTTGCCGACCATGAGTTACTCGATCAGCTGCGGACCCCGGTGGATGTCCTGGACGTAGGCGGCACCGTTAGCGAAACGAATCGTCAGCGACAGTTTCGCCGGGCCGGCGGACTCCAGGAAATCCCGGATTGCCAGGGCCTTCGCGGAGTGCCTATTGTTGGCCAGAGAGGCCACGCGCACACCGTCGACATACAGGACGCTGCTGCCCGGGAACTTCCTGCGCTCTAGCGTGAGGGAGCGCGCCGCGCGCAGCGCATAGGTGCGCACGCCGCCCCGGCCAATTCGCCGCGCGATGTCTTTGGCGATGCGGGACATTTCCGAACGCTCCTTAACCTGGACTTCCGAGATGAACGCGGTCTTGTGCGCGAAATGGACCTTCAGGACGATGTCTCCCCCGCCCACGGCCTTGAGGAAATCTGCCTGAGCCTGGATGTCCGGCGTCTTGCCCGACCCCAGCCAGCCGAACTCGATACCGTCCACGAACGCTCTCCCTTGGCCTGGAAATTTGGCCGTTTGCAGGTATATGGAGGAGGCGTCGCGGACCGTGTACTCGCCGCGGGTGCCGGACGCTCGGGTGGCGTCGCGTGCGATGAGCGAGGCGACGCTTCGGGAGTTCCCGCGCTCCGCGCCCGCCTCGTCGAGGAAGGCGCCGGCCGAGCCTGCGGAGTCCTTCGCCCCGTCGAAGATAGGCAGGCTCGATCGAGGACGCCGCGCGGAGGCCCGCAAGTCGTCGAGCGCCGCCTTCTCACGTTCGGGCGCTGTCGGGCTTGGAGCCCGGCTCGTGGGATCGAAAAGGACCTTAGAGCGGGGCAGCGCGAGGCTTTTCTTCACGCTCAGCACCTCGCCTCTCTGGGCCGGCGCGGCGCGATTGCGCGAGAGCAGCGACACGCGAGCAGAACGGGATGCCGCCATCGCCTGCGGGGCTCCCGCTAGAAGAACCACGACTCCCAGCACCGAGGCGATGCTTATCTTTGCCGTCCAGGCTATCCTAACCGTTCTCATCGTATCCTCCCACCAATGTCAAAGGCCCTTAAAACTCCACTTAGTTTAACGCATCCCGCCTGCCTGCGCCTGGGTCCAAAGGGACATCAAGGCGTGGGCCCTTTGTCCATCTTTTGTCTCTCGACTTATGTTTAGTCGAGCAGGCCAGGGTGACGGAGGCCCGAAAACGCAGGCTGGTGAGGGCCTCGTAGGTGGGCGCGCCGATCCGGCGCATTTATGGCTGGCGTGTTGGTCGCCTCGCGGCCAACTTACAACCGCATAAGCCTGCTCCAAGAGAAACCGGGCAAGACGATCTACCAGACGTTGGGAACGCTGTTCGGTCTCCCGACTCGTAGAGCCGGCCTTCGTATACTGAGACCTTAAGCAACGATTCCTTTCTCGCGCAGATAGCGCCGAATCTTGGATCGGGCCCGAGCGGTGCGCACGAAGGTGAGCCAGTCCTTCTTGGGGGTGGAGCCCTTGCGGGTCAGTATCTTGCAGATGTCGCCGGATTTGAGCTTGTAGTCGAGCTTGACCATCTTGTTGTTGACCTGCGCGCCCACGCAGGAGTGCCCGATCTCGGTGTGCACGGCGAAGGCGAAGTCCAGCGGCGTCGAGCCCGAGGGCAGGGCCTTCACCTCCCCGGCCGGGGTGAAGACGAAGACTTGGGTAAGCTCCAGGTCGGTCTTGAGGCTGTCCAGGAATTCCCGAGGGCTCTTGAGGTCCTGAAGCCATTCGATCCACTGCCGCAGCCAATTGAGCTTTTCCTCCAGGTGAGCGTCCTTGGAATGCTCGCCCAGCTTGTAGCGCCAATGCGCGGCGATGCCGTACTCCGAGGTCCGGTGCATCTCCTCGGTGCGTATCTGTATCTCGACCAACTCGCCGCCGGGGCCCATGACCGTGGTGTGCAGGCTGCGGTAGAGATTCATCTTGGGGATCGAGATGTAATCGGTGAAGGTCCCGGCCACGGGCCTGAATTGAGTGTGCACGATGCCGAGCAAAGCGTAGCAGTTGGCCACCGTGTCGGTGATGATGCGCACGCCCAGGGCGTCCTGGATCTGCTCGAAAGGTTTTTCCTGCCGGAGCATCTTGTGATAGATCGAGTAAAGGCTCTTGGCGCGGGCCAGGATGCGATGAGGAATATTGGTGTTGGCCAGCGCCTTCTCGACCTGCTCCTTGAATTTGGCCAGAGTGGTCTCGCGCTGGGCCTGCTGGGCGTTGACCTTGCGGCCCAGCTCCTCGTACTCCTTCGGGAAGAGATACATGAACGAAAGATCATCAAGCTGGCCCTTGAGCTGGAACATGCCCAGGCGATGGGCGAGGGGGGCGTAGAGCGACATGGTCTCATGGGCTATGCGCCGCTGCCTTTCGCGGTTGAGGAAATTGAGCGTCTTCATGTTATGCAGCCGATCGGCCAGCTTGACCACGATGACCCGGATGTCCTGGGCGGTCGCCAAGAGCATCTTGCGCCAGTTCTCGGCCTGGGCCTCGTCGCGCGAGTCGAATTGCAGCGTGTCGAGCTTGGTCAAGCCCAAGACCAGCTTGGTGATCTCCTCTCCGAACTCCATGCGCAGGGTCTCGTCGGTGATCGGGGTATCCTCGATCACGTCATGCAGGAGCCCGGCGCAGATCGTGGGAAGGTCCATTTTCCATTCCACCAAGGATTCCGCGACCGCGCTGCAATGGACGAAATAATGCTCGCCGGAGGCTCGGGCCTGGTTGGCGTGCGCCTTTTGCGAATATTCCCAGGCCTTGTCGATCATGGCCGGATCGAGATGGGGGGAATAGGCCAAAAAGCTCTCGATCAGCTCTTTCTTGTCCATGGCCTCAGAGGAATTTCAAGGCCGCCATTCCGATCATGCCCAGGGCGAAATAGGCCAGGCCCATGCGGTCCTGGTTTTTGTGCAGCCTGGGCAAGAGATCGGTGGCCGCGATATAGATGAAGGATCCAGCGGCGAATCCCAACAGGGCGGCCGAGGTCGAGCCAGGGAGCTGTCCGAGGCCCTTGAAGCTGGCTAGGCCTCCCAGAGGGGTGGCCGCGGCGACCCCGGAGAGCGCCAGAAAGCTCTTTCGAGGGCTCAAGCCGCTCTGGCGGAACAACGAGGTCAGGGTGAAGCCGTCCGCGATCTTGTGCAGGGCCAGCGCCAGCCCGACCGCGATGCCGGCGCTCCTTCCGGCGGAGAAAGAGACCGGAAGGTTGAATCCGTCGATGAAGGAATGGACCAGCAAGGCGAGCAATCCGACCAGGCCGAGATAGTGCACACGGCATTCCTCCAGATACTCGGGACAGGTGTCTAGCATGGCGAAATGGCCGATGGAGAAGAAAAGAGCGAAGGCCAAGAGCGCGACCCAGCCGGCCAGGACCTGGTTTTGCATCCAGGCCTGCGGTAGTATCTCGGTGAAAGCCACGGCCAGGAGTATCCCGGCCCGCATCGAGAACAGGCGGGCCATGCCCTTGCGGGAAAAAAGGCCTTGCGTGGCCGGGAATAGGCCGCCCGCGAAGGTCATGAGCACGGCCAGCGACATGAAGATGCTGAGCATCATCGAGAAGGCGAGGGCACCAGCCCCAGGTCGGAGAGGATGCGCGAGGCGACGCCCTCGGCGGGGCCGGTCGAGTCAGGGCGCCGCAGCGCTTGGCGCAGGCCCATGAGCTCCTGCCGCAGAGCCACGTACCGGGACGGAGATTCCAGCAGCGATACCACGGCCTCGGCCAGCTTCTCCGGCGTGGCCTCCGATTGCACCAGCTCCGGAGCCAGTCTCTTTCCGGCCAGGATATTGCACATGGCGATATGCGGCACTTGGATGATGGAGCGCGCAATCCAATAGCTCAACCAAGACAAGCGGTAGACCACGGCCATCGGGATGCCCAGGAGGGCGTTCTCCAGGGTGGCGGTCCCGGAGGAGCAAAAGGCGGCGTGCAGCTCGCGGCGCCTGAGATAGTCCGACTCGCGCACCAGCTCCGCCCCGGCGATTCGGGCGCCGGGATAAGCCGAATCAGGCAGATGGGGCGCGGCGAAAATTGTGGCTCGGCAATTGGGGAAATTCCTTCGCAACAGGCGCACGGCTTTCAGGAAGATCGGAAGGTGGCGGCGGATCTCGGAGGCCCGGCTGCCCGGCAGCAAGCCGAGCTCCAGCGGAATCGTGAGCGGTCCGGGTTCTTTGGCCTCCGGAAGCAGCTCGAGCAAGGGATGGCCCACGAAGGTGACGGGAACCCCGGCCTCTTGATACAGACGCTCTTCGAAGGGAAAGATCACGAACATCCGGCGTATCAGCCGCTTGAGGGTCCGCACCCGCCCCGGGCGGCTGGCCCATACCTGGGGACTGATGAAATAATAGGCAGGCACTCGCTGCTCCCGGGCCAGCGAGAGCACTCTCCTGTTGAACCCATAATAATCCACGCAAATGACCGCCAAGGGCCTTTTCGCGGCCAAGAAGCGCTTGATCCGCATGCCCAGGCCGATGAGCCGGGGCAATTGCAGAAGGGGCTCCCAAAATCCGGTGATACCCCTGGAGGCCAGGTCCTCGAGGAACTCATCGGCCTCTCGGCGCATGCGGTCGCCGCCGACCGCGGCCACCCGCAGCTCCGGGACCTGGCCCTTGAAGGCGCGGATCAGGGCCGCGCCGTGCAGGTCTCCGGACGGATCGCCGGCGACGATGAGAAGGGTGTTCACGAGCTGCGGAGAAAGTCCTTTCCGACGGACTTGGCGATGGTGCCCAGGTCCTGCGCCCATTCCGGGATCAAGGACCGGGACCCGGAGTATTCCGAAAGCTCGTAACGCTTGAGTTCCTCGGAAATCTGCAGCGCCAGCTTGAGAGCTTCCACCCCGCGCTCGCCATTGGGCCAGGGTTGCCGATTGTGGCGTATGCAGTCGAGCCAATGCAGATGCTCGCTTTTTAGCGGCTCGTCCTGGGAAAGCTTCGGGCGCAGTATCTCCACGTCCTTGAGGCTCTTGATGACCGGAGCCTTTTTGCGGTAAATCTTGAGGGCCGTGTTGGCGTAGTCTAGGGAGATATAGCTGTCCTGCTGGAAGACGCGCAGCTTGCGGCATTTTTCCAGGGAGATCCGGCTGGCCGTCAAATCCGCGATGCAGCCTGTCTTGAAGCGCACCCGGACGTTGGCGATGTCCTCATGCTCGCTGAGCAGGTGGGCGCCCACGGCCTCGAGAGATTCCACCTCGGATCCGACCAAGGTCAGGAGAATGTCCAGGTCGTGGATCATCAGGTCGAGCACCACGCCGATGTGGCTCATGCGGGGGTCATAGGGTCCCAGCCGTTCGACCGTGATGAACCTGGGGCTTCGTATGTGCTTGATCGCCTCCAGGACCGCCGGATTGAAGCGCTCCACGTGCCCGACCTGCAGGACCGCGCTCTTCTCGACGGAAAGCTCGAGGAGCTGCCGAGCCTCCTCGACGGAGGCGGCCAGCGGCTTTTCGATGAGACAGTGGAGCCCGCGCGAGAGAGCCTCCTGGCCTACCTCGAAATGATTGGGAGTGGGTACCGCGATGACGACCGCATCGACCTTGTCGAGAGCGTCCTGGTATCTCTTCACCGCCACGGAGTTGCTCTGCCATGCGGCCAATTGCGCGCGCCAAAGATTGGTATCGCAGACGGCGACGAGCTCGACCTCGGGCATGCGGCCGAGTATCCTCGCGTGATGGTTGCCTATGCGCCCGGCGCCGATCACGGCCACGCGGACGCGGGAGCCGCCGTTCATGGGCATGGGGCTTCCTTCATGCCGAGCACGGCCAGCTTTTGGGAATTCGCCTGAGCGATGAAATGCTCCTTGTCGAATATAAGCGCCGAGCCCGCCTCGATGCCTAGGGCCGAGACGGAGGATTCGGCGAACACCTTGAGCGTGTCCATCCCAATGACGGGAATATCGAAGCGCAGGTCCTGGTTGGGCTTGGCCACCTTGACCACGGCCAACTCGGGCCTCTTGCCCTGGGATCGGGCCAGATCTCTGGCTCGCAAAACGCACGCATCGGTGCCTTCCATCGCCTCCACCGCGATCACCGCCCCGTCCTTGACCACCACGGTCTGCCCTATGTCGAAGCCCGCCACGGCCTTGGCGGCCCGCCAGCCGAGCTTGAGATCGGCGCTTTCCGAGGCGCCCGGTTTTCGGGCGGTGAACGGTCCTTCCGGCACCAAAAGATGGGATAGATAGGTCACCGAGGAGAGCAGCTCGATGCCGTCCTTCGAGAACTCGTCGGCCACGGCGCGGAGTATGGTGTCGGTTCTTCGGTCGGGAAGGCGGGCCAGAAGCTTGGCGGCCCGCAGATCGGGAAGCACGCCCCCGAACAGCGAGGCGTGTTGGACCTTGCCGGCCATGACGGCGCGGGAAACACCGTCCTCTTTGAGGGCCTTGATGGGCTTGTCGATCTGACCCAGCTTGAAGACGTGGAGCTTGGAGACCAGTTTCTCGAGCTTCGGGTCGGTGACGCCTTTAAGGCCCAAGGCGACCACTTCCACGCCCATGCGCCGAGCCTCCTCGGCGAAAAGGATGGGGAAACGCCCGGAACCGGCGATCAGGCCGACCTTGTTCATCGTTACGCCGCGTCTCCGTCCAGTTCAGCGGACCTCACACGGTCACTTCTTCCTCGGCTTGCACTCCCGTGGCCGGCCGCATGATCCCTCTCTTGGAGCGCTCCATGAACGAGATCATGTCGAGCACCTCGCGACACGGGCTGGTGGACTTAAGCTCGGCCATGGCGTCTTCCAATCCCATGCCGGACAGGAACAATACCTTATAGGCCTCCTTGACCGAGGAGATGGTCTCTCGCGGAAGGCCGGCCCGGCGCATGCCCAAGAGGTTGAGCCCTCTCAGGGTCGCGCGATCGCCCTGGCAATTGCAGAACGGAGGGACGTCCTTGCCCACCATCGAGCCGCCGCCCAACATGCAATAGCGGCCGATCCGCACGAACTGGTGTATCCCCGCCAAGCCTCCGACTACGGTATAGTCGCCGATCTCGACATGACCCGCGACCCCGACCGAATTGACGAGTATGACGCCGTCGCCGATGACACAGTCGTGCGCGACGTGGGAATAGGCCATGAACAGGCAGCCGTTGCCGATGCGGGTCTCTCCGTGAGCCGCGGTCCCGCGATTGAGCGTCACGCACTCGCGCACGGTGTTGCGGTCCCCCATCACCAGGAGGGTGTGCTCTCCGGCGTACTTGAGGTCTTGGGGCGGCGTCCCGACGAAGGCGCCGGGCATGATCCGATTCTCCCGGCCCATGCGCGTGTACTCGACCACGGCGTGAGCGCCTATGCTGCAGTTCGGGCCGATCACGGTCTCGGGACCGACGACGGCGTAGGGACCGATCTTGACCGAAGGATCGATCTTGACCGATGGGTCGATGACGGCGGTGGGGTGGATGTCGGTCATTGCTTGTCCACCACGGCGAAGGTCATCACGGCCTCGGCCGCCAGCTTTCCGTCGGCGTAAGCCTCCCCCTTGAACTTGCCGGCGCGACCCAAGCGAAGAACCTCGATGTTCATCTTGAGCACCATGCCCGGAAGCACGGGCTGGCGGAACTTGGCCTCCTCGATGCCCATGAAGAGGGCCAACTTTCCCTCGTAGCCTCCTTTGGAGAAGAGCATGACGCAGGCCGTTTGGGCCAGGGCTTCGACGATCAGGACGCCGGGCATGACGGGGTACTCCGGAAAATGGCCTTGAAAGAATGGCTCATTGATGGTGACGCATTTGGTTCCCACCGCCTTCTTATCCTCCTCGAGTATCTCGACCTTGTCGACGAGCAGGAAGGGATAGCGGTGGGGGATAGCCTTCTTGATGGCGACGGCGTCCAGGGTGCGCAACGCGGCGGTTTGGGTGGAGCTGGTTTCTGTTGTCATGAGTCAATCTCCATGGCGGGTTCGACCGAGGGCTTTCGGGGGAGGCCTTCAATGGGGCCGCGTCGCATGAGCAAGGCGGCCTCCCGCAGCTTCTTGGCGAACTCGATATTATGGGCATGTCCTATGCACTCGGCCTCGAGCCTCATTCGGAACAAGGGCCGGCCGATCAAGGTCAGGTCCCCTATGAGATCCAGTATCTTATGGCGGACGAACTCGTCGGGATATCGGAGTCCATCGGCGTTGGTATGGAACTTGTCGCGGCCTATGACGACCGCGTTGTCAAGGGAGCCGCCTTGAGCCAGCCCCTGGGAGCGGAGATATTCGATCTCGTGCTCGAAGCAGAACGTGCGCGCGCCGGCGACCTCCGCAAGATAGGACTGCCGGTCGAGCTCCAGACGAAGGTTGAGCCTGGGCACCATAGGATGATCATGGAGCAGGGTCACGTCAAGTTGGAAGTTTTCCGCGGGTACGGCGCGGTAGCGTGCCTTGCCGTTCTCGTGTAGAATCTCGCCGGGAAAGCGCAATTCGCGAGGCGGATAATCGACGAAGTGCTGGAAGCCTGCGGAGAGCAAGGCCCGGGCGAAGGGCAGGGAGGACCCGTCCATGGCCGGAGGCTCATTGGCCGAGACCAATATGTCGACGTTATCGAGACCGACCCCCGTGCAGGCGGAAAGGACGTGCTCCACCGTGTGTATCCGCGCCTCATTGAGGCCGATATTGGTGCCGCGCACCGTGGTGACGACGAAGTCGAGGCGCGCGGGGATCATGGGGGTTCCCGGGAGATCGGACCGGAAAAAACGGATTCCGGTATTGGGAGGGGCGGGACGGAATATGAGGGTCGAGCGATTGCCCGTGTGGAGGCCGATGCCCTCGAGTTTGACCTCGCTCTTAATCGTGGTTTGCGCGCGATTCATTTTCTCTGGGCTCCGATTCCTTGGTTTTGACGCCTAGTTGTTGCCGGACCAGCTTGAGGGCCTCGTATATCTCCGGCAGCTTGTTATAGAGCGCCTGCAGCTTGAAAGCCTCGCGTCTAGGTTTGGCGGGGGAGCCGAACATGATGGCTCCCTTGTCGACATCCGAGGTGACCCCGGTCTGGGCCATGATGATGGCCCCGTCGCCGAGCTTGATATGGCCGACCACTCCGGCTTGCCCTGCGAGAATCACGCGGTCTCCCAATTCCGAGGAGCCGGCGACCCCGGCCTGCGAGACGATGATGCAGTCGCGGCCGATCTTGACGTTGTGGGCCAGCTGGACGAGATTGTCGATCTTGCTGCCCGGGCCGATCTCGGTGGAGCCGATGGTGGCGCGGTCGATGGTGACGTTGGCCCCCAACTCGACGTCGTCGCCGATGATGACGTTGCCCAGCTGCGGGATCTTCCGATGCTTGCCCGTTTTTTTGTCCGTGGAAAAGCCGAAACCGTCGGCGCCGACCACGGTTCCCGAATGGATGATGACCCGGTCGCCCAGCACGCAGCCTTCCCGGATCACCACTTGCGGGTAGATCTTGCAGTGACGGCCGATGCGCACGTTCTCGCCGATATAGCACTGCGCTCCGATCGAGGTCGCCTCGCCGATGAGGCAGCCCTTTTCGACCACCGAGAAAGCCCCGATCTCGATGTTGGGACCGAGCTTGGCCTGATAATGCACCGAGGCCTTGTCGCTGACGGAGGGCAAGGCCGCGGGATGGGCGTTGGCGATGAGCCAGAGAACCTGGGAAAAAGCGTATTGCGGATCCTCCACGTAGATCCGGCTTTTGGCCCGGCCCGGGATGCCCTTGGCCGCCGGGGGCAGGAGAAGGCAGCCCGCCTCGGAGGCGGCCGCTGCCTCCGCGTATTTCGGGTTTCCGAGAAAGGAGATATCCGAGGCTTGCGCCTTCTCCAGGGTGGAGGCGCCCTCGATCAGCAAGCCGGACTCGCCCTCAGCTTGGCCCCCCACCAGCTCCGCGAGGGCCGAGACCGGGGTCGGATTGGGCAGACGCAGCATTTTAAGCGCCCTTAAGGTGCTTGAGCACCTTGTCGGTCAGATCCACGGCGTCATGCCCGTAAAGTATGCTGCCCTTGTCCACGACCACGCTGATCCCTTCCTTACGGGAGATATCCTGAACCGCCTTGTATATCTTGCCGAGCAGTATCTCGGTTTTTCGGGTTTCCAGGTCGAGGAGATTGGTCTCGGTCGCGGTCCTCTCCTCCTCGTAGGCGGTCTCCTTGCCGGCCAGCTCCGCGGCCTTGGCCGCGATGCGGGAATCCATCTCCTCCAAGGGCGACTTGGGAG
>JACQPG010000032.1 GCA_016207665.1 Elusimicrobiota bacterium | reverse complement strand
TGACCGCCCACGCCATCAAGCAGATGAACAAGAGCGGAGCCTGGGAATTCGGTTGGTACGCGGATGATGGCCCTCCGCCGAAACCCTGGCCGGAGGGGCCCATCCTGGATATCGATTCGAAATCGGCTTGGGCCAGCAGAATGGGCGCCGGGCCGGCCTTCCTCTTCATCGGCGCCAAGACGGGCTTCAATGACCACCGGCAGAAGCTCTCGGAGCTGCGGATGATGAAGGTGAGGCCCGATCTCCCTGCTCGGGACAACGTCGCCATGATCGAGGCGAATTGGCCTCGCAAGGCCGAATTCGAGGATGATTTCAGCAGCGGCTCCCTGGGTCTGGACTGGATGGTGGTTTGGGGCGTCATCTCGGGATCGCGCAACCGGATGGCCATCATGCCCACCCCGAAGCAGAAATCGGCCGCCGTGTTCCTGACCGGCACCGAGGATTGGCGCGACATGGTCTTGGAGTTCGAGATCAAGAAATTCCGCCGCAGCGTCTGGGCTCATGCCCGCTATGACGAGGGCCGGCGCTACATCAGGGTCGGAGCCAATCATGGCTGGCTCCATGTGCAGCAAAAGAGCTCCGCCGAATCTCCACCGGTGACGCTCGCCAAGGAGCCCCTTTCCGCCGCCAGCTTCCCAGCGCGGGTCCGGCTGATACTTAAGGATCAGTGGGCCATCGTATACCTCAACGGCCGCATGAGATTCGGCAAGGGTCTTCCGGTCGATCTCGGCATCACGCACGGCCGCCTTCAATTCAGCGTCTATCATTCCGAGCGCTGGCAGGCCCTGGGTGTGCTCAATTACGTGCGCGCCGCTCCTTTGGGCGAGAACTGGATCGCTTTCCGGGTCATCTCGGAGCACCTCAGCGACGGGACATACGACGCCCTGCATGAGGACGCCGTCTTCGCAAAGGCCTTGTCCCCGCAGTGGATCTGGATCCAATCGGACGGGACGATACGGGTGAAGGTGGATGAGGAACAGGAGGAGTTGGTGCGCGCCATCTCGGGATTCAACCGTTGCGCGCTGGCGCCATTGACGCACTTCGGCCTGGCTCGCCTCGACGCGATGCGCGATCCCGGATCGGCCGACCGGCTCTATCGCAATTTGCTGGCCAAGACCGCGGAGATGAACCTCGGAGGCCTCAATCTCAGGTTGCCCAACGAGGCCTTGGAAAGGAGGGATATCAGGAAGTTTTTGAGGAGATTGCGGGCCGGGCTCAAGGAGCAAAACAAGGGCTTGTGGGTGACGGTCAACAGCCGGGTCGAACCGGACCGCGAGCTGATCGACACCGTGGATGGGGTGCTGCGTCCCGTCCGGCGAGCGGCCGGGGGGGGGGGGGAGCTCTTGCAGGGCTATGAGCCGGCGGAGCCCGGCGTGACAGAAGGAGGATCTTCTTGACATGAGAGCAACTCTGGCGGCTTTGATCGTCTTTCTTTGGGCGCCTGCCGGCGCCGCGAACTACCAAGAAGGGCTCCAGCTGATGAAGGAGAAAAAATATCAGCAGGCCATTGCCCTGTTCGAGGACTTGGCCGAGGCCGATCCGGGCTCGTCGGAGGTCCTTATGAGCCTAGGCTGGGCCTATTGGCACGCCGGCGAGTTGGACAAGGCGGCCCATTCCTGGGGGCTGCTCGTCAAACTGGACCCCCGGAATCCCGGGTTTCTGAGGCTTTTGTCCGAACTGGAGTTCGGGCGCAAGGAGTTCGACCGTTCCTTCGCCCTAGCCCAGAGAGCCATGCGGGTGGCGCCGAGGGATCGGGACTCCCAGCTGATCTACGCCAAATGCCTCATCCATTTCGGCCGGCATCAGGAGGCGGTAGACCTGCTCGATCAGTTGGCGGCCCGGCTTCCAGACGATCCCAAGGTGCAGTTCCATGTGGCCGACCACATGGCGCAATTGGGTCGGCTCGAGACGTCTCTTTTTTATTTCGACAAGCTCCTGAGGATGGATCCTCGCAATCCCGCCTATCGCCGAGGCCGAGCCAATGTCCTCTACGGGCTGGGGTACCAGGAGCAGGCCATCAACGAGTGGAAGACGCTTCTGGCCCAATTCCCGAACGACGAGAAAAGCCTGATCAATCTCGGCTGGGCTTCCTGGCATTCCAAGAAATTCCCGCAGGCCCAAGTCTACGCCAAGGAGCTGCTGAGGCTGCGCCGGGATAATCCGATCTATCTGAAGTTCGCCGCCAATATCGAGATCGAATTGGGGAATCCGGAGGAGGCACTCAAGCTGATCAAGATGGCCAGCCGTCTGCTGCCCGAGGACAAGGACGTGGCGCTCGTGATGGCTAAGGCCCTGTTTCATCTGCAGCGGGACAAGGAGGCGATGGAGATCGTCGAGGCTCTGGCCCGCCGTTTCGCGGACCATCCCTCGGTCCTTTATCACATGGCGGACTTTCTGGCGCAGTTGGACCGCAAAGACCAGGCCTTGGCCTACTTCGACAAGCTCGTCGCCGCCTATCCGACGAATCTGATCTATCGCAAACGCTGGGCTTGGCTCTTGTATCAGACCGGAGATTTCAACAAGGCCATCGCGGAGTGGAAGCGCCTGGCGGAACGCAATCCTCTCGATCCCGAGCCATTGATGAGGCTGGCCGACGACGCCTATAACCGTCGCTCTTGGGAGGAGGCCCTTCATTGGATGCGAGAGCTCGCCGGAGCCCAGGCCCTCGACGCGGTCGCTTGGTATCGTTTGGCGCGGATCTACCGGGAGATGGGCCGCTATCCGCAGGCCATACAGGCCGCCGACAAGGCGATCGAGGGCGATCAGGCATCCTTGGCGGCCGCCTTTTTCAAGGCCGAGATACTCGAGCAGACCGAGGATTGGCCGGAGGCCAGGAAATCCTACGAGTCCATCTTGACGCGCAATCCCAACAGCCAACGCGCGCTCATGGGCCTGGCCCGCATCGCGGAAATGGAGGGTGACTTAAAGAGGTCGGTCAAGATTATACGTACCGTGCAAAAGATGTATTTCTCTCGCTCGACGGTCCCTCCCCAGCTCGTGGTCTACGAGGCGAGGCTCTTGGCTGATTCAAGGACGGAGGAGAAGGCCCATCGGGTGCTCAAACGAGCGCTCAAGCGACGGCAATCGATCCCCATTCTTCTTTACCATGGGATATCCTCGTTGGATCGCACCGACCAGGTGTCCCAGGCTGTGTTCCGAAATCAGATGAAGAGCCTGAGAAAGGAGGGCTATACCGCGGTAACGCTCGAGGAGGTGGATAAGTTCTTTCGGGGGGTGGGCGTGCTTCCTGAGAAACCCATACTCATCACTTTCGACGACGGACGCACGGATTCCTTCAAGAATGCCGATCCCATCCTCCAGGAAACCGGGCTGAAAGCCACCATGTTCATCATACTGGCGGGCTTCCGGAGGACGCCGCATCATGCGAGCCTGCGGGATATCAAGTACTGGAAGGGAACGGGCCGCTGGGAAATACAGCTCCACGCCAACGAAGGCCATGTCTATATCCCGGTCGGGCCCGGTCAAAAGGCCCGTTTCCTGGCCAACCGCCAGTGGTTGGCCGAGCAGAACCGGCTGGAGACCGTGGACGAATACCGCAAAAGGGTCGAGACCGAATACAGCGAGGGGAAGGCCAAGTTCCTGGAATTGTTTCCTGAAAAGAAATTCGTCGCATTCGCCTTTCCCTTCGGTGATTACGGCCAAGACGAATTCACCAACGTGCCCGAGGCGGTGGCGATCAACCAGCAGATGATGCAGAAGTATTTTGCCTATGCCTTCGTCCAGGACAATACCGGCTATAACACCGCGCTGACCAAGAGAACCGAGCTTTACCGCCTTCAAGTGCCCAAGACCATGAGCGGGGACAGCTTGGCCCGCCACCTGGCGCTGGCCGAGCCTTGGGCTCGTGCCAAGATGCTCGAGGGGGCGCTTTGGGTGCGCACCGGCCAGCCCCACCGTTCCCTCTCGATCTACGAGCAATTGAGCCGTTACGGTCTCAACCAGCCGGAGTTCCTCGCCGCTTGGGGCATCGCCAACCAGCGGGCGGGGAAATATTACTACGCCAAGAAGTTCTTCACGAGCGCGGCTCGCGCCGATCCCGAGAACCCCCGGTATAAATACCTGTTCGAGCAGGCGCGGCAGAACGCGCGCTCCAAGGTCGGAGGCCAGGTCGACGCATTTTCGGACAGCGCCTCGCGGCAGACGATGAAGTTCCTGGCCACGGGAGGGGCTTCCATCGGGAGGCTTTCGCTCAAGGCTTGGGGCGGCCCGGGCCGTTATTCCGAGAGCGGACTGCCTGACGTCGACGCGCGGGAGGGCGCGGTCGAGGCCCGGATTTATCCCGCGCGCCGCCTCGAAGTTTTTGGGTCGTTTACGAGCCGCCAGTTCTCCCAAGGCCTCTCGCCCTCGAGCTATTACGGCGGCGGGCTGGCGATGCTGCTGCCCAAGGGTCTGCGCTTGACGTTGCGCGACGGCGCTAGTCATGTCGAGACCGTCGCGGGCCTCATGCGAGGACGGAAATTCCGCAGCGACTCGGCGACCGTGGAGTGGGACGTGGCCATGAATTGGGAGGCCAGCGCCAGTTACGATCTTTTGCGCTTCAATGATCGGAATCAGGAATATGACGCCCGGTTCCGGCTCACGCGGAGATTGATGGGTTTCCTCTGGGCCGGCTATCAGTTCTGGCGGGGAGACTCCAAGAGAATCGAGCCGGAGTACTGGACCCCGTGAGAGCTCAACCAGCATATGGGCCTATTGACCGCGGCTAAGACATTCGGCCGCATCGACGACGCCACCGGCAATCGGCCGGCCGAGCTGCGCCTCCAGTACGGCGGAGGCTACGGCACCGAGGAAAGGAGCCGGCGGCCGGTGCATACGGGGCGGGCCACATTCGTCTGGAGGCTCTTGGACAACCTGGCCTTGCGGGTCGAGGGACTTTACATGATGACGCCTTTCTACACCAGCCGCCAGGCCAGCGGGGGCTTGAGCCTCAGCTATTAGTGCTTACCGTCCGCTGAGGGTTTGGCCGCGGCACAGGCCGAGGCTTTCGAGATCGGGGTGCTTGGCCCCAAGATACCAGAGGGAGACGTTCTGCACGCCGGCGGTCCGCACCGCCTTGATCTTCTCGTAGAAGCTTCGTTCGTCCTCGAACCATACCTCATGCAGCGTGTTCTTGCGGGTATAGGTGAAATAGGGAGAGGACTTCTCATGATCCCAGACGATGCGCGATCTGTGCCGGTCGGCCAGCGCCAGCACTCGGCCATAGTGGAGCCGTTCCATGCGCCGAAGTCCGGGGATTTTCGGCCAGGGCACCTGCCAGTCCGAGCCTGAAAGCGACAAGGCCAATGATAATTTGGCCGCGGGAATGAGCTCGAGGGCCTTGCTTGCCGTCCTCTCGACCCAGACGAGGGAGTTGCCCGGTCCCACCGCGTCAGAATAGGCTCCCCGTTCGTAATAGCACATGAGCTTGACTCTGTCGGCGTGCGCGGCCAGCATGGGCCAATAACGCCGCGCGTAAGGCTCTCCCAGCCCGTAGAGCATCCCGGCTTCCAGATCCACGTGCAGCCTCAGGCCGCGAGCATGAAGAGCGACCGCCAGTTCTTCCAGCAGACGGATGTAGCGTCCCCAGAGGGGATAGGGCACCCTTTCGTAGTCCACTTCGATCCCATCGAAACCTTCGGCCGCCTTGACCAACTCGGCTACGTGCGCGGAGATTCTTTGGGGGGAGGCCAGGATCAGGCTTACCGCGGAGATAGACTTGAGCGCGAGCACCTTTCCGCCGCTGTCGATGACGTCGTTGACCACCACCGGGATGTTGAGCTGCCCGGGGCGCCCGCGCTTGAAGAGCGCTTGTGCCAGCTTGGGATAGGCCAGCGACACCCGATGCTCCCGGTCCAAGGCGAAGACGAAGGGATTGATCTCGTCGAAGCAGTCCAAAGGAGAATCAGGGGCGAGCGAGACCGGGTCCCAGGGCACCACCCAAGCGGCGGCCGGCACCGCGTCGAGCCCAAACGAAGGCCGCGAAAGGATCAAGAACAAGAGCCATGAGACGATCATCGGGCTAGCATAAGGATTTGCCCGGCCCGCTTCAATGGAGGCGGTTTATAAAAGTTTTGTAGAATAATGGAAATGGCTCACGCTCAACCGGTCCAAGCCGATAAAGAGACGCCCAAGGCTTTGGATATCCGCGAAAAGGGCGGTCCGAAGGATGGCCAGACTCAATATTCGGATCGGCGCCTCTTCATGCAGCTCCAGGCCTTCGGCGATTGCGGCGATCCGAAGTCGCTGGGTCCCGCTTTGGCCGAAGCGGGGATCGAGGCGGTCGTCTACGCCGATCTGGCGGATCCCAAGGGAGCGGCGGTTCTGGCGGTGTCGGAGGATCCGAACCTGTTCGTGACCAAGCTGCGGGAGGCGTTCAATCGCTGGCCCTTCGATAACCTTTCGCTCAAGCCGGAATACACCATGATCGGCCGGACCTATTCGCTGGGCTATGAGCCCAATCTAGAGGATTGGCTTTTGCGCCGGCCCAAGCGAGTGATCATGGATCGCCAATGGCCTTGGGCCGTGTGGTATCCCCTGCGGCGCACCGGCGCCTTCGCCAAGTTGAGCCATCAAGAGCAGGGCCAGATGCTGAAGGAGCACGGCATCATCGGCCGCTCGTTCGGCGACGCGGAGCTGGCCCAGGACATCCGCCTGGCCTGCGCGGGCATGGACAAGAACGACAACGATTTCGTGATAGGCCTCATAGGCAAGGACCTTTATCCGCTCTCGGCCCTGGTGCAATCGATGCGGGCTACGCGTCAAACCTCGGAGTTCATACAGAGCATGGGTCCCTTCTTCGTGGGCAGGGCCTTATGGCAAAGCGAGCTTTCCAAGTCGTCATGACCACCGGCCGCACGAGGACGTTCAAGATCTCGATGTCGGAGCGTTGTTTTCGTTTCAAGCCCGACGCCCTTCCCTCCCATGCTCCCCAAAAGCCCGGCGTCTACGAATTCGTCACCTTCGACGCCGAGGGCCGCTCGCAGGTTCTCTATGTGGGATTGGCTTTGGCCGATACCGTCCTCGAAGCCCTCTCAAAGCATTGGCAAGGCCGCTGCGAGCCCACGGCCGAGCAGCTTTTCTCGGCCGCAAAGGACGTCTATTTCGATTACGTGGCCGCGGCCGATATCGAGTCGCTCGACGATCTCAAGGATATCGCCGGCGCCTTGATGGAGGCGCATAAGCCCCGCTTCAACGCCGGTGTGCCGCCGGCCTCGGGCCGTTACGCCTCGGTGCGCATCGAAGAATCCTGACTTGGCCTCGCCCCTGCCCGCTCTTAACGCCAGCCTCAACGCGGCCTCGGCCGCGCTTCTTCTCTGCGGCTGGATGCTTATCCGCCGCCGTAAAGTGGAGGCCCACCGCCGGTGCATGCTGGGAGCCTTCGGAGTTTCCGCCGCCTTTCTGGTTTCATACCTTTATTACCATTACACCGCCGGCTCGGTGCGCTTTCAGGGCCAGGGGACTATCAGGACGGTTTATTTCATGATTCTGATCTCTCACACCGTTCTCGCCGCGGCCGTGCCGCCGCTGGCTTTGCGCGCATTGTATCTCGCCTGGGCGGGGCGCTTCGCCGAGCATACATGGTGGGCTAAACGCGCGCTTCCGATCTGGCTCTACGTGTCGGTGAACGGTGTGGCGGTCTACTGGTTGCTTTACCGGCTTTGACCGGGACGGCGCGATCAGGTGCTAAAGGACTGTCCGCAGGAGCAGCTGGACTTGGAGAGCGGGTTTTGGACCTTAAAGCCCGACTCCATCAGGGATTCGACATAGTCGACCTGCGAGCCTCCCATGAAGAAGTCGGAGCGGGGATCGATCACGGCCTTGGCGCCATTGGATTCGAAGACCAGGTCGTCGGGCAGCACCTGATCCGTGATCTCGAAGTGATAGCTCATGCCGGAGCAGCCGCCCGCGCCTACGCGGATCCGGAGAATGGGCTTCTTGTGCCCCTGGCTTGAAGCCAAGGCCTTGACCTTGTCGATCGCCTTGGGAGTGAGAGTGACCATGGCTGGTCGGCGAGCTTAGCGCCGCCCTAGAATTGCTTGGACTTGCCGCAACCGCATGAGCCCTTTTCCAGGGGATTGGATATCTTGAACCCCGAGCTCATGGGATCGTCGCGATAGTCGATGGTCGCCTTGTCGAGAAGCGTCGCGCTTTTCTGGTCGATCACCACCTCGAAGCCCGTCTGGGGAAGCACGACGTCCTCGGCCCGCTTGTCGTCGAAGCCCAAGGCGTACTCGAAACCGGCGCAGCCGGAGGGCTTGAGCATGATTCTCAGGCTCTTGCCCTTGGCGCTGTCCTCGTTCTGGAAAAAGGTCTGCATCTTCTCGACGGCCTTGGGGGTCAATATCAGCATATATATATTATAGCCCGACGGGAGAAAGCCCGTCAATCGGACTCGCCGGCCATCGCGCAGCGCCCCTTTTCGCATCGGACGGTGGTCGGCTCCTTGCAGCTATATTGACACGGCGCGCAGCGCGAGCTGTAAAGCTCGGCCACCGTGCGGAGCCGGGCTACCGGAGCCCGGCGATTGAGCGCGGTATGGCACCCGAAAGGGCAGTTGAACGAGAGGATTTGACAGTCGGCGTCCTTTCGGCATGCGGCATGCTCGAGAAATGCTTGTTGTATCGACCAGTGCGCGGCACGGCAAATGAGGGGCGAGGCGCCTTCCGGAATACGGGGCAGGCAAAAGCCGGCCACGCAATCCGGCTCCGGCCTGGGCCCCGCGGCATCGGCAACGCAGTCGATGTGGGGCCTCTGGCTCATGTTGCGGCGGTTGCGCTCGGCGGCCGAAACCTTGTTAACGACTTCCCAGCCCGGACAGGCCGAGGTGATCACCGCGCAGTCCGAGCGCGCGCGGCAGGAAATCAGCGACTTGGCCCAAGCGGGAGGGGCGGCCAGGGCCACCAGCGCCAAGGCGGTCAAGTTCCTGATGGCCGGCCTCCCGTCGAAGCGGCATCTTCCACGCAGGCCAGCGAATCCGGATACATGGCGACCCGATCCAGGGTCGAGCTGGGCAGCCAGGCGGCGAAAGGGCGGAGCCCTTTTCTCACGATCTCCTTGTTTAGGCCCGTGGTATACGGGATCAATCGTCGCGATATATCCCCTGAGATTCCCGGATCGAGCTTGAGCGCCTTGGCGGGGGTCGAGCATTTATAATCGAGAGAGGCGGTGGACAGCGATTGGATCCGGCCGCTTCCCGCCATCCGGAAAGAGATCCGCCTTTGTCCCAGCTCATAGACGATCTGCCACTGGGATGGATCGCCGTCGGGCGGAGGCTCGACGACGCGCACGCCTTCAAGCATCCTGAAGGCATGCGTCAAGTGTCCCTTGGCCGGAGCGCGCGACAAGAGATAGGAGGCGCGCGCGAAGCGCGGCAGGGACTCGGGCCCGTTGGGAATGGGAAGGTTTCCGCCGAGCCCGGCCAGTCGATTGATAAAGCCCAAGGAATCGCTATAGGCGCTGTTGGTCAACGCCGCGACCGGAAGCTCGCCGCCCCGGCGCAAGACGGCTCGTCCTCCTAGGAATTCGATGGCGGCGCAGGCTCCTGAGGCGTCGCACGCCAGATAATGCAGCGGCGCGTAGACCTTGGAGACGGCGACTCGTTCGACAGCGGCCGCCAGCTCTGAGACCGTCGCGAAATGATCCAGTTGGAACTGGACCCATTGCAGCTCGTTGAGCGCCGGCCGTTCTCCGGGATATCCATAGTCCGTTTCAGGCAGCCACATGACTTCGATGGCGAGTCCCTTTTCATTGATGCCTCCCAGTGGGAATTCTCGTCCGTGCTGGTTGAACGTCACGCTCCCATAGCGGGAGGTCCAGCGGGCCGGGCGAGCTTTTCCGCGGAGAATGAGCGCCTCTTTGCGGAGATTCCTTTTGTTGACGACGAGCATTCCGTCTCCATGGGGCCAATCGTAGGATTTTCCCATGAGCCGGCTTGATGGAATGAAAAAAGTCGTGCAGGCGCGGGCTTCCGGTGCCGCGAGCAAGGCCGTCGCGGCCGCAGCGGCCGCTATCGCGGCGTGGAAGCGAGGGATTCGGCCCATAGTCCGGCCCGTGCCGAGAGTTCGCCCTCCGCGCAGGGGAGAGACTCGGGATAGGCCGCGATCGCTTCGATCGCTTGGGGAGGGAAATTCGCTCCCGCTTCATCAAGGCCCTTTTTGACGATCTTCCGATTGAGGGCTCGAGTATAATCGACGAACCGGCCGGAAATATTGCCGGAGAGGCCCGGATCGAGTTCCAGAACCTTGACCGGAGACGAGCAGGAATAGTCGAAGGGGGCCGCATCCAGCCTTTGCAAGCCCTCCTGTCCCACCAGGCGCAACGCTATCCGGGCTTGAGCCAGGTCGTAGACTATTTGCCACCGGGAACGGATGTTGTTCTCCTCGCAGGACTGGCGGACGCTGTCGAGGATGTCGAAGGCATGGGCCTGGGCGTCGAGCGATGGGTCGGGGTACTTGGCCATAAAGGCCGCCCGGACGAATCGGGATAAGGAGGAACTGTCCCCGGGCAAGGGCCGGTTGCCGCCGAATCCGGCATGGTCGGCCAGATGCTTCCGGGACTTCTCATACGTATCGTTGGTGATGGCGGGCACGTCGAGAGCCTTCCCCGTGTGAACACTCGCCTTTCCGTTCAAGAATTCTATGGTGGCGCAATCGCCTCCGCGGTCGCAAGCGAAATAATGCGCCGGGGCCAGGGCGGGCTTGATCCTCACTTCATCGATCCTCGCCACGAGCTCGGAGACGCTGGCGCGGCGGTCGAGTTGATACTGGATCCACTGTAGCTCGTTGAGCTCCTCCGCGCCTTGCACCGGAGGATGGCGGGTCTCGTCGAGCCAGAGCACCTCCACCGCCAGGCCGGCCTCGTTGATGCCGCCCAGAGGGAACTCCCGTCCATGCTGGTTGAAGGTCACGCTGCCGAAGCGGGAAGTCCATGAGGCGGGTCGGCCTCCCGGCCGCAACGAGAGGGCCTTCTTTCTCACCGCCCGCTTATTGACCACCAGCATCCCGTCGCCATGCACCCAGTCGTAGGACTTGCCCATCATCCCCGACGAAGGGACCAGGAAGCTCGTGCAGGCCTGCGCGGGCGCGGCGGGGCCGAAAGCCAGCAGCGCCGCCAGCAGCGGACGGGATGCTTCGCGCATACGCGGATTGAAGCATAATGCCCGGGCTGGGCGGAAGGGGATGCCCGCCCGGCCTGTTTTGCGATGGATGGCTAAAATCTGGTATCATATCTCATCCCAGACGGGCGAAAACCCGTCTATATCTATTTATGGAGAGGCTCATTTATGGCCATAACCAAGATGGAATTGACTCCTTCTAACAAGACTCAGACCAACGGGCTCCAGGTTGCGGCGTCGGCGGCCAAGATCTCGGACTATTTCGGCTGCAACGTGTTCGGCCCGGAGACCATGAGGCTCCTTCTTCCCAAGGACACCTATGCCAAGGTCCAGGAGGCGATACAGCAGGGCACGCGCTTCGACATGGAGGTAGCCAACGCCGTCGCCTCCGCCATGAAGACCTGGGCGATCTCGAAGGGAGCCACCCACTATTGCCACTGGTTCCAACCCTTGACCGGGGTGACGGCCGAGAAGCACGACAGCTTTATCGACCCCACCAGCGATGGCAACGTCTTGGAGGTGTTCTCCGGCAAGCAGCTCGTGCAGGCCGAGCCAGACGCCTCGAGCTTCCCTTCGGGCGGCTTGCGCGCGACCTTCGAGGCTCGCGGCTATACGGCTTGGGACCCGACCTCTCCGGCCTTCATCATGGAGACGGCGGGCGGAGCCACCCTCTGCATCCCGACTATCTTCGTCTCCTACAACGGCGAGTCGCTCGACACCAAGACTCCGCTGCTGCGTTCCAACGAGGCCTTGAACAAGGCGGCCTTGGCCGTGCTCAAGTACTTCAAGACCGACGCCGCCAAGGTCTTCTCCACCCTGGGCGCCGAGCAGGAGTATTTCTTGATCGACCAGGAGTACTACCGCCGCCGGCCGGATCTGATACTGGCCGAGCGCACGCTCTTCGGCGCGGCTTCGCCCAAGGGCCAGCAGCTCGAGGACCATTATTTCGGCAGCATCAAGGATCGTATCTTCGCCTTCATGACCGACGCGGAGAAGGAGCTTTACAAGCTCGGCGTCCCTCTCAAGACGCGGCACAACGAGGTGGCCCCCAATCAGTTCGAGTGCGCTCCCGTCTTCGAAGAGGCCAATGTCGCGGTCGATCACAATCAGCTGGTCATGGACCTGCTCAAAAGGGTGGCGGCGCGGCACGGCCTGGCCTGCCTGCTCTACGAGAAGCCCTTCGCCGGCATCAACGGCAGCGGCAAGCACAACAACTGGTCGCTGGGCACCGACACCGGCAAGAACCTGCTTTCCCCGGGCGACACGCCTCATGACAACCTTCAGTTCCTGACCTTCCTGGTCTCGATCATCAAGGCCGTGCACGATCATTCGAAGCTGCTGCGAGCCTCCATCGCTTCCTCGGGCAACGACCATCGCCTGGGCGCCAACGAGGCGCCTCCGGCCATCATGTCGGTGTTCTTGGGAGCCCAATTGACCACGGTTCTCGATGATCTGGAGAAGGGGGTCACCACCAAGGGCACCGAGCCGGAGTGGATGTCCTTCGGCATCGACAAGATACCGGCGATCCTGCGCGACAACACCGACCGCAATAGGACCTCGCCCTTCGCCTTCACCGGCAACAAGTTCGAGTTCCGGGCGGTGGGCTCCTCGTTCAACAACGCCTTCCCCGTCATGGTGCTTAACAGCATCGTGGCCGAGCAATTGATACAGACCAAGAAGGACATCGACGAGAGGCTCAAGAGCAAGAAGCAGCTCAAGGACGCGGTCATCGACGTCCTGCGCAAGTACTATAAGGAAAGCAAGACTGTCTGCTTCGAGGGCAACAACTACTCCGAGGAATGGGTCAAGGAGGCCAAGCGGCGCGGCCTTCCCAACATCAAGACCACCCCCGAGGCTCTAGAGGGGCTCGTTGAAAAAGAGTCGGTGGAGATGTTCGAGAGGCTCGGCGTTCTCTCCAAGGCCGAGACGCATTCGAGGCATCACATCAAGCTCGAGAAATACGTCAAGGACATCGACATCGAGGCGAAGCTGGTGATCGACATGCTGAGGACCATGTATCTTCCCGCGGCCATCGAATATCAGGGACAGTTGGCGAACTCGGTACGCCTGCTGCGCGAGCTCAACCCCAAGGATCCGGCGGGCAAGACCGAGCTCGAGCTTCTCTCCGACCTGACCAAACAGATCGACTCGGCCAGCCGGGCCGTGGAGAGCTTGCGCAAGGCGCATGTCGCGGCCGAGTTCATCGACGATGTCGAGGAGAAGGCCAAGGCCTATTGCCATAAGGTCAAACCGTTCTTCGACGTCATCCGCGCCGCCGTCGATGTCTTGGAGGGCCTGGTCCCGGATAAACTCTGGCCTGTCCCCAAATATCGGGAGATGCTGTTCTTGATCTGATGCCTACGAAAGAAGCGGTACTGAAGGCGTTGAGCGCCTGCATCGAGCCTGAGCTCAAGAAGGACATAGTCTCTCTCGGCATGGTGCAAAATCTCGTGGTCGAGGGGGGGTGGGTGTCCTTCGATTACGTGCTCACCACTCCGGCCTGTCCCTTGAAGGGCATCATGGAGCTGGAAGCCAAGGAGGCGGCGCAGAAGGTGCCGGGGGTCTCCGAGGTCCAGATCCGCATGACCGCCAGCGTCAAGAAGGATCCCCGCATCGAGAACGTGATGCCTCCCGGGGTCAAGAACATCATCGCGGTCGGCAGCGGCAAGGGCGGGGTGGGCAAGTCCACTGTGGCCTGCAATCTGGCGGTCGCCTTGGCTCTCGAGGGCGCGAAGACCGGCCTTCTCGACGCCGATATCTACGGCCCCAACCAGCCGCAGATGATGGGCGTCACGGATTGGGAGCCTCGTCCGGGAGCGGACAATAAGCTCGATCCGCCGTCCGCCTTCGGCGTCAAGGTGATGTCCATGGGCTTTTTGATGGAGCCGGATGCCCCGGTGATCTGGCGCGGGCCCATGCTGCATGGGGCTTTGACGCAATTCCTCAAGGACGTGCGTTGGGGGGAGCTCGATTACCTGGTCGTGGATCTTCCTCCCGGCACCGGGGACGTGCAGCTCTCGCTGTGCCAGAACGTTCCGCTCATGGGAGCGGTGATCGTGACCACCCCTCAGAGCATCGCGCTCTCCGACGTGCGCAAGGCCGTGTCCATGTTCCAGAAGCTCCGCGTGCCTCTTTTGGGCGTGGTCGAGAACATGGCTCAATTCGTCTGTCCCCATTGCCGCAAGAAAAGCGAGATTTTCTCGCACGGAGGCGGCCATTTCCTGGCCGATAAATACGGGGTCCCGGTGCTGGGCAGCATCCCGCTTGATCCTTTGATCTGCCAGAGCGGCGAGACGGGCCAGCCCGTGGTCGCCTCGGAGACCGACTCCGAGCCGGCCAAGGCCTTCCGCGAGGCCGCGAGGCAGGTGGCCGCCCGGGTGAGCCTCCAGGCCGCTTTCCATAAACCGATTGAGATCAAAATTACTTCCACTCACTAAGGAGAAAGAATCATGAGTACCGCCATGGCCGCACCATCGAAAGAAACCACTCCCATCGTCGTGGGGACCCAGGCGCCGGATTTCACGCTGCCTGATCATGATAAGAAGGATTGGAAGCTCGCTGATCATGTCGGTAAAAAGCCCGTGGTGCTGTTCTTCTATCCCCTGGACTGGAGCCCGACCTGCACCAAGGAGAACGCCTGCTTTACCCAGGATCTCTCCAAGTTCTCCAAATACGCCGAGGTGGCGGCCATTTCCATAGATTCCGTGTGGTCCCACAAGGCTTGGCGCGAGAAGATGGGCCTCAAGCATACGCTCTTGGCCGACATGCACCGGACCGTGACCAAGGCCTACGGTCTTTTCCATCCCGGCGCCAATATCAGCCAGCGCGCCACAGTCGTCATCGCCAAGGACGGCAAGGTGGCCTGGGTCAAGGTCGAGCCCGACATCACCAAGGAGCGTAATTATAGCGAGGTCGAGGAGCAGCTCAAGAAGCTCGGCTAGCCGCGAGAGCCGAATCAAGCGCCCTCGGCCCTCCGAGGGCGCTTCGTTTTCGCGCGATACCGTGAAAGTCCTTCTTTTCGACATCGACGGCACCCTGATCCGGGCCGGAGGAGCGGGGCGCAAGGCCCTCAATAGGGCGGGCTACGCGATCTACGGCAAGAAGGACCTTTGCAGCGAGATCTCGCTGGCCGGGCGCACCGACTTGTGGAATTTCCGGGAGCTGCATCGGCGCGCTACGGGCCGCGATCCGAGCCCGAGAGAGCTGGAGAGGCTTCACCAGGAGTATCTCTCCCGACTGCCCCATTACGTCAACGCCGCCATCCGGAAGAAGACCTATATCATGCCTCGCGGCATCAAGGGCCTGCTCAAGGCTTTGAGCAGGCGCCGGGACGTGCTGCTGGGATTGGGCACGGGAAACATGGAGAAGGGCGCGCGCATCAAATTGGGCCCGTCGGGCTTCAACTCCTATTTCATGTTCGGCGGCTTCGGCTCGGACTCTTTTCACAGGCCCACCCTTCTTAAGGCCGCGGTCAAACGCGCCGCCAGGATCGCGGGCAAGCCCGTGCGCAGCGAGAACGTCTACGTGATCGGGGATACCCCCTTGGACGTCAGGGCAGGCAAGAGGGCGGGATTCAAGACAGTGGCGGTCGGGACCGGCTTCTCGGACTGGGAGTCGCTGTCGCGTTCGAGGCCCGATTTCCTGGCCCGCGACTTCAGGCAGGTGCGGCGATGGCTGAAATGGTTCGATCTATGATCTCCCTGACGAAGCCCGAGCAGGCCGGCGAGCTCGCCGCGGCTCTGGCCCGCGGCGCGGGGCGGGCTTGGGCCCTTCCTTCCCATTCCAAGTCCAAGATGCTCGAGCGCATAGCGCGCGGCATCGAGTCCGACTCCGAGGGCTTCGCCCGGCTGATCGTCGAGGAGGTGGCCAAGCCGCTCAAGGAGGCGCGCCGCGAGGTGTCGCGCGCGGCCTTCACTTTCGACTGGGCGAGCGAGGAGGCCAAGCGTTTCGGAGGGGAGCTGTTGCCCCTGGATCTTGACCTCAACACGGAGGGTCGGTTCGCCTTGACCCGGCGCTTTCCGCGAGGGCCGGCCTTGTTCATCACGCCTTTCAATTTCCCGCTCAATCTCGTGGCGCACAAGGTCGCCGCGGCCATCGCCGTCGGCGTCCCCTGGGCGCTCAAGCCCGCGCCCCAGGCTCCCCGAACGGCCGAGAGGCTTGGCGAGCTCATATTGGAGGCGGGCTGGCCTAAGGAATGCATGGCCGTGGTCTCCTGCTCCAATGAGCTGGCCGAAGGCCTGGTCCGGGATCCGAATTTCGGAGTGCTCTCGTTCACCGGAAGCGATAAGGTGGGCTGGCATCTCAAGAGCGTCGCTGGAAAAAAGCACGCGATCCTCGAGTTGGGCGGCAATGCCGCCGCCTATGTGGCGCCCGACGCCGATCTGGCCTGGGCCGCCGCGAGGATCGCCTGGGGCGCGTTCTACTATTCGGGCCAGGTCTGCATCTCCGTGCAGCGCGTCTTGGTGCACGCGAAGGTTTACGAGCCTTTCAAGGAGATGCTGCTCAAGAATATCTCCGAGCTGGTGATCGGCGAGCCCGGAGATGAGCGCACGGATATCGGCCCGCTCATCTCGGAGGAGTCGGCCAAGAGGGTCGAGGCTTGGATCCAGGAGGCCGTCTCGGCGGGCGGCCGCTTGTTGGCCGGCGGACGCCGGCAAGGACGGCTCATTTTTCCGACGCTCGTCGAGAACGTCCCTTCCCATGCGAAGCTCTCCTGCCAGGAAGCGTTCGGCCCGGTCGCCACGATCGAGCCGGTCGACTCGCGCGAGCGCGCCCTCGAACGGATCGGCGAGGGCGGCTTTGGCCTACAGGCCGGCCTCTTCACCAACGACCTCAAGGGCGTATTCGACGCCTGGAACCGGGTGCCGGTCGGCGGCTTGATACTCAACGATATCCCGGCCTTCCGGTCCGATGCCATGCCTTACGGCGGCGTACGGGATTCGGGGACGGGACGCGAGGGAGTGCGCTACGCCATGGAGGAGCTCACCGAGCGCCGCACCTTGGTGCTGCGGCCATGAAGGATTGGTGGAAGACCTTTTTCAGGCCGTCGATTTTCCCGATCGCCGATCTCATCGAGCATCCCGACACCCGGAGCGAGATCAGGGCTCTTTCCCGGCTCCTGCCTCGCGGCTGCCGCGTGCTGGATGTCGGTTGCGGCATAGGCAGGCACTCGATCGCCCTTTCGGAAATAGGCTATGAGGTGACGGGGCTGGATTACTCGCGTCCTTTCTCGGCCGACGCGAGGCGACGGGCTCGCCGGCTCGCGGCGCCCGTCCGTTTCATCCGCGGCGACATGCGTTCCATGCCGTTCCGGGAGGAGTTCGACGCCGCCTTGAGCCTGTGGACCAGCTTCGGCTATTTCACCGACTTCAAGGACGACTTGAGGACATTGAGCGGGATTTTCCGGGCCTTAAGGCCCGGCGGGCTCCTGATCATGGACATGATCAACGGCGACCGGCTCGAGGAATTCTTCGTGCCGAAATACTGGGGCCGCATGGGCCGGGTGTGGAGCCTGGAGGAAAGCCGCGTGCTGGGGGGTACGGATAGGGCTCTGCTTACTGATCGGATCTATATCAGGCCCGGCGGGCGCGTCAGCCGGGCCAAGACCTTCGTCCGCATCTATAATAGGGCTCGTCTAAGGCGCGCCCTCACCCACGCCGGTTTCGTGGGGGTCAGATTCGGCGCGGGGCTTCGCCCGAGCCGGCGTTTGGGGGTGCGCCTTCTCGCCATGGCGCGCAAACCGGCGGGCTCTCTAAGCGTAAAGCCGATCGCTAAAAATCGCTAGAATGATCGAAGAAGCCGTTATCGAGGTGTGGGTGATATGAGCGCTCTCGTCGAATGCGTCCCTAATTTCTCCGAAGGCAAGGATAAGTCAAAGGTCGAGAACGTGGTCTCGGCCGCTCGCGCGGTGCCGGGGGTCAAGATTCTCGACGTCGAGACCGACGGCGATCATAACCGCTGCGTGCTCTCCTTCGTGGCCCCGCCCGAAGCCGCTCTGGAGGCCTGCTTCAAGGTCGCGGCCAAGTGCCGGGACTTGATCGATCTCAATGTCCATAAGGGCGAGCATCCTCGCATGGGCGCCGTGGACGTGATCCCGTTCATTCCGGTCGACGGCATCTCCATCCGGGAATGTGCGAGACTGGCCGAGAAACTGGGCGAGCGCATCGGCCGGGAGCTCGACATCCCGGTGTTCCTCTATGATCACGCGGCCCGAGTGCCCGAGCGTAAGGACCTAGCGAACGTGCGCAAGGGTCAGTTCGAGGGCTTGCGCGAGCTGATCGGCAAGGATCCGGCCCGCCGGCCCGATTTCGGGCCGGAGCGCATCCATCCGACG
>JACQPG010000041.1 GCA_016207665.1 Elusimicrobiota bacterium | reverse complement strand
GGATTGAAGGTGACCGGGTTGTCGAGTTGGCCGGGGGCGAAATACACGACGCTGTCTGCCCGCTCGTCCGGCACCATGGGCAAAAGCCAGTCGCGGAAGAGTTCTGCCTCGGGTGCTACAACGCAGAGTCCGCGCCCCGCTTCGAGGTCGTCCTGTATGAGGTGCAGGAGGAGGCTCGTTTTTCCGGAGCTGGTTTTCCCCACCACGTAGAGGTGTTTGGTCCGCTCGGCGAGGGGCAGGCGCGCCGGCAAGCCGTACATCGTGGTCCCGATGTCCGTGGCGGGAACGTCGTAGAGGGCGTTGAGAAATGCGTCCTCGGGCGCCTCCGCGTTGGATACGCGCTCTTGGAAGGCCTCCTTAAGAAAGGGGAAGTAGCACTCGACCTCATCGAGAAACAGCTCCTTGTTACGCTCACTCTCGCGCTCCTGGTAGGACTTGCGATCCGCCTCGCGACGATCCTCGTCCGCACGCCTCTGGTTATACCGGATCAGGATGACGACAACGCCTGTAGCGGCGAGGATGACCAGGATGAGCGGTTGCTGGACGGCCACCGAGGCCACGAGCGCCGCGGCAAAGACGCCGACCAGAAGGAACCCCACGACGCGGTCGGAGGCGCTCTCCCTTGCCATCGTGATCACAGGGCCCGAGGGCACGAAGTCTCGTGCTCTGCGCTCCCACTCGTAGAGCGCCTGCGCTCAGGCTGGCTGCCGCTTGCGATCACCCGGCTCAGCGTACCCCCCGGGCCTGCCGGTCAAGGCGCTCGAGATCGAGGTTGCGCTTCTTGGCGAACTCCTCCGTTGCGGTGACGGTTGCCATCCTGGTGACCGAGGCGAAGGCGTTCACATCCTGCTGGTCGAAGACGTCGAGCTCGTCGACGAGGACCTCACCGGCGGCGGCGCTCCGCATCTTGTTCAGGAACTTGGGCGATGTCGTGAGGTACCAGACGACGTTCAGGAACCGGCCGTACTCCCTCGCACCGATGCACACGAGCCACTCGGGGAACTGCTCGCTCCTGACGACGAGGAAGTCCCTGCGCTTGCCCAGCATGCTCTTCATGAAGCCGGTCGAGGCCGATTCCTCCTTCCAGGAGAGCCCCGGCACTTCGTAGGCCGAGAGCTTCTTCTGGATGGCCTCGACTAGGCCCGGTCCCTCCGTCTGGCACTCCGGAAGCATGGTCGACCACTCGCGAACGATCTTCCCGTCCTTGAGATTCAACATGGTCCGTGACCCTCCTTGTAGGAACAGGCGGGGCAGATTCTACCGGATCTGTCCCAACGGAAGAGGAGAAAAACGGCGCCTCGGGTCAATGCCCTAGGCGACCGCTCGCCACGGCCGAGGGGGGCCAGAGCGTTGTTCTTGTATGGGGAGTTGGGTCGATGGCGCGCGTCGGGCAGAGATTCTCAGACTCGCGGCAGCGTCTCTGCACTGAACGGCCGCGACACCTTCCCGTTCATCATGAGCCGCATGTAGATGCAATAGTTGGGCAGGCTCACGAGGTCCGTGGCCCGGAACTCCGGCTCGAACTCCTGCTCCAAGAATTCGGCATCGGCGAGTCCCAGGCGGAAAGAGATGATCGTGCCGACGTTCCCGAGGATGGCGTCGCGCACCTGCTCGTCAACCTGCGACAGATATTGCTGCGCCAGGACCAGGGATGCGCGGTACTTGCGCAATTCCGAGAGCATGGTCGCAAGGCTCAGGGTCGTGAAGGTCGGGAACTCGTCGAGGTAGACGAAGAAGTCCCGCCGGTCGTGTTCGGGGATGTCGGTCCGGCTCAAGGCCGCCAGCCCGAGCCGGGAGACGAGAAGGGCGCCCAGGAGAGCTGTGCTGTCCTCGCCGAGCCTGCCCTTGGCGAGGTTGACGAGAAGGATGCGCCCTTCGTCCATCACCCGCCTGAGGTCGAAGGAACTCCGCGGTTGGGCGAGGATGGCGAAGAGGGTGGGGTCCGCGAGAAACGCCCCCACCTTGTTCTGGACCGGGGCTATGGCCTCGGCCTGGAAGCGGGAAGGGTAGCCCTCGTATTCCCGCAGCCAGAAGGAGCGCACCTGTGCGCTTCTGACCCTTGCGGCGG